>CASDQU010000073.1 GCA_949282835.1 uncultured Bacillota bacterium | reverse complement strand
AGTTTTTGAAGAGGAATAATAGTTTGAAGAGGAATAAAATCATATGGAGCTTCTTTTATTTTCAATATATAATCAAAAATTTCCTCAATCTCTTTTGATACAGTTAAACTTGTAAATAAAATTAATTTCCCTCCCCTTGATTTAATTTCACAGGCGTTATTGATAGATTTTTTAAACAAAGCTCTATCTGTTATAACTGATATTACAATGCTATTTTTATCTATAAGTGCAAGCGTGCCATGCTTAAGTTCGCCGCTTGGCAAGGCTTGAGAATTTATATATGAAATTTCTTTTAGTTTTAAAGAGGCTTCTTGACAAGTTATATAATCTATCCCCCTCCCTATAAAAAACAACTCATTTTTTTGATAGATAAAATTTGTTATTTTTTCTATTTGTTCATCATCGCCATAGTTGAGAACTTTAGAAAACTCTTTTAATGACGCTATATAATTTTGACATGCTAAAACTTTTGCTAAAATATACAAAATCAGACATTGCCCAAAATATGCCTTTGTTGAGGCTACCGCACGCTCCTGACCTGCGCAAATAGGCAAAACAAAATTGGAAAGTTTGGCTAATGTGCTATATTCAACATTAGTTATCGTCAATGTAAGCGCCCCTCTTTCTCTACAAAATTTCAAGGCTGAGATAGTGTCAGCTGTTTCTCCGCTTTGTGAAATAAAAATACAAAGCGACCTTGAGTTTATTCTATTTCTTTGGCTGACAAACTCACTCGCATATTCACACTCCACTTCAAAATCGGTATAGTTTTTTAAATAAACTCTGCCAATCAAAGCCGCATGATAAGCTGTTCCACAGCCTATCAAATAAATCTTCTCTATATCTTGAGCGGCTATATTTTTTATGTAATCTTTCATCTTTTTTTTGCCAAATCTATCTATAATATTTTGAAGAGCTTCTCCGCTTTGATATATCTCTTTAATCATATAATGATTAAATCCATCAAGATTATGACTAGAATATTTAAAATCGATAACCTTTGCTTTTTTTTTCACCCTTTGACCATTTTTATAAATTGCTATTGTATTTTTACTAATATAACCATATTCTCCATCACATAAATCATAGTACTCTGTGCAATACTGTGCAAAGCAAGAAGGGTCACTAGCCACCATGGCATGACCTGTAAATTTAGCTATATATAGCGGCGACTTGTCTTTGGCAAAATAAATTTTATCTTCTAATTTTGATATCATTGCAAAGGCATATGAGCCTTCAAGTTTTTCCATGACATAATTTATCTTCTCTAAAGTGAGTTTTTCGCCTATAAGTTTAACAATTACCTCACTATCAGTATCACTGTCAAATTTAACTCCCTCTTTCTCAAGCTCGCCTTTTAAAACTTCATAATTTTCTATAATACCATTGTGAACTAAGGCTATTTTTCTATTTTCAGATAGCTGCGGATGAGCATTGGCTAAATTTACCTTGCCGTGTGTTGCCCAGCGTGTATGCGCAATGCCCACTCCAAAGTTTTCCCTTTCTTTGACTTTTAATTTTAGATTTTCCACCTTTCCTACTTCTTTAGTGACTGCCAATTTTTTATCTCTAACAACTGCAATCCCTGCTGAGTCATATCCTCTATACTCAAGCATATTAAGCCCTTTTAATAGACATCTCTCAACTCTTTCTCCTATGTAACCAAAAATACCGCACATAAAACCTCCTTTTTCATTTTATGAAAGAAAGTCTTTTGGTGCTATCCTTGTAACAAATATACTCAAAAATTCATAAGCAATTATTATTAAAAGGAGCTTTATGACAAAGTTTATAAATAAGAATAGTTGCATAATTGGAAAGGATGTTAAGTTTGGCAAAAATGTAACAATCTATCCTAACAATATAATAGAAGGCAATACATTTATAGATGATGACAGCATGATTATGGAAGATAATTATATATCAGATTGCAATATTGGCAAAAACTGCAAGATACATAAAAGCGTGCTTGAAAATAGCGAAATTCATGACAATGTATCCATCGGCCCATTTGCGAGAATAAGACCTAATTCATTAATAAAATCTAATAGCCGCATCGGCAATTTTGTCGAAATTAAAAATTCTTTAATAGGCGCAAATTGTAAAATAAATCATTTGGCATATGTTGGAGATTGCCAAATGGGAAATGATTGTAATATTGGATGTGGAGCTATTTTTGTAAACTATAATGGCAAAACAAAATCTAAAAGTATTCTTGGCAATCATGTCTTTATCGGTTCAAATTGTAATATTATAGCTCCTGTTATAATTGAAGATGAAAGCTATATTTGCGCTGGCACAACTGTGACAGATAAGGTAGAACAAGGCGACTTTGTAATAGGAAGAACAAGACAAGAAAACAAAAAAAATAAAGCAAAAAAATATTGGTAAAAAATAAATTATTAAAAATAAAAATATTTAAAATTAAATAAAAAAATTAAATTAAATAAAAAAAATCATTTAATTAAATAAAAAAATAGTCAAAAAAAATAAAAATAATTTAATTTTTAAAAAAATTATTTTTAATTTAAGGAGAAAAAATGGGAATATATTTTGGGACTGACGGTATTCGAGGAATTTACAGAGAAGAGCTGACACCTTCTTTGGCTTTTAAATGTGGGAATAGCCTGTCAAGATTTTGTTATAACAAAAAAGTGGTCATTGGACGAGATAGTAGAACAAGCGGCGACATTTTGTCTTTATCAGTTAGTAATGGACTTATCGATAATGGTGTGACGGTAATTGATGTTGGAATTGCCTCCACTCCTTCTATCGCATTCTTAACAAAATTCTTAGACTGTGATTTTGGCGTTGTAATTAGTGCAAGTCACAATCCGCCCATGTATAATGGCATAAAAATTTTTGATAAAGATGGATATAAAATAAGCGAACAGCTTGAAAATGAAATTGAAAGAAAGCTTATGCTGCCTGTTTCACAAAATTATGACAAAATTGGCAAATAT
>CASDQU010000072.1 GCA_949282835.1 uncultured Bacillota bacterium | reverse complement strand
AGGTTTTGCGATAGAGTGTTTCTAAAATGTGTTATTTGATGTCAAAATTGATGTTAAATATAACAATTCAAAATCTCTATTTTCCCATCCAGCTTATTTTTCTCTACTAGCATAGCATTAGTTATACTCAAATTCAAGGCGCTAGGCGGCAAGATAAATTTAAAATTTTGTATATAATGATTTTGAAAATGTATTTTAATATGCTAAAATACTAAGGAAGATTTGTTATTAAATTGGCAAATTATTTATATAAATAGAAGGGGTTTATAATGAGAAAAATTGCAGTAGTTGTTGATACAAACTCGGGAGTTACTAAAAAAGATTTGGAAGCATATAGCGATGTTTATGTTGTTCCAATGCCTTTTATGATAAATGGAGAAGAATATTTTGAAGAAATAAATTTAACTCAAAAAGATTTTTATAATTTGCTTGAAAATGAAGCCGAGATTTTTACTTCTCAGCCATCAATAGGTCAGGTTGTAGAGCTTTGGGAAAATCTTCTTAAAAAGTACGAACAAATAGTTCACATTCCTATGTCAAGCGCATTAAGTAAAACTTGTGAGACTGCCCAAAATTTTGCTAAAGATTATGAGGGGAGGGTTTTTGTTGTAGATAACAAAAGAATAAGTGTCACATTAAAACAATCCATGGAAGACGCCTTAAAGCTTATTGATAAGGGAAATAGCGCCCAAGAGATTAAAGATTATTTAGAAAAGACAAGCCTAGATTCAAGTATATATATTATGGTCGATACACTTAAATATTTAAAGCGTGGCGGTCGAATAACTCCTGCGGCTGCAGCTATAGGTACTCTTCTTAAAATAAAGCCTATTTTACAAATTCAAGGTGGGAAACTCGACTCTTTTGCCAAAGTCATAAATGACAAATTAGCAAGAGCAAAAATGATAACAGCAATAAAAAAAGATTTGGAAACAAGGTTTAAAGATTTTAAAGAAAGAGGCGAGATGGAACTAGCCATTGCTTATACTAAATGTCAAGAAAAAGCGGAAGCTTTTGCAAAGCAGTTAAGAGAAGAAATCCCAGATGTTGAATTAAAGTTTGTTGACCCGCTATCTCTTAGTATTTCTTGTCATATAGGGCCAGGAGCTTTAGCAGTTACCGCCGCAAGAGTGGTAAGATAGTTTATAAATAAAAAATCCTAATTGGCTAGGATTTTTTTGTTTAAACTGTTTTTTGCAAAGGTACACTTAAGTAGTGTAAAAAATTCTTTGTAAAATGTTTAGAAAAAGTTGTATAAGTAAAGGGTATAGGCAATAAAAATATTTATTCAAATATATTTTAAATTGATTTTTATAAATTTTTTATTAAAGACTTTACTTCATTCAATAATTTTGCAATAAGAGAACCATCAATAGCGGCATGATTTACTTCAAGAGACACATTGACATAGCGTTTGCCATTTTTGATTTTCATTTTGTCAAAACTTACATGAGGGATAAAAGAGTTTCGCTGGACATCTTGCGGGTGGGTTATATGTGTAAACTCAAACCAAGGAGCGCAAGAAATATAGGCAATAGCCTGACTTCCTCTTGTCCCAGCAGGCTGTGGTTCTATAAATACAGTTTGATTTTGTAATGTCTTTTTTGCGACTTCACAAAATTTTTCAATGTCTTGGCAATATTCAAAGTTTATGATTTTAAAAAGCTCTTCGCCAGGTTTCATTGCACATATGTTGGCAAAAATACAATCTTCGACTACAATTTTGCCGTTAATCGATCTTATCATATATTCTTCAATTTTAAGAAAGGCAGTATAAAAAATGTGGCATAGACAGAAATAGAAAGACAATCCTTTAGATTTGGCAAATTTATAGACATTAGTTACATCTACAGGGGTACAAAGCGAAATTTGTGGTATATCGTATTTATAATACAAATCAAATATCTCCTTGCGTTTCCATGATTTTAAATCAAGTTCTCTCATTTAATGCTCCTTTTTGATAATATACCATAATTGCAAAAATTTTTCAAATATTTAACAGAGAAAAGCTTTTTTAATTGTTATTTTAGGTTTTTAAATAATATTTAATTAAATTTACACAGTGATTTTGGTGATGCTTTTAGCAAGTTGTAAAGCAATAGTTTGCTAAAACTATGCCGAAGGGTAGTTTGTGACGCGGTCGCGAAGAGAAAAAACAAGCGCCCCGCCGAACGGCACGCTGAAAGCGATGCCTAGGCAGAAGCGCAGTTAAAGAATAACAAGACGAAATCTAAACAAACCCCAAACCGCGTGGCGGAGTAAGAGTTAAATATAGACAACAAAAGTCGCGACAAACTCGAATGTATGAGAGTTTCGCTTGGTCGCGAAGAGAAAAAACAAGCGCCCCCGCCGAACGGCACACCAAAGGTGTTGCCTAGGCAGAAGCGCAGTTTTTTCTCTGGTGGTGCGGAAGATGGAAGCCCGACCCAAAAAATCTAACAATTTTTCGGGTACCCCGGCGAACCCACAGTGGCTTCGACTCCTTTAAGAGTTGAGTTTTATTGATTTATTTAATAGTCGCCCAGCGTTAGGCTGGTGGTGCGGAAGATGGGAGTCGAACCCACATGGTATTGCTACCACAGGTACCTGAAACCTGCGCGTCTGCCATTTCGCCACTTCCGCATGTGCTTAATTATTTTTTTTGACTGAATAAAAGTTATTTAGCGCAGGTTTCAGTCTGAACCTGCGGTCTGCCACTACCACCCTAAAAATCTGGAGATTTTCAGGGAAACCCGGTTTCGCCACTTCCGCATGTGCTTAATTATTTTTTTTGACTGAATAATTGTTATTTAGCGCAGGTTTCAGTCTGAACCTGCGGTCTGCCACTACCACCCTAAAAATCGGGGATTTTCAGGGAAACCCGGTTTCGCCACTTCCGCAAATTTTGTTATTTTTTTGACTTGAATAAATGTTATTTAGCGCAGGTTTCAGTTTAAAATTATGAGTTTATATTGTTTCCTGCGCTTTATTTTTGCCATAAATCAAAGTTTTTAAGAGGCTCTTTATTCTAATAAAAAATTTAAAATTTTAGTTTTTAAAATACTCTTTAACAAAGAATTAGGCAACTTTAATATTACATTTTTTTAACATAATTGTCAATATTGTATAAGGATTATTAAAGTTTTTTAAATAAAATATAGCGATTTAGTCCATTATACAACTTTTTTTCTTCTATAATTTTATAGTTTTCAAACACAAAATTTTTTAAGCTATATAAATTGTTAGGGGAGACAGAGCACATTAAATAGTTGTAGCCATTTTCAAGAGAATATTTTTCAAAAATTTCTATTAGCAATCTTTGGAAGTGTTGT
>CASDQU010000071.1 GCA_949282835.1 uncultured Bacillota bacterium | reverse complement strand
ACAAGCCTCCATAGATTATAACTTCGCCCCAATTTTTATAAATGACAGATTGGACTATGTACATGCCAACATAAATCAAACCAAAAATTATACTTATTTTATATTTCTTTGAAAGTGTCCTTACATAAAGCACCCCAAACACGGCTGTGACAATACTTATAGCTGAACTTCTTACTAAAATAGATGCAATTATCACACCTATAATTCCTAATATATAGATGAAATAATCAAGCACATTTAATTCCTTAAAAAACTTTTTTACATTTCCTACAATTTTTTCTTTTAGCATCATCACAACTCCACATTAGGCTTTGCGGTTAGTGAGAGCGGGGCAAGTCCAAGTCCATCTTTTAACATAAAATATGCCGCGCTTCCTATCATTGCCCCATTATCAGTACAATATTTTAAAACGGGAGAGAAAAATTGTATGTCATTTTCTCCACATAATTTAGAAAGTTTTTCTTTTAATAGGCTATTTGCTCCAACGCCGCCTGCTACTACCAATTTTTTTAACTTGCAATCTTTACAAGCCCTTAAAGCTTTAGCAGCAAGTTCGTCAGTCACACATTCCTCAAATGAACGAGCAATATCTGCCCTATTTATTTCCTCTCCTCTTTGAGAGAGGTTATGCACTAAATTTACCACTTCAGTCTTGATACCGCTAAAAGAAAAGTTGAGGGTATTTTTTAAACTTTTAGAGAGGGTAAAATTTATGCTATTCTTGCCCTCTTTGGCTAGCTTGTCTATTTCTGGCCCGCCTGGATATGGAAGTCCAAGTACTCTTGCCACCTTATCAAATGCCTCGCCTGCCGCATCATCAACAGTTGTGCCAAGTAAAGTCTTTTTATTGTAATCATCAATCTTTAAAATAGCTGTATGTCCGCCGCTGACCATAAGACAGATAAATGGCGGCTCAAGAGTGTTATGGGAAATATAATTAGCGGCGATATGTCCCTCAACATGACTTACCGCAATAAGAGGCTTATCAAGCTTATAGGCAAGCGCCTTTGCAAAATTGACCCCAACTAGCAATGCTCCCATAAGCCCAGCACCATATGTTACTGCAATCGCGTCTATATTGTCTTTGCCTATATTTGCCTCATCTAGCGCTTCTTTATAGACATTTGATATTGCCATGATATGATTTCTAGAGGCAACTTCTGGCACAACACCGCCAAAGCGCCTGTGAATGTCAATTTGAGAGGCAATTACATTTGACAAAACCTCTCTACCATTTTTTACAATAGCCACGCTTGTTTCATCACAAGATGACTCAATAGAGAGGATAACAATATCTTTTTGATGACGCAAATTGTCATATTTCAAATTCATTCTTTCACTATAATTCATAATTTTATTATAACCCGGCCAATTAGATTTTCAAAACTTTTGCTAAAAGATAAAAATTAAAATTATTTAAATACAATATTTGATTTTACAGGTTTTATAGACAAGACAAATTAAGAATAGCTCTTTTTAAGATATTCATTTATAAATTCTTGAATGTTTCCATCCATAACCGCTTGTATGTTGCTATCTTCATAGCCTGTCCTATGGTCTTTAACAAGAGTATAAGGACAAAAAACATAGCTTCGAATTTGGCTTCCCCACTCAATCTTTTTTATATCGCCTCTAATCTTAGCAAGCTTTTCCATCTCTTCTCGCTCTTGTCGCTCGGCAAGCAGTGAATAGAGCATTTGCATTGCCACCTCTTTATTTTGGACTTGACTGCGCTCAACCTGACAAGAAGTAACAAGCCCAGTTGGGATGTGAGTTATTCTAACAGCACTTTCAGTCTTGTTTACATGTTGACCGCCCGCGCCACTTGAGCGATAGGTGTCTATCTTCAAATCTTGCGGTCTTATTTCAATATCAGGTGCTTCTTCAAGTTTTGGCATAACCTCAACACTAGCAAAAGAGGTGTGCCTTCTTGCATTTGAGTCAAAAGGAGAAATACGCACCAGCCTATGCACTCCTTTTTCAGCTTTTAAAAAGCCATAGGCGTTCAGTCCATTTATTTCAAAGGTTATAGATTTAATTCCAGCCTCATCGCCACTCAAAACATCAAGCACTCTAAGTTTATATCCTGCTTTTTCACCATACATTTTATACATTCTAAAGAGCATTTCTGCCCAATCTTGAGCCTCTGTGCCGCCCGCTCCTGCATGTATAGTCATAATAGCATCAAGGCTGTCATATTTACCAGATAACAAGGTTTGAATTTTTGCACTTGCAATATCGCTTTCAAATTTATGCAAGCCTCTTTCAATTTCGCTGTCAAGCTCACCTGTCCCCACTTCCTCACTTAAGGCAACAAGCGCTTGCATATCATCAAATTGAGTTTCAAGATTTTTTATTAACTCCAACTTCTCTTCGCAAATTTTTATATTTTTACCAACCTCATGCACCTTTTTACTATCAAGATAAAAGTCGCTTTCAAGCTGCATTGATTTATATTTCTCTAAATCTTGATTTAATTTTGTCTCGTCAAAGACACTCCTTTATAAAGGTCATCTCTTCTTTTGCACTATTTAGTCTTTCTTTCACATTATCTAAAATCATAGTTTCCTCCAATAAGAATAATTGTAGCAAAATAGCATTTTAAAATCAATATTTTTGCAAATTATGCACAAATTTAGCCTCATGTCGCATATGCTAAATTGTATCAGAGTTTTAAGGCAACTCAAATACCATAAATGAGGAGGTTTTTAATGTCATTTTATATAAACAACACAAATCCTAATCGTCCAGGACCTATATGTGGAAATGCAATGAATGGAATTTGTGAAAAAGTACTTATTGAGACTACAAAAGTGTTTGACGCGTGCGTATCTCAAACAACTGAGACAGGTATCATCTTGCCAGTTACAGGCTTTAATCCGCCAAGCCCAACCCTGCCACTTACCTATATCTCTGCCACCAATCAAATAGGCAGCAGTGTGGTAGTAAGCGATATCGTAATAGACAGAATAGATTCAACATCAAACTATGCAAATGTTTCGATGAATATAACCATTCCTCTCACTGTAACATATCGTGATGCAAATGGAGTAATAGGAACGGGAACAAGCTCAATTACAGTAGCAAAAAGCGCCGTTCTGTTTGTGCCTCAACCATCACTTACCCCTGTAGATATAAAAGTAAATGCCATTTTCAATAGCTCTATTGGAACATTTACTCCTGATAGCAGCTTTACAGTGACTGGCTGTTTGCAAATTGTGGTAAAAGTTACCGCTGTTGTTGATATTCTCCTGCCGTCATACGGATATCCTGTTATTCCACCTTGTCAGGCATGCCCTACCTGCAATGCTTGCCCAGGACTAAGCGACCTGCCACTCTATCCTACGGCATCTCAAATAAATAGGGTTTAATAAAAAATCTAAAAATATCTAAAAAAATCACCTAAAATTTAAAAATTAGCAATCTAATTTAGTTTTTTAGGTGTTTTTTTATAATATTTTGATAAATTTACATAATTTAGTTATCTTTTATAAAGAAAAAGCCTCTTGCACTATTTGCTTAATATCATAGTTTTTGTTTTGTTTACCGTTGATATAGACAAGATATTCTATATTTCCATTTTTGCCTTTAATAGGTGAAAATGTTAAATTTGAGAGAGTATATTCTAAACTGGATAAGAAGGATACAAAATCTCTTAAGAGCCGCTCGTGTACTTTGCTATCTTTAACCACCCCTCTATATTTTTTAGCTATATCTTTGCCACATTCAAATTGAGGTTTGAAAAGAAGTACCATCTCAATATTGCCAAACAGTTTTTTAATATGAGGAAGAATTTTTTGAAGTGAAATAAAAGAAATATCGCCAACTACTAAATCACAGTCGGCAACCATCTCTCTTTGTAAATTGCGGATGTCTGTCTTTTCAATATTTATGACCTTGTTATTCCTGACTAGCCTTTCATCAAGCTGACCTTCGCCCACATCGACCGCATAAACCTTTTTTGCTCCCCTTTTTAAAGCCACCTCGCTAAAACCGCCGGTAGAAGCGCCAACATCAATTACCACTCTATTTTGAAAATCTATTTCAAAAAAATCTGCCGCCTTGAGCAATTTATATGCTCCTCGCGAAACATATTCATCTTCTAAAATAACCTTTACAGAATTTTTATCATCAACGATAACTGCTGGCTTAATGGTTACTTTCCCATCTATTAACACCTTGCCGCTCTGAATAAGATTTTGCGCCTTTGCTCTAGAAATATTATTCTGTTTTGCTAAATATAAATCAAGTCGCTCTTCCACTTAAAACCTCTTTTATATTTTTAAATAATTTGACATTTTTGTCAAGAAAAATCAATCACTTGAAAAAGTGATTGATATATTTAATCTCTTTCATTTCCTCTCTTTCTTTACGCCTGTCATCTAAATAAAATGGCACTTTGGCAGGAAGAAATACTTCATTTTTTATCCATTTATCAATTCTATTTAACATCTCACAAATAGCATCTTGCATTCCTGCAATTTTTCTTTTGCAGTCATCAATAAGCGCCTGGTCAACCGCCAATTTTAGCGCCAAAAGTTTGTTTTCATCCTTTGACGGTTTAAAATTATCGAGAGTGCTTTTTAATGCCCCGCTATTGTCAAGATTTCTAATTTTATCAAGCTTTTCTTCACATTTTTCAACAATCGGGTCAATTTCATTACCTATTTCGCGAGATGAGATTTCAAACCCTTTGCTATAATTACCCACAACTGATGCAAGGCTTTTTATTCTCTTGATAACAGAGTAATCAACATGAAAATTTTCAATAGTTCTAAGCATTGTGACGATATCTTTGGATTGATAAGAGTCAAGATTTTCTCTCTCTTTTTTCATCAATTCAATATAATCTTTGTATGCCATATTTGGATATGCGTAACTCATTTTATACTCCTCTTTTCTTTATGCTTAACAAATATAGCACAATTACCAATTTAAGTCAATACATCAACTTTAAGACAATAAAAAAGCCTTGCATTATTCAAGGCCCTTATTTTCTTCTTCCTCATTTTCACGAGGCACAAACTTCAATTCTTGCCAAATTTTAGTCTTTTGCATTTCAAATTTTATTTTATCATGTATGAATTTGGCAACTTGTTCACTGCTTATATCCTCTGCTGCCACCTTATCAGCATAATATTGAGGCATTCTAATAAATACTTCAAAAACTGCTCTTTCTAATTTATCTTCGCCAATAGGCTGGCTTTTATCACCATATTTTTTAATAATATCAGGAGTTCCTTCATACCAATCTATCACAAAGTCCACACTAATAGGAATCTTTCTATCATCTTGAAAATAATTATAGTCCTTATAGTTTTCAACATCATTTACACTGAAAAGGAAATTGCCAAAACCTAGTGCAATCTTGCTGCCACTGTCATCAATAGTTTTTGCACTATCAAAACAAGCATCCTCTACATAGACGCCATCTATGCCATATTTGTCATCTTTTATGGCAACAAGATTTTGCATATGAGCGCCCAATCCCGATAAGTCTTTCTTTATTAATCTACACGACAGATATTCACATTTCAAATTTGGCATATCAAGTTTGTCAACAATAGCCTTGACCATACTCGCATATCCTACGCATACAATTTCTTTGTATAAAATAGCGCCCGTTATTGTTCTTGAACTTTCAATATTGCCTGTATCATTGTAATAATAATTATCGGTGATATATTTATGAATAAAAGTCATTGCTTCATATGGCGAAAGATTGGCGTCCTTTATAGACTTTACCAATTTATCTATTTCCTCGTTGGCTTTGACTACCTGTTCAAAAGTCCATAGCCCGTTAAATTGGCTGGTGTCGCCATTCATTATTGACAAAGCGGTCTCTTTGTTAACATTCGTCAGTTTTTCAATCTCCTCTAATTGACTTGAGTCCCATCTTTCAATATTTCTTTTTTCAATTTCCCTGCTTTCCCTTTCTTTTTTGCTAAAAAATCTATTAGTTAAATCGTCTGCGTTACTTGCATCTCCATGAAATTCATTAAATAGAAGTTGTCCATTTAACGGTTTAATTTTTTCATTAAATCTAGCCAGCTTATTTGTTTGCTCTGCAGAATAATTGTATGCGACATAGTCATTTTTATTTGTGGATCTATCTAAAACTACCACTTGAAAGTTTATATTTTCTTTTGCAAGAGCTTGACAAATATTGTAAGCTTTATCAAGTTTTTCATCTACAATATCTTCTCGCATTAAAGCAACTACAACTCCATTTTTATTAGAATTAGTTATATTAACTTTTATATCCTCAAGAGAAAATTCCTTAAGTTCTCTTTCTTCCCTTTCAATGTTATCTTCAAGTTCTTTGATAAAATTTTCTTGCGCTTTAATACTGCCCGCCTGAAAATCTTTATAATATTTTTCTAGCTCCTCTCTATTC
>CASDQU010000070.1 GCA_949282835.1 uncultured Bacillota bacterium | reverse complement strand
TAGAGCTTCAGTGGCGATAGCCAAAGGACTTGAAGGGCTTGCAGATATTTTGCAAATGCAATCAAAATCATATGATGTTCTTGCTGAAGCAGAGAAATATTTAACTGAAGAAGTTTTGTCGGTGGAAGAGGCAATAGGCGGTGCTAAAGATATCGTTGCAGAGCGTATATCTGATGACGCAGAGCTAAGAAAAGAGCTTAGAAAATTGTTGGAAGACAAAGCGGTCATTAAGTGTGAACTTTTAGAAAATGAAAATAGTCCAACTTATGAAACATATGCAGGATTTAAACAAGAAATCAAAACAATTCCATCACATAGAATTCTTGCTATCAATAGAGGGGAAAAAGAAAAATGCCTTAAAGTTGACATTGAAGTCAATCGCGACCTTGCCATGGAGATTATCAACAAATATTATAAAAAGGACAACCCTAATACCGATAAACTCATGGAAGAGGTTATAAATGACTCGTATGATAGGCTTTTATTCCCATCTCTTGAGAGGGAGTGTAGAAATAATTTAACTGATAGAGCTGATGAGCAAGCTATCAAGATGTTTGAGGTAAATTTGAAACCACTGCTCATGGAAGCACCTTTAAAAAATAATGTTATTTTAGGTCTTGACCCAGCGTATAGAACAGGTTGTAAAATAGCTGTTATTGATACAAATGGTAATGTACTTGCCACAACTGTTATCTACCCAACTCCTCCTCAGTCTAAGACTGAAGAGTCCATTGAAAAACTTAAAGTTTTGATAGATAAGTATAAAGTAGATGTAATCTCTATTGGCAATGGTACTGCATCAAAAGAGGCAGAGATATTTGTTGCCGAGCTTATCAAACATGTGTCACGACCGGTGAGCTATGCAGTTGTCAGCGAGGTGGGTGCGTCTGTATATTCAGCATCTAAACTTGGCGCAGAAGAATTTCCTGATTATGATGTTTCGCTCAGAAGTGCGGTATCTATAGCGCGCAGACTTCAAGACCCTTTAGCCGAGCTTATAAAAATTGATGTAAAGTCGATAGGGGTGGGGCAATATCAACATGACATGCCGCAAAACAGGCTGACAGAAGTTTTGACAGGAGTAGTTGAAGATTGTGTTAATAGCGTTGGCGTGGATTTAAATACTGCAAGCCCATCACTTTTAAGTTATGTGTCAGGACTAAATATGTCTATTGCAAAAAATATTGTTGCATATAGAGCCAAAGTGAAGGGAATAAAAAATAGAGAAGAGCTTTTGTCTGTTCCAAAACTTGGGCCTAAAGCATATGAGCAATGCGCGGGCTTCTTGAGAGTTATAGGTGGCGATGAAATCCTAGACAATACCGCAGTGCATCCTGAAAGTTATGGCGCAACGCGTAAACTATTAAAACTTTTCAATATGAGCGAGAATGATATAAAGGAAGGCAATGTCTCCAACCTTCCATCACTTATAAAGCTTAAAGGAGAGGAAAAGGTTGCAAAAGAATGCGAAATAGGACTTCCAACTCTTGAAGATATCACAAAAGAACTTTTAAAGCCAGGTCGTGACATTCGTGAAAGCATGCCCAAACCTGTTCTTAGAAGTGATGTGATTACAATGGAAGACCTGAAAGAGGGTATGATTTTAAATGGAACGGTGAGAAATGTTATAGATTTTGGCGCTTTTGTTGATATTGGAGTACATCAAGATGGGCTTGTTCATATCAGCCAAATCTCTGATGCTTATATCAAACATCCAAGCGAAGTTTTAAAAGTAGGTCAACAGGTAGAAGTTAAGGTGCTTGGAGTTGACCTTGCTAAAAAACGAATTTCTCTTACCATGAAAGGAATTGATAAAGAAAATTAAAAGGAGATATATGAATAGATGTCCATATTGCCAAACTTCATACAATGAGATATTGCAAACTGGGTTTGTAGGTTGTCAGCATTGTTATTTTGAAATTGAAGCACTAAAAAAAGCATTAAAAGACCTTTATGGAGACAAAAAACATAAAGGTAAAATTGTGAGTAAAAGCGATGGAAATATTTGACAATATTGCAATTTCTTCAAGAATTCGTCTTGCAAGAAATGTAGATGGACTAAAATTCTTTATAAAGCTCCAAAGTGATATTGACGCGAGCTATATCACAAGTAGTGTTATGAAAACACTTGAAAAATTTGAGGTGTTTAATTTTTTGACGCTAAAAGAACTTTCTTTGAATGAGTGTAATGCTCTTTTTGAAAAACACTTGATAAGTAAAGAATTGATTGAAAATAAAGATATATCTTCTGTGGCAATAAGTGAAGATGAAAAAATTATTGTTATGATAAATGAAGAAGACCATATAAGAGAACAGTGCCTTGAAGAAGGTTTTAATTTGTATAAGCCATATAGAAGGCTTTCTAAGATAGATGATGAGATTATCAAAAGTCTTCCAATCGCCTTTGATAATGATTTAGGTTTTATCACTGCAAGTCCTTCAAATTTAGGCAGTGGCATGCGTGCTTCAGTCATGCTTTTTTTGCCAGCTTATGCAATCGCAAATGAGATTGAAGGACTTATACGCTCATGCGGCGAAAATGGACTGACTGTTCGTGGCATATATGGAGAAGGCTCAAAAGCACAGGGCTATTTTTACCAAATTTCAAATCAGTGTTCACTTGGTCTTGATGAAAACGAGATTATAGATAAAGTCAGTGAATATATCTATCAAATATGCGAAAAAGAAAAACGCCTTAGAGAGGAAATGCTAGAGAAAGACTATGACAAATATAAAGACTTAAGCTTGCGCGCATATGGAGAAATAACCAACTGCTTTAGTCTTGGCGAAGAGGAAATGATTGAACTTTTATCTAAAGTCAAATTAGGTCAGGCATTAGGGTTTTTAAATATTTCTTCTAATACTCGCTATCAAAAGTTGTTTTATGAAGGAGCAAGTGCGAATTTGAAAGAAATTTTCAATTTCAAGGATAAAAAAGAGGAAAATAGACTTCGTGCGGAGTATATTTCTAACGAAGTGAGAGGACTTACTCAAAGGAGGTAAACATGAACTATCAATCATCTTCTTATTCAGATAATATACAAAAAGTAATTAAGAATGCAAGTAAATTTGCATTGAGATTTGGGTCTAACTTAATTGGTAGCGAACATATTTTGTATGGTCTTACCAGTGTGAAAGATTGTCTAGCTAGCCAATATTTAGCAGAAGAGGGAGTTACCGAGCCTAGTCTTTTTGAATTTTTTGAAGAAAATGTAAGTGAAGACAATATACTATTTACAAATGAAGTTGAGATGACACCAAGAACTAAGGATTTATTTAGAACGGCACAGCAAATAGCCCTTCAAATGAACCATTCTTTTATTGGTACAGAACATCTTCTTTTGGCTCTTTTAGCAAGCAGCGGAAGTGTGGCATATAGACTACTTGTAGGGCAGTATGGCGTTGATGTTGAAGCTTTAAAGTCAAAGGTTACAAAAGCTTTGATGTCAGGCAGCAGCTTTGCCGAAGAGAGTAAAAGCGAAACTCAAAACAAACAAAGCGGCAGCTCTTTACCTGAAAAACTCCTTGATATGGGGACTGATATAACTTTAAAAGCCAAAGAACACAAGCTTGACCCTGTAATAGGGAGAGAGGACGAGATACAAAGAGTTGTTGAAATACTTTGCAGAAAGACTAAAAACAACCCTGTTTTAATAGGTGAGGCAGGGGTAGGAAAGACTGCTGTAGTAGAAGGGCTTGCACAGGCGATAGTAGCAGGTGATGTTCCAGAACTTTTAAAAGATAAAGTGATATATGCTCTTGAAATTGGCGGACTTATGGCTGGAACTAAATATCGAGGCTCAATGGAAGAAAAACTCAAAGATGCCATTGAAACTATAATTGCAAGTAAAAATATAATTGTATTTATCGATGAAATTCATACCTTAGCTCAAGCAGGGTCTGAGAAAGGTGAGACTTCGCCTGCTGATATGTTAAAACCTTATCTAGCAAGAGGGGAGCTTCAAACAATAGGAGCAACAACTACAGATGAATATAGAAAATTCATTGAAAAAGATAAGGCTCTAGAACGAAGATTTCAGCCTATAATAGTAAATCCACCATCGGTAGAACAAACAATACAAATTTTAAAGGGCTTGAAAGACAGTTATGAGGCTTTTCATAAGATAACTATTACAGATGAGGCCATTGAAGCAGCAGCAGTTTTGTCTGATAGATATATCTCTGACCGCAGCCTTCCAGATAAAGCGATAGATTTAATAGATGAGGCAAGCAGCAAGGCAAAAGTGAACTTTACTCTTAAACCTCAAGAGATAAGAACTATTGAAGATAAAATAAAGTCACTTTCAGCCTCTCGTGATGAGGCAAGCCTTCAGCGTAATTATGAAAAAGCAGCGAAATTGCAATCGGAAATTATAAATTTAGAGAATGATATCAAGAAAAAAGAGGAAAAATTTGACAAAAAGTATGAAAGGTCAAAAATCAATGCTATTGGCGCAAATGAGATAGCTCAAGTAGTTGCAAAATGGACAGGAATTCCTGTCACAAAGATTACCGAAAGTGAAAAAGATAGATTAATTCATCTTGAAGATATCTTGCATAAGCGTGTAGTAGGTCAAAATGAAGCGGTAGAGGCGGTAGCTAAAGCCATAAGACGCTCAAGAGTTGGGCTTCAAGATGGTAAACGACCAATAGGCTCTTTCTTATTTATGGGGCAAACAGGTGTTGGAAAGACAGAATTGTCAAAAGCCATTGCTGAAGCGATGTTTGATGATGAGAATAATATCATTCGAATTGATATGAGTGAATATATGGAAGCTCACAGCGTTTCAAAGCTTATAGGCTCACCTCCAGGATATGTTGGTTATGATGAGGGTGGACAGCTCACCGAACAAGTCCGCCGACATCCTTATTCGGTAGTATTATTTGATGAAATAGAAAAGGCTCATCCAGATGTTTTAAATGCTCTATTACAAATACTTGATGACGGCAGACTAACAGACGGGCAAGGTCGTACAATTTCTTTTAAAAATACAATAATTATTATGACTAGCAACCTTGGCGCAAGGGAAGTCAAAGAACATCGAAAACAACTTGGGTTTGTGGATAGCGAAGAGGAAGGAATTGATTCAAAGCGAATCTATATGGATACTCTTAAAAACAAATTTAAACCAGAATTTATCAATCGTATAGATGTTATTTGCATTTTTGAGCCTCTTAGTGAAGCAGACCTTGTCAAAATTGCTAAGATTTTAATCTCAAATATCAATAAGCGTCTAAAGGAAAAGAACCTCTCACTAAAAATCACTGAAGACGCACTTGAATTTGTAGTTAAAAAAGGCTCTAATGCTGAATATGGAGCAAGACCACTTAAACGATATATACAACAAGAAATAGAAGACCAAATTGCTGAGAAAATTCTACTTGGCAAACTTAAAAATGAAGGGGAAATCGTTATTGATGTAGAAGACGGCAAATTGACTTTTGTAAATGAATAATTTGATAAAAAGACAAATAAAATCTTTCTTTCATTTGGAAAAATAGACTTATTTTGTTAAAATGATACTAGGAGGAATAATATGAAAATTGATATTATAGAAAGAAACGGTTATAAAGTTAGCCAAAGACTTGAGAGAATTTTAAATGAAAAGCTCAAGAAACTTGAAAAATATTTTGATAAAGCAGCAAATGCAAAAGTTGTTTGCTTAAAAGACGGCAAGCAAGAGAAGCTTGAGATTACTATTACAAGCAAAGGTGTTCTCTATAGAAGTGAAGTTACAAGCGATAATATGTATAATAATATTGATTTTGCACTTCCAAAACTTGAGAAACAAATTGTTAGAAATGTAGAAAAGCGCAAAGAGATAAAAGCGAAAGGTTCAAAACAAGAGAATTTCTTGCCATTTGAATTTTTACAAGAAGAGCCTGAAGAATTGCCTTCAATTTATAAGAAAAAAACATTTGACCTTGATCCTATGCTTGTAGATGATGCAAGATTTGCGATTGAAAGACTTGGTCACGATTTCTTTGTATTCTTAAATGCAGAAACAGGGAAAATCAATATTATCTACAGAAGAAAAGACGGCAAGTTTGGACTTATAGACCTTGTATATTAAGATGGATATTAATAAAAAGCTCACCAATAGGGTGGGCTTTTTTAAACTGAAATTTAATAAATATTTTGATATTTTCAAAAATCATGACCTTACAATTATTTTTGTCTTTTAACTTTATTATGGCATTTGCTAGCCTCTTGATATTCTTTAATAGTTTGCGAACTAACAAGCCCTCCCAGTTTAGCGGCATGTTTGGGCCTTCAAATAGTGCTGTACCTTCTTTTTTATTTTCGCGAATTTTGCCACCAGAAGTAATTTTATCTGCAATACCTTTTTTACTAACTCCTTCAATCATTACGCGAGTAATATTCGCGCCTTTTTTTGTAATATTAATAAGTGACTTGATTAGATTTTCAGCCAACATTGGATATGCTTTTTTGCCATTTAGCGGGCCGTTAATATCTTGAAGGACTTTACCACGCATCTCTTTAGTAATAACTACACACCATATGTATAATTTTATGGTTTTTTTAGTTTGATAATTTTCTATTACATCTATAGTTATATCTTGATATCTTTTTTGCCAGCCAAATATTCCATATAAAAATCATCTTTAAGAGGAAAGGCTTGGAAATATCCTAAAATTTTATCATTTTGTCGGTCATAGATGGCAGTAGTTGTATCTATATTTTTTTTAAAAATAGCTCATTAAAATTTCAGGCGGCATAGATGTGGCTGATTTAAAATATCTAGTTTTCTTTGGAGTAAACACATTAACATCTAAGTAAATCATTTTAGAATATAGTTCTGGCGGAATTTCTCTGCCTATATAGGACACATATCTATACAATTTCACACACACCTCTATGTTAGTATAATTATTGAAGTTGTATTAGTTAAGAAACTAGCGAAATTTTAAAGTTTTTAAGGATAATAATATATATTAATGAGATAATTATAAAAAACATATAATTTTACTTAGGAGTTATTTGGCATTTATATATACAATCATGCCTTATGTATAATAGGGGATTTTGAATAAAAAAAAGAAGATATATCTTCTTATTTATTTTCATAAAGGTATTGTAATAAATTAGCGTTTTGCGCGAAAGGATAAAATGTTTTTGGTATGAATTTGAGGGTATAAATTTTTGAGTTATATTTAGTATTTTTATAAAAATTCATTTTTAAGACAGTAACATATTTTAAATCAAAGTCATTTACAACATCATATAGAACATTGCTTATTTTTATTTGGAATTTTTTATATAAATCTATCAATATATAATAGATGCAGTTTTGTGAAAAAGATTGCAACGAAGGGATTTTATTGCCAACTGCATAGGCTGTTGACAGATAAAATAATGTTGCAGACTTATCTTTTCCCAATTTTGCAAAATCAATTTCGCCCATTGTAAAATAGGAAATATTGCCATTAAGATATAAATCATAAGAACTATCCTTTAAAAGAACCAAAAAATTATATCCAATAACCTTATTTTGTTCAAGGTCAAAAAATATAAAGCATAATTCATTATGATTTAAAATAAGATCTTTCATTTTTGATCTTTCATATAAAAATGCCTCACTAAAAAATTCATCATCTAATTTAAAACATTGCTCAATTAAATTTTCAGTAATGTTATCACCATGGAAGCAAATAATATTTTTAGGGCAATCTGGAAAGTGAAAATCGCTAAATAACATATTTTTTCCTTTTAATTAATCATCATATTCATATGATTTATCTTTGTTAATTCCTTTTAGCATAGTTAAGTTGTCGCCTAATTTTTGTTTAGAAGATTGGTAAGCTTTATTTTTTTGTTTATTAAAAGCATCGCTTAATTCATCAACTAATTCATCTGAAACTAAACCTCTAAAGTTTTCAGGATTAAATTCGGAGGCATATAAAATAAAGTCTTCTTCTTTGTTTTCGTGGACGATACTATTATTTGTTAATTGTGAAGATAATGTTTGACCTTTTTTACTAACACCTTCACTAACAATAGAACTTATATTTGCTCCAGATTTTATAATATTGATTAAAGATTTGGTAAACTCAGCAAGCAATACTTGATAGATTTTCTTGTTATGCAAAGCACCATTGAAATCTTCCATTGTTTTGCCTCGTAAACTTTTAGTAATACCAACCGACCAAATATATAAAGATTGTGGATTATCTGATAAAGAAGGTTCTATGACATCGCCAGTTATGTCTTTGAAGGTTTTATCTCCACTAATATAATCTTTAACAAAATTCTTTTTTAATGGGAATGCTTGAAAATATCCGACAACTTTATCACTCTCTTTATCATAAACAATCGTTGTAGTATCAATATTTTTTTTCAAATAAGACATTAATACATCTCGGGGCATAGTAGTATCAGATTGAAAATCATCTGCATCTTCAGAGAAAATTTCACCATCAAAATCAAGTATTTTAGGGTATAAATGCTCTGGGATATTTCTTGCTGTATATGTTACATATCTTCCTAACTCACTACTCATAATTATTTCCTTTCTATTTTTAGCAGTATGACAAATTAATTACATATAAATAAAAAATCATGAAGCCATGATTTTTTTGTTTTAGTTTTGTGTTTCTTTTTTTAGGTCATCAAGCATTTTAGCATAATGTGCTTTTTTTCTATTAGCATTATTTTTGTGAATTACATTATCGCTTGCAGCTTTGTCTAACAAAGACACAACATCATTATATGCATTTTGTGATGCTTCAATATCTTTATTATTAATAGCAGTTTTGAATTTTTTGATAAAAGTATTAATTCTTGATTTAACTGCTTTGTTTTGTGCTGTCTTTTTCTCTATAATTCTAACTCTTTTTTCTGCTGATTTAATATTTGGCATGTCTTTCTCCTTTAAAATTTCTTTAAGAGTATAGCATAAAGAAAAAGCAAAATCAAGTAAAATAAATATTTTTTTAAAAATAAAACAAAATATTTGTATGATATATGATTTAATTGATGAAAGTGGAAAAGATTTAAAACAGTATGGATATAAACTTAAAAAGCTTGATAAATTTGGTATAACTATAGCCACTTTAACCATTGATAGCGAAGAAAAAAGTAGAGCTTTAGCGATGGACAGGGGAGATTATTTTATTTTAAATTGCCCTCATTTTTATGATTTTAAAATGGAAGCGGATATTTATATAGTCAATATTCTTAGCAAAGTTTTGAAAGATTTTTACAAAAAACTCAAGATAAAAAAAGATGAAAAAGTTTTAATTGTAGGGCTTGGCAATCCAGAAATCATGTCTGATAGACTTGGGAAGATAGTTTTTGATAATGTAGAAATTAATCCTTTAAAAAAAGATAACAATATATTCAAATTTTGTCCAAACATTTATTTTTCAACAGGGATAGAAACTATTGATATGGTAGGAATGTTTGTTAAAGGCATGAATATTGATTATATTTTACTGATTGACTCTCTTACAACAAATGATGTTTCTAGACTTGGAACATCTTTTCAAATAACCACATCAGGGATAACGCCAGGTAGTGGGGTAAATCGTTTTGGCAAAAAAATAAATGCTAAAAGCATGGGAGCAGTTTGTCTTTCAATCGGAGTTCCTTTTATGATATTTGCAAGCGACCTTAATAGTGAAAGTCCTGCAGATTTACTTTTGTCGCCTAAAGATATTAAAGAGCATATAGAAAGAGCGGGTTTTTTGATAGCTTCAGCGATAAATGAGGTGCTTAAATGAATTACTATTTATTTATACCTTTTGTCATTATATGCCTATTGTTTTTGCCTATAAAACTTGAGGCAAGACTTTCCTTTAATTTACTTGATATGTCTGGTGCAGTAGGTGCTTTTCTATATGGCTTTAAAGTAACTCATCAAATGATTTGGATAAAAAAAGATAAAATAATCACCAAAAAAGAGGAGGCTATAGATAGCCAAGAGATAGACTTTCAAGGGAAAGAAATTATCTTTTTGAAGATTTTTTTAAAGCAGCTTACCAATAAGACAAGATTAAAGAAGATTGAGCTTTTTTATAACATAGGTCTAGATGATGCGTTTAGGGCGGCTATGGTGAGCGGACATATCAATTTTATAGTAGTTTACTTGTATGCAAAAATAAAAAATGTCAAGCCAACAGCCAGCTTAGAACTGAACGATACAATCTCTTACAATAGAAAAGTATTACAATTTGCAATAAAATGCGTCATTTCAATTTCTTTATTTGATATTGTATATTCTTGGCTTAATTCGGTTATTCTAACTAAGAAAAAAAGGAAAGACATTAGCTAAAGTTAAAAGTCAATCTCAAGGAGTATAAAAAGGAGAATTTATGAAATTTTATAGTGGCAATGATTCTATTTACAATCTCATAGATGGCGCAATGGAGAAAATAAAGACGATTGTAGACAGCTCTACAGTTATCGGCGAAAAGGTTGAAACTGAAGATGGAACGGTTATAATTCCAATTTCTAAGGTAACCGTTGGCTATGTCGTGGGCGGTGGAGAATATGCCGATTTATCAGCAAGGAGAGTTGCCAATCATTTTCCTATGGCAGGAGGTTCAAGCGGCGGCATGAGTGTTACGCCGGTAGGATTTTTGATTGAAAGCAACGGTGAGGTAAAATTTATAAATGTTGAAAATAAATCGCTATATCAAACAGTGTTAAATATGTTTAACACGCTTTTAAATAAAATCAATGATACTTCTGCATATGCAAATGGAGAGAGGGAAGAAGATGAAGAGGGGTAATATAATTTCAATTTTATCTTTGCTATTTGCGCTTCTTTTTCTTTTCTCCTTTCTTTATAGTGGCATAAAAGTTTTAACAATGGCAGATGGCAGCCTCACAAGTGCCAAATCAATGTGTACAATGGAAGCAAGTTCAAAAAGAGTGCTTTATAGTAAAGATATGGACAAGCATCTTCCAATGGCAAGTACAACAAAAATTATGACAGCAATAACAGCGATTGAAAATTGTGATAACCTTGATAAATCATTTGAAATTTCTCCTAAGGCAGTGGGCATAAGCGGAACAAGTTTATATTTAAGGAAAGGCGAAGTGTTTACAATGAGAGATTTATTATATGGTCTTATGCTAATATCAGGCAATGATGCCTCAGTAGCCATAGGAGAACAAATTAGCGGAAGTGATAAAGCCTTTGTAAATCTTATGAATGAAACTGCAAAGAAAATAGGTGCAAACAATACTCATTTTGATAATACTCATGGGCTTGATTCTAAAAGTCACTATACAACTGCTTATGACCTTGCACTTATAACAAGTTATGCAATGCAAAACGAGACTTTTAGAGAGATAGTATCTACTAAAAATATTAAAATAACTAATGCAGAAGGTAAGACAAGATATTTAAAAAATAAAAATAAACTTTTAACAAGTTTAGAGGGCTGTGATGGTGTTAAAACAGGCTTTACCGATGATGCAGGGCGTTGTTATGTTGGCAGCTGCACTCGGGATGAGATGACGGTGGTTTGTGTGGTTTTAAATTGCGGGCCTATGTTTGAAGAGGCTGGCGCGCTATTAAATAAAGCTTTTGAAGAATATCATTTGATAGATTTAACAAGCGGCTACTCATATATTGACAAAATAAAAGTAAAAGAGGGAGAAAAAGATTATATTCAAATAGGCACTTATCAAAAATATTTATATCCTCTTAAAGTAGAGGAGTTTAAAAAGGTGAAATATGTTTATAACATACAAAAAGAGATAGAAGCACCAGTGACAAAGGGCAGCGAAGTGGGAGAGATTAAAATTTTTATTGATAAAAACTTGCATTTTTGTGAAAAAGTTTATACAATGGGAAATGTAAGGAGAAACTCTATTTGGCAAAAACTAAAAGACCTAATAGAGCAATGGTGAAATGAGATTAAACAAATTTTTAAGTAATAGCGGAGTTGCCTCAAGACGAAAGTGTGAACAGATAATTCAAGAGGGCAAAGTGACAGTCAATGGTAAAATCGTAACAGCTCTTGGCAGTGTTATAAATGAGAAAAAAGATAAGGTCAAAGTAGAGGGAAAGGTTATAACTCTTCCTTCTTCTTTTGTATATATAAAATTAAACAAGCCAAAAGGTTATGCTTGTAGTGCAAACGATGAAAAAGGCAGGAAGACCATCTATCAACTAGTAGATAGTGACCAGCGACTTTTTTCAATCGGCAGGCTTGATTACAATACAGAAGGTCTTATAATTTTGACTAATGACGGCGATTTTGCAAATCAAGTCGCACATCCGCGTTTTTCTATTGAGAAAGAATATCGTGTCAATGTGATAGGCGAGGTGAAGGAGAGCGAGCTTGCTGTATTAAGAAAGGGTGTGGTAATTGACGGAGAGCGGATGCCGAGTGCAAAAGTGACCAAAATAGGCTTTGAAAATAATATTACAAAGCTTTCGGTAGTTATTGATGAAGGGTTAAACAGACAAATTCGGCATATGTTTGAGGCAATAGGTAAAGAAATCAAGTTGTTAAAGAGGGTGCGAATAGGCAAAGTCTTGCTTGGCGGTATGAAAAGGGGAGAATGGCGCGACCTTACCGAGCAAGAACTCAATAGCCTTGTAAGAGAAAAATAGGATAGAATAAGAGAATATATAAAAACACCCATTAAAAATATAAGAGAAAGAGGAGGGGACATGTTTCATTTTATTCAAATTATAGCGGCATTGCCAGTTAAGATATTGTTTCCAGCAAAGTTTTATGGAAAGGAAAATTTGCCAAAAGGTCCATGTTTAATTGTAAGCAATCATACATCAAATACCGATTCGGTACTTTTAATTATAAATA
The DNA here is from genome assembly GCA_949282835.1 of uncultured Bacillota bacterium. Lineage (GTDB taxonomy): Bacteria > Bacillota > Clostridia > Christensenellales > UBA1242 > Caccovivens. The sequence goes on along the minus strand of CASDQU010000070.1, from coordinate 3,726 downwards.
CTTGGGAGAAAAAATATTTTTTAGCCAAGAAAGAACTTTTCAAAAATAAACTTTTTGGTTGGTTTATAAAAAAGATGGGCGCTATCAAAATAGACAGAAATTCTAGTGATGTAACAGCTATAAAGCAATCATTAAAGGTATTAAAAGATGGCAAAAAACTGGTTATTTATCCTGAAGGGACAAGAACACATAATGAAAATATGCAGCTTGGAGAGGTTAAACATGGAGCAAGCATGTTTGCTATAAAAGCTAAAGTGCCACTTGTGCCAATGTTTATATCAAGAAAGCCTAAATTGTTCCATAGAACTAAGGTATATTTTGGCAAACCATTTACACTTGAGGAGTTTTATGGCAAAAAACTTGATAGCGAAACTTTGGAAGCCTCATCTAATGTTATAGCAGAAAAAATGAATGAGGTTCGCGATATTGCCTTGAAATCTTTGACAAAAAAAGATTAATTTGTTAATATTTTTTAGAGGTTTTTATGGAAAATAACAAGCAGAAAACTATAGATGAAAAATTTGATATGAGTGCAGTTGAAAAGACTTTTGCAAGTTACAAACAAGGTCAAATGTTTGATGGAGTAGTGGTAATAAAAAAAGAAAATGGCTGCATTTTTAATATTGGCGGCAAAAATGACGCCTTTCTTCCAAAAGAGGAAGTGGAAGATTATGACAATTTAAAGATAGGCGATAGATTTAAAGTTATAATTACAAAATCAAAGAATGAAGAAGGTATGCTTGAAGTGTCAAAAGATAGAGCAGATAACCTTATTTTAGCAACTCAAAATGCAAATAAATTAAAGCTTGGCAGCAAATTTACCTTTGTGGTTAGTGACGCAAAAAGAGATGGACTTTATTCAAAGATGGGAGAATATAAAATATTTATTCCTATCGACCAAATATCTGTTGCTACACGAGATGTTAAAAAGGCAATAGGCAAACAATTTGAAGCTACTGTTACCGAGATTGATAAAGAAAACAAAAACATCATTGCAAGCATTAGGCTGCTTGAAGATAAGGTTAGAGAGACAAACGAGGCTTTATTTTGGAACTCAATCTTTATCAATAAAGTTGTCAGAGGAAAAGTTAAGAAAATATTAAGTTATGGTGCTTTTGTAGATGTTGGAGGGGTGGATTGTTTTATTCATATATCGAACTTAGCATATAATCATATTGACAATGTAAGCGACATTTTAAAAGAGGGAGAAGAGTATAACTTTAAAGTTATCGAAGTTGATAGAGAAAACAAAAAGGTGGCATTATCGTTTAAAGCTCTTCAGCAAAGTCCAAGATTGCTTGCTATTAAAGAGTTGCATATAGGGGCAATTTATAAAGGTGTGGTAATAAAAATTTTGCAATTTGGTACAATTATTAAATTAGAGAATGGCGCAACAGGGCTTTTGCATATTAAAAATGCAACCGAAGAAAACCATAAGCATATATATGAAATCGTCAAATTAGACGACAGGGTAGAAGTTGAAGTTATTTCAAAAAATGAGGAAGAGCAGAGGGTGTCATTCAAACTTATAAAAGTTGAAAATAATTAGTAATTACTTATTATGGGTGTTATCTATTGCGCATAATACTATATTTTGTGGTATTATGCAAAATGGATAACTATAGAATTTTGAAAATATATAAAAAAATTAGGGGAAATTGTTTATAACAAACTGACCAGTAAGTTTTAAAAAGTGAAAAGGAATTATTTATAAAATTTATTTGCTAACGTGGCTCAGTCGGTAGAGCAGTGCACTCGTAATGCACAGGTCGCGGGTTCGAATCCCGCCGTTAGCTCCAAAAGTGATAGAAGAGGGAGAGTGGTGGAAATAGCTATTTAAAAATTGTTTTAGGAGACTTATGATTAATAGAGAATGGTTACAAAACAGTTCTGAAAAAGAAATAAGGTCATTTTTAGAGAAAAATGGAAGTGTTTTTGTTGGCAAGGATGGAAATAAAACATTGTTACAAATGATTTATATTAGCAGCCCAGAAGCTATAAGAGTGCTAGACCAAGATGAGTTTGAAAAGATAAAAGACAATGTTTGGCTATTTGAGAAAGTTTTAGATAAGTTAGACAATCGCCCTTACTGGATAGAAGAAATTATTTTACAAGATGGCAAAGAAATTTCTAAGACTAAAAAAGATATTTATTGTAAAAATGTTTTACATATTATAGACCATGAAAGAAATGTAGTAGGAGAAAGGCAATATATTCTGCCAGTTACCCAGCCCAAAGATAGTGAACATTTAAAAAGTGAAGAGATTGTCTTTAAAAGTGAAATATATAATGATGACCGCGAAATAATGATTTTATATCCTAAAAACTATAACAATCAGAAAAAATACAAATCTCTTCTTGTTACTGATGGAGAAGCTTGGCGACACACTATGCAACTTGACAGTTTTCTGTATGAAAAGCTTAACGACTTTATGAATGATTTTGTCATATGTTATCTTTATCAAAAAAATAGACAAACTGAGCTAAGTATGAGTAGTGATTTTCTGCGATTTCTTAGCGAAGAGGTTTTTGGTATTTTAAAAAGGAAAAGTATAGTTGAAAAGCAAAGCGATTTAATTTTTTGGGGTAATAGTTTGGGCGGTCTTCAAGGTCTTTATATGGCAATGCAAAAAATTGATTTTGGTGCATATATTTGTCAATCTTCTTCACTGTGGTGTGACGAGGAAGATAATATTATTGATTATTTCAAGAGTTTAAAGGATATTGATTTTGAAAAACTTCCTAGAATATATTTTAGTTATGGAAGCGAAGAAATTGAGCTTATTACTAAAAAATGCAAGATTATGAATGAGATAATTGAAGATAAGCCACATATATTTACAAGAATTTTTAAAGGCTCTCATGATTATTTTTATTGGCAAGAGGACTTAATAAACGCATTAAAAATTTTAAAGGAGGAGTTATGAAAGTTTTGATGATAAATGGTAGTCCGCATGAAAAAGGCTGCACTTATACTGCTCTATGCGAGATAAAAAAGACGCTTGAAAAGGAAGGGATTGAAAGTGAAATTTTATATCTTGGCATGAATGCAATTAATGATTGTATAGCTTGTGGTTACTGCAAAAAAAATGGCAAATGTGTCTTTGACGATTTAGTAAACAAGGTCAATAGTGAGATTGACGAATTTGACGGGCTTATCATTGGCTCACCTGTATATTATGCAGGGGCAAGAGGCGCGCTTATTGCTTTTTTAGATAGGCTTTTCTATTCTTCGCGTGGTCGCATGGCAGGTAAACTTGGAGCTGCGGTAGTGTCCTGCCGCAGAGGGGGTGCAAGCGCCACTTTTGACAGACTTAACAAATATTTTACAATTTCAAATATGCCAGTTGTATCTTCACAATATTGGAATCAAGTTCATGGCAACAGTCCAAGTGAGGTATTGCAAGACGAGGAAGGATTGCAAACCATGCGCACTCTTGCTCAAAATATGGCATGGCTTTTGAAGTGTATTGATGAGGGCAAAAAGCAGGGAATAAATAAGCCTCAATATCAGCCTAAAATAAATACGAATTTTATCAGATAAATTTTTTATGCCAACTTTAACTAGAAATTTTTATCTGACCCTTAACCAAGAATTCAATTAATTAAAAAAGTAAAATTTATTTGGTTTTTATTTTTAAATTGTGTTATTCTATAATTAATGGGGGGAATTATGAAAAAATTATCGCTTTTTGTATTTTGTTTTTGCATATTATCATTAGGACT
>CASDQU010000069.1 GCA_949282835.1 uncultured Bacillota bacterium | reverse complement strand
TAGCGCTTTCGAGCTAATGTCTTGCTCTTTTTGCCTTTTGTTTTACTTTGACAGTGATCACAGACAATATTGCCATCTTTTATTCTTGTATCACAATAGACGCATCTATTGCCATCATTGAAAATGTCTTCTTTAAGACATTCTAAGCAAATAGGGTAATCATTATCAAGATCTCTTCCGCACAAAATGCACTTGATATCATTTGGGAAAAGAGTATCAAGAAAGACATTCTTTAATTTTATCATCATTTGTTTAAAATTCATCAGTGCTCCATTAGTCAAAGAGTTGTTTGATCTTTTTTTCTGCTTCAATCAAAAGATCTTTAAGTAAAGTTAATCTTTTTGCTGTGTATTTATTTGTTACCATTCGTTTTAGATTTTTTTGTTCACCAACAATGACGACCATCTTCTTAGCTCTTGTTACAGCGGTATAAATCAGATTTTTAGTCAATATCATATTAGGACCGGCAATTGAAGGAATGATTACAATATCAAATTCACTTCCTTGGCTTTTGTGTATTGTAATTGCATATGCAAGCGAAAGCTGCCCAATTTCAGTGCGCGGGAAAATACATCGCCTTCCATCTTCAAACATTACGACAACTTCGCCAGTTTGATAGTCTATTAGTTCTATATAGCCGATATCGCCATTAAAAACGCCTTCACCTTCCTCTTCAATAAAGCCTGTTTGTTTTTTCCAAACAAGATTATAGTTATTGGCAGTTTGCATAACTTTATCACCAACTCTAAAGATGGTTTCGCCCACAGCAAGTTCCAGTTTGGTGGTGGATGGAGGGTTTAGTGATTGTTGAAGACACTTGTTTAAATTATCAATTCCGCAAACTCCAGCCTTTAAAGGTGCGAGCACTTGAATTTGCGAGCTTTCAAGTCCGGTATATTTTGGAAGCCTTCTAGCCACCATATCGACAATAGAATTTTTAATGTCATTAAGGTCTTCCTTTTCTTCAAAGAAAAAGTCGCTCGATGCGTTATTGATAATTGGCATCTTGCCATTGTTTATAAGGTGAGCGTTTTCTGTAATAAGACTTTTATCACTTTGTCTGTAAATTTTTGTTAACATAGACACGGAAATTATGCCACTTTTAATTATGTCGTCAAGCACATTTCCAGCGCCTACACTTGGCAACTGATCTTTGTCTCCTACAAGAATAAGTTTGCAGTCGCGAGGAAGTGCCTTACAAAGATGGTTCATTAGCGCTGCATCCACCATAGATACCTCATCGACAATCACAGCATTAGTTTTAAAAGTATTGTTTTCGTTATAGACAAATCTGCTTATAGAAGCTAGGTCGCCTGAGGCTACTTCAAGTGCCCTATGAATAGTCTTTGCCTCTTCGCCGGTGGCATCACTCATTCGTTTAGCCGCTCTTCCAGTAGGGGCAAGAAGGATAAATTTTTGATTGTGTCCCTTTAATATTTCAATAATACATTTGATAATGGTGGTTTTGCCTGTACCTGGCCCACCAGTAATGACACAAACGCCGCTGTTGATAGCATTAATAATGGCATTTTTTTGTTCTTGATGAAATTGAATATAGTTTTTTTCTTCAAAATGAGTAATTTCATCGTCAATATTTAATTTTTGAAGTACTGGAGCATTATTGAGAAGGGCAAGCTTTTGTGCCACGCTTGTTTCATAAAAATAATATTTTGCAAGTACAACTATTTCATACTCACCATGCCACATAATCAAAATGCTCTTATCAAGTAGGAGTGAATTTAAAGCCTCTTCAAAAGTTTTTTCATATATAGAAAAATCAAGTTCAAGCAAATGTGCGCTAGAGGCAATAAGCATAGTTTTAGGCAGATAGGTATTTCCATTTTTTTCACAAGAAGACAAAAGAGTATATATTAGACCAGCTCGTACTCTATATTCGCT
>CASDQU010000068.1 GCA_949282835.1 uncultured Bacillota bacterium | reverse complement strand
TACAGCAGATGAATTTAGATTTGACTATGACAATAGAGAATGCGCTACATCAATATATTTTGACAATGCAAAACTTATCGACCTAACAGCAATCTTTGGTGCAGGCAATGAACCTGACAAGGCATGGCTTGACCAATATGTACAATTTATTGCGACAACTTAAAGATATATTTACAAAAAAAAGGAGTGAATATTTTCAAACACTCCTTTTTATTTTGAGTAATATTTTCTCAGCAGTCTTATTTTAACTATGAATTTTGTTTTTCAGCAGTTTGACTGTGCTTGTAGTTAGATTATATATTATTTTAATTTTTAGAGGTTTTATTTATGCTTTTTGTTTTTAAATAGAAAAAACTATTATTTTAATTATGTTTTTAATTAATTTAATATATTTTTATCTATTTTTTTGTTGTTTTTTTAATTTTATTTAATTTTTTTCTATTTTTTATTATTTTATCTATTTTTTATTTAGCAATGTTTATTTAGCATTTTTGTTATAACTTTTTATTTAAGCGGTATTTAAGTTGAGAGTTATGGCAATACTTTAGATATGGGCAAGATTATATTTCCATTTAGCAATGGAGTTGCGTTATATCAAAATGGCAAGCTAAGTATAAGTTTAATCAGTCATACAGGAGAAAAGAAAGTGGGAGGGGTGGTGCTGAAAGAGCAGAAAAGATTTTTATCACTTCCTGTAATTGGCGGGCTTGTATATTTTTTTTATGGATTTTGTCTTTATATCAAGGCTTTTTTATTGTCCTATCAATTAGACGGTCAAGAAGAAGAAAACAATAAATCTTATAGACAGGCAAAGAAGATAAATTTCATATCAAGCTATATATCGCTGATAGCGGCTATCATCTCCATGTTCATATTAGGCTTTTTGTATCTAGGTATTTTCCCAAGATATATATACAATTTTTTCTTTGATGAATATCAAAATTATTATTTCATAAGTTTTATAATCGCACTTATTAGATTGCTATTGGTTTACCTTTTATTAGTCTTATTAAGGTTCTGTCCTTTTATGCAGTCTCTATATTCTTTTAATGGGGCTGCAAATATAGAGCAAAATGGCAATGACAACAAAAATGCCCATTTTTACCCATTAAACATGTTAAATTATCTCACAAATGTTTTTTTAATTTCAATTTTTGTGATATCATTAATTGCAATAGATATTGGATGGGGCTTGAATTTCTTGGTAAATATGGCAATATTTTTGGCAATTTCTGTCCTTGTATATGAATATTTAAGGTTTGTAAGCGTCAAAAAAATTGCCTTTTTAAGCGATTTAACATATATTACCAATGCTCTTGTGGTAGTCAAGCCCAATATCACTCATAAAGAGGTGTTAATGGCGGCAAAAATTGAGCTTGAAAGCTATCAAAATTTTGAGAAGATTGAAAAGGGCAGAGTTTCAATGTCCAGCCTTTATGCTGAGATGCAAACAAAGCTCAAGCAAAGTGAGAGGTTTGACAAGAGCGATTTAGATTGGATTATTGCAACTTTTTTGAATATGAACAGGGCAGAGATAAAGCTTGTTAGGAGCGTGTCTCAAAAGGAGTATCAAAATATTATGAGGGCTTGTGCAAGAAGAGCTAAAGGCGAGCCTCTTTCAAGCATATTTGGATTTGTAGATTTTTATGGGCTGAGATTTGATGTAAACAAAAAGGTGCTTTCTCCAAGGCTTGAAACTGAAGTGCTTGTGGAAGAGGCGCTAAAAAAAATTAAAGAGAGCGATTTAAAAACTGCTTTAGATCTATGTTGTGGTAGCGGCGCAATCGCTGTTGCAATAGCAAAATATTCCTCTTGCAAGGTCAGCGCTAGCGATATTTCCAAGCAGGCTTTAGCACTTGCTCAAAGCAATGCCGAAAAAAATGGTGCTAAGGTAGATTTTGTTCATGCAGATTTGTTTGCTGGCTTGAAAAAACACAAGAAATATGATATAATCATATCAAATCCGCCATATATCAAAACAAAAGATATAGATAAACTTGATATCGAAGTGAAAAAATATGACCCTAAGCTTGCTCTTGATGGCGGTGAAGATGGACTTATTTATTACCGCAAAATTGTCAAAGAGGCTGGTAAGTTTTTAAATAAAAGAGGTTGGCTTTTCTTTGAAGTGGGCAAGGGTCAGGCTGAAGAAGTAAAAGAATTAATGAATGAAAACAATTTTGGCGATTGTCAAATTGTAAAAGATTACAACAAAATTGAAAGGGTTGTTTATGGAAGAATTAATAAATGAAATGCTTGAAAAAACAAAAAAAACTAAAGAGCGGTATGAAGAGCTGACCGCTCTTGTTTCTGATCCTAAAGTGATATCAAATAACAAAGAATGGCAAAAACTTGCTAAAGAGCGCTCTAAAATTGAAGATGTAGCAAATGCATATGATAGGCTTGCAAAGCTTAACAAAGATTATCTTCAATGTAAAGATGATTATGCAAACGAAAAAGAACATGAAATGAAACAGATGTTTTTTGAGGAGCTTGAAAGGTTAAAAAATGAGATTGAAAGAGAGCTTGAAAATTTAAAAGAGCTGCTTCTTCCTAAAGATGAAAATGATGATAATAATGTTATTATTGAAATCCGACAAGCGGCAGGCGGCGAAGAGTCGGCGCTATTTTGCTATGTTCTTTATAGAATGTATAATATGTATGCAGATAGCAAACGCTGGAAGGTCGAAGTTCTTGACTTAAATGAAACAGAGCTTGGCGGCATAAAGGAAATTACTTTTATGGTGAAAGGCAAGGGCGCATATAGTAAACTTAAATATGAAAGTGGAGTACATAGAGTGCAGCGAGTGCCAGAAACTGAAAGTCAAGGACGAATTCACACCTCTACTTCAACGGTGGCTGTGCTTCCTGAAATAGAGGAAGTTGAACTTGAGATTGATGATAAAGATTTAAAGATTGACACCTATCGTTCAAGTGGCGCTGGTGGGCAACATGTCAATAAAACAGAGTCAGCTATTAGAATTACCCATTTGCCAACAGGAATTGTTGTGGCCTGTCAAGATGAGCGCTCACAAATGAAAAATCGCGAAAAGGCCATGGCTATCTTGCGATCTAAGCTATATGATTATTATCAAGGGCAGATAGAAAGTGAGTATAAAAAAGAGCGTAAGACGCAGGTGGGAACGGGTGACCGCTCAGAGCGCGTTCGTACATATAACTATCCACAAGGCAGGGTAACCGACCATAGGGTCAATTTGACTTCTTATAATTTGGAAGGAGTTCTAAATGGCGATTTGGATCAATTTATTGATGCTCTCACCATAAAAGATAGAGCAGAAAAACTTGCAAAAGCATAAAAATTATTGAATTTTTAATCAATAATTTAAAAATTATTTTTTTTAAATAAAACAAAGAAAAAATAGCCAAAATTAAGGCTATTTTTTAAATAAAAAGATTTTTATAGTAAAAAATGTATTTTTTAAATTAAATAAAAATATTTTTAAATATTTTTAAAATAAATTTTAATTATTTTTAATTATAAATATTTTTTAATTCTTTTTCTCACATTTTTAACATACATCCGTGTAAACAAGGCAAAGATGTTTTTTCCTACCAAATAATACACAAATCTCAAAAATTTTTCTCGCGTCTTCAGCTTTCCAGAAAACCATGAGGCATCAAAGTAGTGTATGGCATATGTGTTATCTGTTTTGTTAAGTTTTTTTGTTGTGTAGTTTATTGGGCAGAAGTAGTCATAATTATAGACTGTTACTTTTGGAGCGCCCCTATTTTCTACATCTGTAAGGAGCTGATTTGACGCTTTTAGTTTAAGATTGTAATATCTTTGCAAAAAGCAAGTCCATATTGGGGTAGAAGGTGTGACATCAAGTTCTCCATTTTTCTTGATAAATGGTTGTTCAATATAAAAATCACACATTCTTTTCAAAAAAGGGTGGCCAGCAATAGAGCCAAGCACTGCTGTCTCTAAATATACTTCATTTTCAAAAGAAATTAAAAATTCATTCTCTAAAAGGTCATCAAGTGGTTTGGTAAGTTCCACATCGGTATCAAGATAAAATCCGCCATAGTCATAGAGTACTTTGGCGCGAATGTAGTCTGGAACAAAGCCCCATTTCTTTTGAGAATATGCCTCTTTAGCATATCTGCTTTTTGAAAAATCAAAATTGCTTTCATTCCATTCTATGATTTGATAATCAGGGCAAAATTTTTTCCAGCTTTCAAGACATTTATAGAAAAGTTTTGGCTTTTCTTTGTCGCCTAGCCAAACATAATGAATTATCTTTGGAATTTTCATTGTCCTACAACCTCTAAATTGAACACCGCGCTAACTTCAGGATGGAGTTTTACAGTTATTTTATAATAGCCGATTGCTTTGATAGGCTCTTTTAATTCAATTTTTTTCTTTTCAATCTCAAATCCTTTTTCTGTCAATTTTTCACTGATTTCCTTTGAGGTAATCGAGCCAAAAGTTTTACCATTTTCGCCACACTTTATCGCTATTACTATTTTTTGGTCTTTAATTTGAGCGGCAAGTGTTTCTGCTCTTTTTTTATCCATATCTTTATGATATTGTGCAGCCTGTTTTTTTATCTCATTTTCACTAATAGCGCCGCTATCTGCCTTTCGGGCAAGTCCTTTTTTAAGTAAGAAGTTGCTGGCATAGCCATCGCTTACCTCTTTGATTTCTCCCTTTTTCCCTGTTCCTTTAACATCACTTAAAAGCAATACTTTCATAAATATCTCCTTTTAGTTATTCTATAAATTTATTGTTTATTTGTCAATCTTTTGTCAATAATTATAATGAATGTATCTTGCTGTAATTTGGTTTGCCAAAATAGTTTAAAAGGAGAGATTATGGACATACGCTGCAGAAAAAGATTATGTAAATTTAATGATAAATTTACCTGCAAAGCCAATCAAATCAATATAAATTCTAAGATTATTTGTGATAACTTTGTCAAAGACCCAAACAAAAAAGTTGCTGATACCACCAAGCACCTATTAGAAGAGCCGCCTTGTTATGCTCCACAGCGCGATAGTAAGACTTTAAAAATTACCTGTCAAGCCAAATGTCTATTTAATCATAATGGTCAATGTGTTTCAAACGGCATAACGCTAAATTCAATCAAAGAAAAGCCATATTGTATCAGTTTTTTAAAAAATTGAAGAAGAGAGTTTTAGCTCAAAAAAGATTATTTAAAAAATAACTTGATATTTTGTTTCTTTTGTTTTATAATTTTTTATATATGAAAAAGACACAAAAAAATAACTTAGCAGCGCCATCACAACCAGAAAAGGCTTTACCTGTTAATACTCCTTATAAAGTTTTCGATAGTGATATTGTTGCGCGCGATAAAGAAATTGCCGATTATTATAAGACAAGCATGAAAATGCTAGTTATGCGTTTTCAACTTGTTGGTAGTTTTAATAATAGCGGTCAATATGTTATAAAAGATGAAATAAAATATGACCTGGTAAAAATGCACAAGGAAATTAGCGATAGTGGCGCTGATTTCTATAAAGCTGTTGTTGTCTATATGAAAAAATATTTTTACTTTGATGTAAAAATTTCTATGGTAGACGACAAGACCGCCAAGGCCTCTTTGTTTTTGTCTGAATTCGTTGATGATGCCTTGCAAGAAAGTTATATCGTCTCTCACATAGCCGATTTTATTGATGAATATGATGCCTCTTTTAGAATAAAAGTAAGAAAGGCTTTTAATCTTGAAGATGTGGCTATTATCAATGAAGATTTCTATATTTCCAATCTTGCCATTCTCATGCAAGAAGAATATGATATAAATAAATATGTTGGCAACCTCTATGATATAGCCTCTCAAATATATATAATGAGAATGCTCAAACTATTAGAGGGAGCAGGTCCATTAGGACAGGAGATAATTAAGCGGTACAAAGAGCTTATTATAGACAAGGAAGAGGAATACAAAGACGACAAATTCAAATATTCAAGGTTTAAATATCTGCTTGATAGGGCGATAAATGAAAAGGGCGGCCTAGAAAAATTGCCTATTCCAAAAGAAAGAATAAACGATATTGTGCAGGAGGTCAACAAGTCGGTACGCGCTATCGACAACTTGCAGTCAAGAGCTGGCGCTGTGGAGGT
>CASDQU010000067.1 GCA_949282835.1 uncultured Bacillota bacterium | reverse complement strand
GCAAGAAAACTTACAAGAAATTGCAAGGCTAGCACATGGTAGCAGCGCAGAGATTTTATCAAGCGAGCCTCTTGAAAAATGTACAAGGGTTATTTGCGGAGATACAAAAATTTTGATACCTATGGGACAACTTGTAGATAACGAAAAGGAAAAAGCGAGATTGTTAAAAGAGATAGACGATGTCAAATTTGAGATTGCAAGGTCACAAAAAATGCTATCAAATCAAGGCTTTATTTCCAAAGCGCCTATAGAACTTGTAGAAAATGAAAAACTCAAACTGCAAAACAATCAAGACACTTTGAATAGACTTCTTGAAGAATATGGAAGTTTAAACTGATAATTTGCTGATTTATAAAAATGATTTTATGGTTACAATCAAATTAATTAGTTTAATTAAAAATATAAAAGCGACCAAAAGGTCGCTTTTATTTGTCAAAATATTAACTTTCTCTTTGCTCATCATATTCATTTTTGATTTTTACAATAATATCATAAATTCCCATTTCTTTTGCTTTATCCCATGCGTTATCGCCATCGTTATCTTTTATGTCGAGATCGGCAAGATGTTTGATTAGACAATCAGACATGTCGATATCGCCATTATTGGTTGCGTTGCATACAGGTGTTCTTCCCCATTTATCTTGCGCGTTGATATTTACATCTTCTCCATGTTCCAAGATATAATCAGCTATTTTGACATTGCTTTCATCTACAGTTATATGAAGAGGGGTCTCGCCACTATTATTTGCAATATTGACATTAGCTTTTCTATCTACAAAAAGTTTTGCCGTTTTAAATTTATTTTTTTCGCAGGAAATAAAAATAGGAGTTTTACCATGATCAGTTTGCGCATTCAAATCGGCATTATTATCTAATAGGAATGTGGCAAATTTATCATCGCCAACTTTAGCGGCAATATGTAACAGTGTATAGCCAAATTTTCCCTTTGTATTTACATCGAAATTGTCTTGTAGAATTGCTTTTTTAACAAGTTCGCTATTTCCTTTTTTAATAGCATCAAAAAATATTTCAATATTCATAATTTCCCTCCTATTCTTTTTCTTGGTCTTGAGTTATAGAATTTTGCTCAAATAAATTTATAATATTTTTTTGTCCATTTTCTAAAGCAATGCTTTTTGGACTTCGTCCCCATTTATCTATTACCCATGTCAAAGCAGATCGGTTGAAGTTATCTAGCGAATTAATTTCTGCTCCTCTTTTATGAAAGTCAATAACGCCATTTAAATCGCTATCTTCAGCAGCAAATCTCAGCGCATTGTTTAACATTTTTTGATAATCTTTCATTCATTGCTCCTTTAGTAGTTATTATATAACTGTAATTTTATTTTGTCAATATAGTTTATATAAAAAAGAGCAGCGATTAATCTGCTTTATAGATTTTTTCTTTAATAATCGCTGCTATAATTTTACCGGCATTGTTTTTGGTATATTTTTCCATATTTTGTCGATATTTTTGTCTATTTTTGTTTAAATTGTCAAGCTTTTGTATAAAAACATCTTTATTATAATCCTCCTCTTCTAACATATCACTATATCCCAAACTTGAAAATAACTTTGCGTTTTCTATTTGGTCGCCTCTTGAACATTTTTTTGATAGGGGAATTAATAGCATTGGTTTTTTAAGTGCCAAGAACTCATTGATAGCGCCTGAGCCTGCCCGCGATACAACCAAATCAGCCCAGTCAAGATAGTCGCCCATA
>CASDQU010000066.1 GCA_949282835.1 uncultured Bacillota bacterium | reverse complement strand
TCATAAAGAGGAAGATTGGCATAAAGTTGTATCAAGTTTTTATAGCGGCTTTGAAGATTTGCTTGTAAAGGCAGGGCAGAGCCGAGAAACCATGAAAGAGCCACCAAAGGAAACTGATGAAATATGTGAAAAATGTGGCGGAAAAATGGTGATTAGAACTGGACGCTTTGGCGAATTTTTGGCTTGTTCAAACTTTCCAAAATGCAAAAATACCAAGCCAATTATAAAAGAAGAGAAAAGGGTGGGTGTTTGTCCGCAGTGCGGAGCGCAAATGGTAGAGAGAAAGAGTAAAAAGGGCAAAATCTTCTATGCTTGCTCTTGTTATCCAGATTGCAAGTTTATGAGCTGGGATATAACAACTGGCAAATTATGTCCAAAATGTAAAAGTCCTTTGATTATAAAATCAAAAAAAATCAAATGTTCAAATAATGAATGTGATTATAAGGAAGAGTAATGAGTTTTTATGATGAAATTTTTAAACAAAAAAATATTTTAAGAAGAGGCTGGCTATTAAGGGAATTAGATAAAAAAGGCTTGCGAATTGAAAGCGATGCAGAACACTGCTATTCAATGACCATGCTTGCTTTTGAACTTATGGAGAGAGAAAATTTAAAAGGCCTTGATTGGCTCAAAGTTATACAAATGATATCCTATCATGAGCTTGGTGAAAATATTGTAGGCGACCTTACTCCTTTTGACGGCATTTCACATGAGGAAAAATTAAAAAAAGAACATGAAGCGATTAGGCAAATTGCCTTAAAATATGACATGCCAGAAATTGAGAGGCTGTGGCTTGAGTTTGAAGAAGGAAAGACGGCAGAGGCAAAGCTGGTAAAACAATTAGATAGTTATGATGCTGTTTTACAATCTAAACAATATGCTTCGCAGACTGGAGAAGATAAAATTTACCAAGAATTTCACTCTTCATGCAAGTTTAGCGAAATGTATGACAACAAAGACCTATAAATTTTTGACATAAAAACAAAATCTTTTTAAACTTTCACTTAAAGAATATTTTGTGAAAGTTTATTTTTATTGTATAATTATTTTAAGTATTTTTGTTTAAATTTTGTTCGCAAGCTAAGCTTTTAAACAATAAAATATTTAAGGAGAAAGATGATAAATAACACATTTGTCAATGTAATAGGTTGCGGTTTTGCTGGTATGGAGTGTGCTTTATTTTTAGCAAGCCTTGGAATTAAAGTACATATTTTTGATGGCGGAGAGGGTTATAAGTGCAGTTGTAAAAAATGTGAAGACAGTAAAAAGTTATCTTTTCAAGAAAAGCTATATAATAGCCTATTAAAAAAAGAGCTTGCTCTTCTATGTAGTCCGCTGATTAAAATTGACAATTATTTGGAGAGGCAGGATTACAGAGGTTGCAAAGCTGGTGAAATAATGACAATGGCTTTAGAAAAGGTTAAAAACAATAAAAATATTGATTATTTTAATATTTCTATAAGCGAATTAAATCCTAAAGAGATAAATATCATCGCAAGTGGAAGTAGCAGCGACAAAGGTATGTATCAGTTATTATTAAAAAAATTTGGGTCAATGAAGTGTGTTGATTATAAAAATATAGAGCCTATTCTTAGTAATGTAAATACTTCTAAATTTTATTGTAAAGAGGGAGACAACTACATACTTCCACTTTCCTATCAAGAATATATTGATTTTATCAATCACATAGTAAAAGCAATAAATTCTCATCTTTTAAAAGGCAATTTTAAACTTAAAGACCATACTATAGAAGATTTAGTATGCCAAAATAAAGATGCTTTAAAAAACTATGCTATGATGCCTGTTTATATAGAAAATTTTGAGAAGCCCTATGCAGCTGTCAAAATTAAAAAAGAGGGCAATTTATACAAACTTTGTGATTTTGGCTCAAAGCTAGAATATTTTTCACAAGAGGAAATCTTTCGCTCTCTTCCAGGTTTTGAAGATGCCATTTTGGAAAGGGCGGCTGACCAGATAGATTGTGTTCAAATCAAGCCTAAATATATAATCAATGACTTTTGTCAAAGTCAATTTGAAGAAAATTTATTTTTTGCAGGCTCAATTCTTGGAATAGGTGGCTATGAAAAATGTATTGCAAGTGGTCACTTTGTTGCAAGGCAGGTTTTTAGATATTTGAATGGTTTTGATTTTGTTAAATTTCCATCAAATAGCCTTATTGGGAATATAAACAATAAAATTCTTGGGAAAAACAGCTTAAAATTTGATGAAAAAATTAAAGAGTATGATATAATGAAAGGGCAGAGGCTTGATGAGCAAGATATAATAGATAAAATATTTGAAAACTCATCAGGCAACCTTGCTAGATTTAAGGAGGAATATTTTTATGGAAAGCATTTTTAGAGGGACAACGATATGTGGGGTAAAGCGTAATGGCAAGATAGCTATTGCAGGCGATGGACAAGTTACTATGAGCGAAAGCGTAATTTTTAAATCTAATGCACATAAAGTTAGAAGAATATATCAAGATAAAGTTGTAATTGGCTTTGCAGGCTCGGTAGCTGATGCCTTTTCTCTTTGTGAACGATTTGAAAATATGCTCAACAAATTTTCAGGCAATCTTATGAGGAGCGCTGTTGAGCTTGCAGGAACATGGCGTGAAGATAAAGCCTCAAGACAGCTTAATGCTATGATGATTGTGGCAGATAAAGACCAACTTTTGATTGTGAGCGGGACTGGTGAGGTTATAGAGCCAGATGATGATGTTTGCGCTATTGGTAGCGGTGGTAATTATGCGCTTGCTGCAGCAAAAGCGTTAAAACAAAACACCAAACTTTCTGCAGCAGAAATTGCGAAGAAAGCGCTTGAGATTGCTGGTCAAATTTGTGTATTTACAAATGACCATATCACTGTAGAGGAGGTTTAAGATGAATTTAACACCAAGACAAATAGTTGAAGAGCTTGATAAATATATTATTGGACAAGGTAAAGCAAAGCGTGCTGTTGCAATAGCACTAAGAAATCGCTATAGAAGAAGTTTGCTGCCAAAAGAATTGAGGGAAGAGATTACTCCAAAAAACATAATTATGCGTGGGCCAACTGGGGTTGGTAAGACAGAGATTGCAAGACGACTTGCAAAACTTGTCAAAGCACCATTTATTAAAATTGAAGCTACAAAGTATACCGAAGTGGGTTATGTAGGCAGAGATGTCGAAAGCATGATTCGTGACCTTGTCGAGGTTGCAGTTAGAATGGTCAAAGATGAGAAAGCTCATGAAATGGAAGCTAAGGTTAGTCCTATAGTTGAGAATAAACTTGTTGATGCTATTTGCGACACTAGGCGAGCAAGTGACCAGGCAGTTGACAAGTCGGTTGTAACTGAAGAGCTTAGAGCGGGTAAACTTGAAAATGAAAGTATAGATGTGCTTGTGGCTGACAATCCAAAACCTATGGTTGCAATAGGCGGGCCAGAGATAAGCCTTGGCTCTATGTTTGACGGTCTTTTGCCTCAAAGACATAAGAAGAGAAAGATGTCGGTAGCAAGAGCGCGCGAGATTTTGACAAATGAGGAATGTGACAAGATTATAGATAAAGACAATGTCTATGCTGAGGCTATTAGAAGGACAGAGGAAGAAGGCATTATCTTTATTGATGAGATTGATAAAATTATTGGCAAAAGTGGCGGTTCAAATAATCAAGATGTTTCAAGAGAGGGCGTTCAAAGAGATATTTTGCCGATAGTTGAAGGTAGCACTGTTGCGACTAAATATGGAAATGTTAAAACTGACTTTATCTTATTTATAGCCTCAGGAGCTTTCCATGTATCCAATATTGAAGATATGATACCAGAGCTTCAAGGTCGTTTTCCAATTAGAGTTGACCTTGATAATTTGACGAAAGATGATTTTAAAAGAATTTTATCAGAGCCTAAAAATTCAGTTACTCTTCAGTATGCAAGTATTTTAAAGGTTGACAATATCGACCTTCACTTTACAGATGATGCTCTTGATGAAATCGCAGAGATGGCGGCGACCGAGAATGAAACAAGTGAGAATATAGGAGCAAGAAGACTTCATACAATTATGGAAAGCTTGCTTGAAGATATATCTTTCAATGCTTCAAATCAGATGCCAATGACTACAGTGAACATCGATAAAAATTATGTTCAAAATGCCTTTAAAGAGACAAAGAAAAAGTTTGATTTAAAGAAATTTATATTATAATTTAATGTTTTTATTAATAAAAACGCATTTTTTAGTGAAAAAATTGATATTTTTTAATAGATAAAAGGATATTATGGATAATTCGCGGACAAAGCTGCTCTTAGGAGAAGATGGTATAAAAAAATTGCAAAAGGCAAAGCTTGCCATTGTAGGTTGCGGAGGCGTTGGTGGCAATCTTGCAATGCTACTTATTCGAAGTGGCGTTGAAAACCTTACTCTTTTTGACTTTGATAAGGTTGAAATGTCAAATTTAAATAGACAAGTTCAAGCTTATATCGATACCATAGGCATGGTTAAAGTTGTTGCTTTAAGAGATTATCTACTTAAAATAAATGAGAAAGCGAAAATTGAGGCTGTGAATGTTAAGATAAACAAAAATAATTTAGAGCAATATATTAAAAATTTTGATATAGTCATTGACGCTATCGATATTGTGAGTGATAAAATCGAACTTATTTGCTATTGTATAGACAAAGGGATAAAAATAGTGTCGGCAATGGGCGCGGGCAATCGCATAAATAATCCAAATTTTATCATTGAAGATATATACAAAACTCACGATGACGGACTTGCTAAGGTAATGAGAAAGAATTTAAAAATGCGTGGTATTAAAAAACATGATGTTGTATATTGTCCAAGTAAGCCTATTAAAATTGAAGGGCAAATTGGCAGTATAAGCTATTTTCCTATGGCTTGCGCTTGCAGTTTAGCAAGTTATGTGATAAACTTTATTGTAGAAAGTTGAAAATCGTTTAAGGAGGAGTTATGAAAGAAATAGAGCAAAAAGATTTTGTAAAAGAAAGCAAAGAAGGGGTGGTATTAGTTGATTTTTTTGCCACCTGGTGCGCGCCATGTCGTATGATGGGACAAATTTTGGAAGATGTAGATAAAGAGCTTGACGGAAAGGCTCAAATTCTCAAAGTAGATGTAGATAAAAATGAAGACCTTGCTCGTACATTTGGAGTTATGTCCATTCCAACACTTTTAATATTTAAAGATGGCATAGCAAAAGAAAAGCATGTAGGCGTTTGGCTTGCTAATGAATGTATAGATGCTATAAAGAAATATTTATAAACAATCAAAAAATTCTCAAAACATATGAGAATTTTTTTGTTTGCAACTATATAATGATTATATAAATAGAAAAACAGGCTAAAATTAAAAAAAAGAGGCTATTTTAGCAAAAATTATAAATTTTTATAAAAAAATATATATTGACTTTATATGCTTTTAGTGATAAAATTTAATCATAAAGGAGAGAATTATGATTAGAAAAGTTTATCTCGATAATGCTTCAACAACTTTTGTATCAAGTGAAGTGTTAGCAGAAATCTTGCCATGCTACAACTCTATTTATGGCAACAGTAATTCGGTGCATAGCTTTGGAAGAGAGGCAAGCGCTATTGTAGATAGAGCAAGAGACCGTATTGCAAATGCAATCAATGCAAATAAAAGTAATGAAATATATTTCACTTCTGGCGGAACAGAGGCGGACAACT
Organism: uncultured Bacillota bacterium; assembly: GCA_949282835.1. Lineage (GTDB taxonomy): Bacteria > Bacillota > Clostridia > Christensenellales > UBA1242 > Caccovivens. The sequence continues at coordinate 2,833 of CASDQU010000066.1, read as the reverse complement.
GGGCAATCAAAGGAATTGCACATGCCTATTCAAACAAAGGTAAGCATATAATAACAAGCTCAATAGAACATCATGCCGTGTTGGATAGTTGTAAACAACTTGAAGAAGAAGGTTATGAGGTCACATATTTGCCGGTAGACCGAAATGGACTTGTGAATTTAGTTGAACTTCTTCATTCAATTAGAAAGGATACCACTCTTATTTCAATAATAGCAGTAAATAATGAGGTTGGAACTATTCAAAATATCAAAGCTATTGCTAAAATTGCACACGACTATGGCATAATTTTCCATACAGATGCAGTGCAGGCGATAGGAAATATTAAGATTGATGTTCAAGATATGGAAATAGATGCTCTCACCATGTCAGCGCATAAAATTTATGGGCCAAAAGGAGTTGGCTGTTTATATCTTAAAAATGGCATAAGAATTGAACCTATGATTGTTGGCGGCAGCCAAGAGCGCGAAAAGAGAGGAGGAACGGTAAATGTTCCTGCTGTAGCAGGTTTTGGCAAGGCAGTTGAAGTTGCAATCAGAGATATGACAATCAATCAACAAAAACTTAGAAGTATTCGTGATTATTTTATTCGCAATTTGAATGAAAAAGTTGAATATATAACAATTAATGGTCATCCACAGCAAAAAATTAGCAATATTTTAAATGTAACCTTTGATATGGTGGACAATGAATCTCTACTTATGTTACTTGATATGGAAGGGGTGGCTGTGTCTATTGCTTCCGCTTGCACATCAGGGTCAAACGAACAATCACATGTGCTTAAGGCTATGGGACTTGACGGAAATGCTGTTCAATCATCAATAAGAATTTCTTTTGGTAAAAATATAAGTCGAAGTGATATTGATTATGCAGTTGAAGCTATTGAAAAGTCGGTAGCAAAATTGAGGTCAATTTCAGCACTAACAAAAGCAGGGAGGAAATAATCATGTATAGTAATAAAATATTAGAAAGATTTGCAAGCCCTAGATTTGCTGGTGGACTTAGAGGGGCAAATGGTAGTGGCAAGGCAGGCGATGAAAATTGCGGAGATTTGGTAAAAATATATATGCTTATAGATGAAGGCGGAATTATTTCAAGTTGCAAATTTAAAGCTTTTGGCGGCGTTTGCACTATAGTTGCCAGCGACATTGCTTGCGAAATGCTTATTGGAAGAACTTTAGAAGAAGCTTTGTCTATGACTAATCTTGACATTCTTGAAGAAATGGGAGAGCTTCCACAAAATCGTCAATATTGTGCCTTACTTGTTGAAGAGGCTATCAAAAATACTATTGAAGATTATTATAAGAGAAAGGAGAAAGAGGCGAAAAAGTCTTTAGAGTAATTATGGAAAGTGAGATTGTTTATTATTACAATTTTGGCAGAAAATATATCGACAGATGTCAACTTGATGAATGGTATAAAGATATCAAAAAATTACTAACAACTAAAGAAGGCAAGGAAATTTTAGGTGTCTTTGTCACCACTTTAGAGCTTTATGAAGAGTAAAAGACCGAAAATATTGAATGCGATAAAAATATTGCAAAAAAAGCAGAAAATTTGCTTGAAAAATATGGTTTTTCAACTCAAATAACAAATTGCCGCTCATCTTCTTGTGATTTTGAAAGGTAAATAAATTGCGCCTTAGTATTAAGGCGTTTTTTAATGTATATATATTAATTTTTTGAAGATACTATATTCAAGGAGGAGTTATGAAAGATGTAATGATGCTTCTTGGATTTAGTATGGGACTTCTTACAGGCGCGCTTTTATATAAATATTCGCAAGGCGCTAAAGAGGTTATAGACCAAGGAGAGAAAAAGGTAATGAAAGAAGTTGATAAAATGGCATCTAAAACTGAAAAAGCTATCAATAAAGCTGAAAAGAAAATTAAAGAAGGTGCAGATAAATTAGAAAAAAAGATGAAAAAATAAAGGTATTAAAAAATCGCCAAATTTTGGCGATTTTTGTTATTCATTTTCTTGCTCTTTAGCAGTATTTTCTTCTTGCTCTTTAGCAATCTGATTTTCAAGATACTCTATAATCTCTTTAGAATATTCTGTCTTGCAAGTTTTTGCCACATCAAGAGGTGTTCTGCCGTGTGCATCCTTAATTGAAAGGTCTGCTCCATTTTCAACGAGCAATTTAATTATGGCTAAATTTTGTTCCTTTGGCATATAGCAAGCTGTATGTAATGGTGTCATTTTATTGTAAGACTCTGGGATATTGACATTTGCTTTATATTTGATTAAGAGTTCAACAATATCCAATCTACCAGCACTTATAGCAGTATTTAATACAGGCGTAGCACATACTTCATTGCCCCCACGGGTATTGGGGTTTGCTCCTTGAGCAAGTAGTTTTTCTATAGTACTAATTTTCTCATTATAAAAGATGGCATCATTAAGCTTATCATCGAGCTCTTTTTGGTTAAGAGAATGATGGGCTACAGTCTTATTTTCTTCTTGAACGTTTATTGCTTTTTTATTGAATAGTTTTGCAAAAATATTTCCTTTCATATTTTTCTCCTATTTTATAATTATAGTCGGGGGGGGAGAATTGTCAAGGGGGTTTCGTAAAAAAGTTTATAATTTTTAATTTTTAGCTAAAAAATACAAAAAAAGCAGGAATATTTCCTGCTGAAATTTTCATAGCCGAGAACTTGCCTTGACAAGACCTTACCAACTGCCTCGCAAAGTTAAAACTCCACCAAAGCTACCTTATGGCACATCAAAGTGTCTCCTTAATGATGCTGCCGTCAGGCTCTGACATGGTTCAGAGATTTTAATTGCATAAGACCTTGATTTCATCGCCTTAAATTTACGCACATATTTGACAA
>CASDQU010000065.1 GCA_949282835.1 uncultured Bacillota bacterium | reverse complement strand
TATTTCTGCGAGTTCCTCTTGAAATACTTTTGGTTCCCCTCCCAAGCCCCCTCCATTCTAAGGATGCGCCTTGAAAACAAGTTTTCAAGTTCGCTTTTTTTAAAATGGTTGAAGCTTCTATCATAGAACCATTGTTCAACTTATCGTTGAACATCTGGCTTTTTGGGTTTGATTTTTTCCACGCTATGTACACTCATAGCGCTTCGGCTCTTAAACTTAAAGTAAATTGACTTCGTTCAATTTCTTGTACTTGTCTTTAACTATTTAATTTTCATGGTTCTTGCTAACCCTTATCCCTAGGTTAGCTCTATTATATTATCACATCCCTTTCTCAATTGTCAACTCTTTTTTTAATCTTTTTTTACCTTTTTTTGACTATTCCGCGATACACTATGACCCGTTGCCCACTCTTTATTGTTTCTTTCGTTGGCTTGATTGTAAAAATCAATTTGTTTGGTATATTTTATCAATATTATCAAGCAAATTTCAAAATAAATGATTTGCTATTACTTTATATAAAAAAATTAGTCTCACTTAAATTTATGAGGCTAATTTTAATATTTTATTTTTATTTTCTAGGATTTTTAATGTTTGCTTGAGCTGCTGCAAGTCTTGCTATTGGGACTCTATATGGTGAGCAAGAAACATAGGTAAGTCCGCTATTGTGACAGAATTCAACCGATGAAGGGTCGCCACCATGTTCACCACAAATTCCAAGTTTAATGTCAGGTCTTGTGCTTTTTCCAAGTTCTGCTGCCATCTTAACAAGTTTGCCTACGCCCTTTTGATCAAGTCTAGCAAACGGGTCAAATTCAAAAATCTTCTTAGCATAGTAAACATCAAGGAATTTGCCAGCATCATCACGGCTGAAGCCATATGTCATTTGAGTAAGGTCATTTGTACCAAATGAGAAGAATTCAGCATATTTTGCAACTTCATCAGCTGTTAAAGCTGCTCTTGGTATTTCAATCATAGTACCAATCTTGTATGTGAGTTTTGCACCCTTTTCCTTTATAATTTCGTCAGCTTTATTTGCAACAATATCTCTAACATATTTAAACTCTTTCCAGTCACATGTTAAAGGAATCATAATTTCAGGAACGATATTATATCCCTTTTCTTTGTTTACTGCAATCGCTGCTTCTATAACAGCTTGTGTTTGCATCTCGGCAATTTCAGGATAAGTTACAGCAAGTCTAAGACCTCTATGACCCATCATTGGGTTGAATTCATGAAGGTCTGCAACTGTACTTTTAAGTCTCTCAAAAGATATTCCCATTTCTTTTGCAAGAGCTTTGATTTCATCATCTTCATGTGGAAGGAATTCATGCAAAGGTGGGTCAAGGAATCTAATTGTTACAGGATGACCTTCCATTGACTTGTAAATTCCAATAAAGTCTTTTCTTTGCATTGGCAACAACTTTTTAAGAGCCTTCTTTCTCTCTTCTACTGTGGTAGAAACAATCATTTCGCGTACAGCAGGAATTCTATCAGCCTCAAAGAACATATGCTCTGTTCTGCAAAGTCCTACACCTTCAGCGCCAAAGTCAAAGGCAACTTTTGAGTCTCTTGGATTATCTGCATTAGTTCTTACTTGAAGAGCGCGATATTTGTCAGCCCAATTCATAATTGTAGCAAACTCGCCAACGATTTTAGCTGGCTCAGTCTTGATTTCTCCATCATAAATTTTCCCAGTTGAGCCGTCAAAAGATATAATATCTCCCTCTTTATAGGTCTTTCCGCCAAGAGTGAAAGATTTTTCATCATCTGCAAATTTAATAGCACTGCAGCCTGCAACGCATGCTGTACCCATACCTCTTGCAACAACTGCTGCGTGAGATGTCATACCGCCTCTTGCTGTCAAGATACCTTGACTTGCAGCCATACCTTCAATGTCTTCTGGAGAAGTCTCAAGTCTTACAAGTACTACCTTCTCTTTATTGTTGCCCATCTCTTTTGCTTTCTCTGCGGTAAATACAATCTTACCACAAGCAGCACCAGGAGAAGCTGGAAGAGCCTCTGCAATAGGAGTTGCTTTTTTAAGTGCAGCATCATCAAATTGAGGATGTAAAAGAGCATCAAGTTGTTTAGGGTCAATCATCATAACTGCTTCTTTTTCACTAATAAGGCCTTCTTTAACAAGGTCTACCGCAACCTTTAGAGCAGCTTTTGCTGTACGCTTACCATTTCTTGTTTGAAGCATATAGAGTTTTCCTTTTTCTATAGTAAACTCCATATCTTGCATATCTTTATTATGTTTTTCAAGTGTTTTTGCAATTTTTGCAAATTGGTTATAAACTTCAGGATTTTTTTTCTCAAGAGTTGAAATTGGAAGAGGAGTTCTAATTCCTGCAACAACATCTTCGCCTTGAGCGTTCATTAAATATTCTCCATAAAGTTTGTTCTCGCCAGTAGCTGGATTTCTTGAGAAAGCAACACCTGTACCAGAATCTTCGCCCATATTGCCAAATACCATGGACTGAACATTTACTGCAGTGCCCCATTCGTAAGGAATGTCGTGCATTCTGCGGTACACATTAGCTCTGTCATTATCCCAAGATCTAAATACTGCTTTAACAGCTTCAATAAGTTGAGTTTTAGGCTCTTGTGGGAATTCTTCGCCTTGAGATTTTTTGTAAAGATCTTTAAACATCTTAACTATTTCTTTAAGGTCTTCAGCTGTAAGGTCTTTATCAAATTGAACGCCTTTTTTCTCTTTAACTTTGTCAAGAATTCTTTCATATTTTGATTTTTCTTGCATCATAACTACATCACTAAACATCTGAATAAATCTTCTGTATGAGTCATATGCAAATCTAGGATTGTTTGTAAGCGCGCTTAAGCCTTCAACAACCTCATCATTAAGACCAAGATTTAGAATTGTATCCATCATACCAGGCATAGAAACTCTTGCTCCAGATCTAACAGAAACAAGAAGAGGATTGTTTTTGTCTCCAAATTTCTTTCCTGTCATCTTTTCAAGTTCATGCATTTTCTTTTCAATTTGGTTCAAAATATCATTATTGATTTTTCTGCCATCTTGATAATACTGAGTGCAGGCCTCAGTTGTGATTGTAAACCCTTGTGGAACAGGCATTCCAAGATTTGTCATCTCTGCAAGGTTTGCACCTTTCCCGCCAAAAAGGGCTTTGTTTTTTCCGTCGGCTTCTTTAAATAAGTAAACAAATTTCTTCATAAATTTCTCCTTTTTAAACATCAGATTTAATATAGCATATTAAAAAAAAATATCCAAATAAATTGGATAGTTTTTTTTATTTATCTTGTAATTTTTTACCTTTTGAATTTTGATTTATTATTTATTCTATATTCATTATATATCATTCAATATCTGCATAATTTCGTAATAGCGATTTTAAATCATAACAATTTAAGTACGCTGTAACCTGTTTTCCACTCAAAATTTTTACTTAGTATATGGAAAGCTTGAATTTCTCCCTGCCCACCCAGCTTTACGCTACTTAAACTATCATATTCAGTTTGCTCAAGGATCTTCATTGCGCTAAGTGCGGGCTCGCTAACAGCATCACAGCTTTGCGTCCTACAAGCCGGACACACAAGCTCGCCTACATCATAATTAAAATATGCCTTACCAAGCCGAGCACCACACGAAGAGCAGCGGTCTGACAAAAAATGGTATCCGCTTAGATTAAAATATGAAAGAAAAAATTTATCTATAACATAATATTTTGCTGCCTTTTCATAGCAAAGGCATTTAAGCGCCTTAATTATTTCAATAAAGAGAGGCGGACTACTCTCTACTGCGACCTTGTTTACAATATCAAGAATTGCACAAGCCTCATAATATCTTTCAATATCTTTTGATAGATTATAAAAATTGTCTATTATTTCACACGAAGTCACTATATTAATGTTGCCATTTCCAACAAGCTCATATTCTCCAAAACAAAATAATTCCTTGGCTGATTTTAGCTTTGCCCTGTCCCCTCTTACTCCTTTGAAAGATACCGTCATTTTACCCTGCTCAAGAGTATATAGATAAGCGAGCTTGTCCTTTTCTTTTACATTGACACCGCCAAGCACGATGCCCTTTACTTTTGTAGTTGGCATAGTTTTCCCTCTATTTATTCCTTTTCCTCATCAAATTCTTGTTCTTTTAAAAGTTCGTCATATCTGCCAAGACACCTTAGAAACTCGCGGGCGTCATTGATCTCCCCAGTTATCTGAAAAATCTCCCACGCATCTAAAAAATCACGCTTTGCTTTTTGTAAGTCTGTTCCCATGGTGCACCTCCTTGTTAGTATTAGTATATACCAAAAATTTCAATTTGAGCAACATTTTTTCAAATTATTTTGGCTTCTTTGTCGACTAATATAAATATCTAAAAAGGGCTGATTTTTGACTAAATTTGTCAAATAGTCAGCCATTTATAGCAAATTAAGCACAATAGTGATAATTTAATATCTTTCCTAAATTGTTGGATTTATGACAACAACCCCTGTTGAAGAATTGTTAATAGCATTGATTAATCTTCTCCTACAATTAAAAATGGGTAATGGGTAGTTGAAACCGCCCCAACATTGGTTAAAATTAAGATTGCAAGGCATGTTTGCTCCTTTTTTAGCCCTCTAATATAAAATATGATATTTGTTTGTTTGATGCTAAAATAAATAAAATAAATTTAACAAAAATGAAAAAATCTGTTGACAATGCACAAATTTTTTGATATATTATGAGAGCAATGGAAGTTTAGCTCAGCTGGGAGAGCATCTGCCTTACAAGCAGAGGGTCATAGGTTCGAGCCCTATAACTTCCACCAA
>CASDQU010000064.1 GCA_949282835.1 uncultured Bacillota bacterium | reverse complement strand
TTTTCTTTTTCATAGTTAATATTTTAGCATTTTATTTTATGAAAGTCAAAGACAAATTAGGAAAAATAGAAAGAATTTGTCGCATTTTATACTTTTTTGTTGGATAGTAATAATAGTAAAGTAAAGTAAGTAAGATATAGCATGGAAAAATTATCAAATTATATATCAAAAAAGATTATCTCTCTTAAAGAAGGAAATGAAATCGGTTATATTTTAAATTTAGCTTTTGATGAAGAATTGAAAACATTTAAAGGCTTTGTTGTGATTGATGAGGAGAGTGAACAAGCCTTTATGCTTAGAGTTGAGAATATTAAAAAGGTGGGCGAGGAATGTATTGTGATAAATTCAAGCAGCGACCTTGAGTTTATTATTGAAGAGGACAGCAATAATCCTCTTGGCAAAATTGTTTATGATAAAGAAGGAGTAAATTTAGGACGAGTTATTGATGTCGTTGTAAGCGGTAAAATGGTTAAGAGGATAATTACCGACAAATGTGAATTTTTACAACGCTATATTTATGCAAATGGTCAATATATTATCTATGGCAATAAAGATAGGTTATCAAAGGCAAAGTTTGTTGTTGCAAAGAGCAAAAACTTGCCCAAAGTGCAGATTGAAGAAGTCAAAGTCAATGTAACTGCCAATAAAAGTGTAAATGTAACCGATTACAAAGCTAATGGCTTAGCCAAACCTTTTCGCATCTATGCAAATCAAGATTTCCTTTCAGGCAAAATTGTAACAAATGACATATTTGGCTTAAATAACGAAATTATTGCAAAAAAAGGTGAAAAAATAAACAATAAAATAATTAATAAGGCAAAATTGCATAATAAATTAACCTTATTGAATTATTTTAGCAAATGAAATTAAATTATCTATTGATAATTTAAAAAATAGACAAAAAATATGATTTTTTAGTAAAAATATTTATTTTTATATTTTTTCTTATTATTTTTTGATTTTTTTACCATTCATTAATTAATTTTCAGCCTCTTCGCTCTTATTTTGCTATATATAAATAAAATATATTTTTTTTGTAAAATCTCGTTTATTTGTTTGTATTTTTGATAGAATTTGTAGTAAAATAAGTTAGCGAGGTAAATATGGTTAGAATTATACCAAGAAGAACAAAAGTAAAGCTCGAATTTATGAAGGGCGTTACTGGTATTGACCTAATAATTGGAGTAGTTGCTGCAGTTATTTTAATTTTACTTGCCGCTTCAAACTTTGATGGTCATATTTGGGTTGCGCTGGTATGGGCAATATTCGCAATATCACTATTTTTTAAGATTGCCGACAGTGACAGATTTTATGTTACAATGATGCACCTAGCGCGTTTCTCAATGCAGAAGAAAAAGTATGAGAAAAATCCTAAAAAAGGAAAGGGCAATATTAAGGATATCATTCCATTTGACTCCATCTATCAAGATAGGTGTATATCATTTGGTAATTATTATGCCGAAGTATTAGAGGTTAAGCCAATACTTTTTGACCTTTTAAATGAATACAGCCAAAACAATGTTATTGACATTGGTTTTGGTAATGCGCTCAGAAGACTTGATGATAATCAAGTTTGTGAACTTGTTAAGATAAATAAAGCTATGGTGCTTGATAGCTATACATATAACGAAAATAAAAAATATGATAGACTTCTTGACCAAATGTATGAAGGACAGATGAGCCAAGGAGAGGTTGATGCAAGAGCGCCTATTCTTGAAGAGAGAGTTGCTTTTATTGAAGATAAAAATAGAACAAACAAAATTTATAAAGATTATTTCTATCTAGTTGTACTTGGTAAGGATATAGAAGCCCTAGAAAATACTGTGAGCGGTATGGCAACATCATTTGCGACAAGTTTGACGCCAGTTACTACCAAACGCCTTGTAGGCAGTGAACTTGCGGTATTTCTTCGTGCTAATTACAATCGTGAATTTAATGAGAGAGACCTTGAAAGTTTACCTTTCTCAGAGTTTATAAATTGGGCAGTGCCAGAGAAAATTAAATTCTCTTCTGCTAAATATAATATTGACGGCAATAATTATCGTACATATGTTATTACCGAATATCCTCTTCAAGTTGGTAATGCTTGGGGTGCATCTTTCTTCTTGCTAGACAGAACAAAAGTTGTAATGAAATTTAAGAAAGCTCCTAAATTTGAGTCTGAAAAGAAGATTGATAAAGCCATTATGGATATGGAGACCAAATTGTATAAGACTGGGAAAAGTAGTACTCGAATTGAGCTTACTACACACCTTGAAACTTTAAGAAATTTGCTTGCCGAACTTAAAAACAACAATCAGCAACTTTACGATGTAAATACTTTCATTACCTGTGAAGATGCGGCAAGAAAAGATGTTAAAGCGGTGTTAAAACAAGAGGGCTATCGCTATAGTGAAATGTTTGCAAGGCAAATAGATGCTTTCATTTCAACTGGAATTTCTATGAGAGATAACATCAAAGAGCTGCAAAGAGGTATTCCAACTTCAACACTTGCTGGTGTTTTCCCATTTGTATCAAGTGAACTTCAAGATGAAAATGGTTTCTATATTGGCGACAATGAATATCCTGTGTTTGTCGATTTCTTTAAGCGTGATGCGCAAAGAGTTAACTCTAATATGATGATTATTGGTAAATCTGGTTCGGGAAAATCTTTTGCTACCAAAACACTTCTTGCAAATTTTGCGGCAGACAACACCAAAATATTCATTTGTGACCCTGAAAAGGAGTATTCAAAGCTTGCCGATAGCTTGAGGGGTAAACTTATTGATGTAGGTTCTTCTTTGCAAGGTATCATCAATCCTTTCCATGTAATTAGAGCATTAGATAAAGATGATGATGAGAAAGAAGAAAAGAAGATAGAGAAGCAAGACGACTCTTTCAATCAACATCTTCAATTCTTAGAGCAATTCTTTAGAACAATTTTGGAAGGTATTTCGTCAGATGCTTTTGAAATAATCAATTCACTCGTGCTTGACCTTTATGGGCAATTCAATATAGGGGAAAGCACCGATTTGAAAGCACTTAAACCTACCGATTATCCTACTTTTGATGATTTATATAAGCTTTTGCAAGAAAGACTTGCCTCGGCAACAGAGGAATTTACTCTAAATAACCTTAGAGTTGCAGAAGCTTATATCAGAAAATTTGCAAGCGGCGGGCGAAATTCTAACCTTTGGAATGGGCCTACTTCTATTGAAACAAACGAAAACTTTGTATGTTTTAACTTCCAATCATTGATTGCTGGTAATAATGATATGCTTACCAATGCTCAAATGCTCTTGGTATTCAAATATATAGAGAATGAAATTATTAATAATAAAGATTATAATAAAATACATAATACTAATAGAAAAATTATAGTAGTCGTTGACGAGGCGCACACCTTTATTAACCCTAAATATCCTATTGCCTTAAACTTTATGACAGCTATGGCTAAGCGTATTCGTAAGTATGGCGGTATGCAGATTGTCATAACACAAAATATTAACGACTTTGTTGGTTCAGAAGAGATAAAGAGACAATCTACAGCCGTTATTAATGCCTGTCAATATTCTCTTATATTCTCACTTTCGCCTAACGATGTTAACGACCTTATTGAACTTTATAAAAACTCAGGTGGTATTAATAAAGAGGAGAGAAATAGAATTGTGTCTGCTCATGTAGGACAGGCGTTTATCATTACAGCTCCAACCGCAAGAACAATGGTACAAATACATCCACTTGATTATGTAGTGACAACATTTAAAGAGAAAAATGAGTAGTTTAATATGCCTTTTGGCATTAAACGCTTTTTTCGTTAAAAAACATTAGAAGAGGAGAGAAGAGTGACAAAGTCGAAAAAAATAAGTATTATAATTGCTAGTTTTTTACTTGTTTTGGCAGGTCTTCTTTTTGCAAGCTGTGGTTCAAAGAATTATAGCAAAGTTTATATTTCAAGTTCAGAGCAAGAGGGAAGTATTACTCTTTTTGAAGATGAAAGCACAACAGTAAGTTTTACTGTTGAAAATCCTGTAGATGGGATGAATACATCACTTGTTTATTCACTTTCAAACTCTAGTGTATGTGATGTTGAAGTGATAGCAAATCAAAAAAAATCAACAAGTTATCAAATAACGGCTATGAAAGGTGGTACAACCACATTAGAAGTAAGGACAGTTGAAGGAAATAAAACGGCATCTTTAGATATTTATGTTAAAGCCTATTCAAACACTTTAACTGCAGCCGAACACTCACTTTATGTGTCACAATCTTCTTCTTTTGCACCAAGTTCATATGATTTTACCTTTTCATCTAATACTACAGAAAAAGATTTAACTTATTATTTCTTTGGTCAAACTGGAGATTTATCATCTTTGATTATTGAAGATGTTAAAGAGGAAGAAAATTATATAAATCAATTTAATTCAATTTACTTAAAAACTATCAATGATAATTTTTATCTTATTTTGGAAGATGCAAATGGCAATTTATTTACCTTAGGTTCACCAACACAAGTTCCAAGCACTGTTCCAAATTTGTTCAACACAAAATATTCTCTTCTTCCTGTTACTCTTGAAAATGGAGAATATCAATTCGACACCTCATCTGCAACAACTGTTAAGGCGGGAGAAAAATTTGCCTTTATTGCACTTTATGACTCAAATGCAGAAAACCCTATATATTGTGCTAGAGAATTTTATGTGATTGCAGATATTGATTATGAAAGTATTTCTCATTCATATGGTTATAGAATTATAGAAAGAGAATATCAAGTTGGTTCAGATAATTATTATGTTTTAGAGGATAATCAATCTGCACAAATAACCTTGATACCTGACTATCAAATGACGATAGAAGATAATCCTTTACTTATCGGTAATACCGTTAGTTTTATCACTGTTTATTTGCAAGTTAGCATCAACACTACAAGCCCTCTGATTTTGAATAATGCAAGCTCAAGTGATTTAAATTTACTTAGTAGTGTAAAATTAGGGGAGATTATTGACGAAGAAGCAGGTACAACGACATATTTTTATGAACTAAATTGTGCTAATGGTACTGCCAATGAACTTACTTTTGATGTACAATTCTATTATGAGGGTTTTGCAGATAGCGAAGATGAAAATGTTAATTTCAACTATTCTATTCCTGTCAATATTAGGCTAATACCTACCAGTGTGCTTGTTAACAATGAAGATTTATCGGTTATTGATAGAACTTTCACTTTTTATAACAATTATGCAGGTGAGTCATATGGATGGCAAGAGTTTAATTTAAATGCCGTTCCTCAAGATGCCGAATATTCATATTTGGTTATTGATTTAACAGATACAAATCTTTGGCTTCGTTATAGAAATACTATTTACACATCTAGTGATGGGCAAGTAAGAATAGATGATTTAAGATATCCAGTCTATTTAAGGGGTGAAGATGACGCACCTATTTCACAAGAATTGCGCTCTCTTCCTATGTCTTTGTATTTTAATGTGCTCCGCGAAGATAAAATTGATGTTGAGTTAAAATATCAAATTACACAAGGCGCACAAATTCTTGATTTTAATACTGAAGAATTTAAAAAACAAATTTATATAGATATAAATAATGAAGAAGCAATAGATTTTACTGATATCTATGCAGATGCAGCTTTTTCTTCATTTACAGTTTCTCTTGATAGTGGCAACAATGTTGCTAGATTTGTCATTGACGAAGATGAGCCATATATTTTGAAAGATGACAAATATTTTCTTAATTTTAAAATTCGCTCTATTGCCACAGGTAGCGGAACATACTCAATAGCTCTTGACAATGGAAGGTCTATCTCACTTTCTATAGTTTGCGATGAGTCTCTTGAAGATGTGCAAGTTATCTCAAAAAATACTACAAATGTGATTAGAAACACTACACAGATATCGGTAAATGAAATTCAATTCTATGCCTTTAGAAGTGGTGAAAATGTTCACTTTGATGTCGCTGTTATTGCAAATGGGAATGATAATTCTTCAGCAATAAAGACATTGAATTTTACCGTTCCTTCTTCGGTTATAAGTCTAGGTAATGCCACAAATAACAATAAAAATTTTGATGTTTATCTTCAAAGAAATGGCAGTGGTAGTGTCAACCTGACAATTAATGGTTATGAAATTGAAAATTTCCAAAGAGTAGCTAAAAATATCAATTATTTTATTGATGTTGTAGTTTTTGATTATATCAACAATTTGCGTGTGTATAAAGAGCAAGATGGCAAGGATACATACAAAGACCCAAATAGTACTTCCTCAATAATAAGTCAATATGGAGTAAGTGCTGCCTATGCTGATATCTATACAAATACAAATTCTCAAGATGCAAGAACGGCAATCTTCCATGTAGTTCCTGAAAATAGCGAGGCATATCTTTTTGCACTGCCTTCCTCATTGCAAGATGCTAGCATAAAATATGAAGAGGCATTCTTTGGTCAAAATTATATATATTGGCAATCTTCACTTCAAAATTATTATAACAATCAATTATCTCAATATATGTATTATGACCCTATGCGGACAAATAATCTTTATACAGTAGGGGAAGCAGGCACTTTTGATACATCTACAATGACATTTATTGCTGCTCCAAATACCGAAATTCGCAGTCTTACTTTAACTTGTCATGTGCGACAATATGGCTGGCTTTATTCATATACTATAAATATTTCAATAACTGCATATGAAGAGGTTGAAAATGTGGCACTTCAATCTACCCCAACTAGTGGACTTGAATTTTCTTCTCTTCGTCAAGAGCATACACTTATTGCTTATGTGACAAATGCAAATGCCACAAATAAAAACTTAGTCGCAATAGTAAGTGGCGCTCAAATTACAGTTGAAGAAGAGATAGTTAGTTTGCTTACCAGTGAAAATATAACAGCTTTTGAAAGTGATAATAGATTTAGTTTTACTTTTACAGCCAATCCAAGATTTATCGAGCTTGCAGAAGGCTATACTGAGAGAATTGAAGGGGAAATTATAATTGCAGCAGAAGACTGGGTTGATAGTGACAACAATCTCTTGGGTGAGTATCAAAATCGAGTTGTTAGACTTAAAGTAACTTATGCCAATGGTACTATGGAAAATAGATTTACGCTTGAGAGCGCTGAAGATATAAAAAATATTAAAAATAATCTGTCCGCTCACTATAAAATCAATACCACAATTGATATCTCTTCTATAACATCATCTTTGCCACTTGGCACTTTTAGCGGCTCAATTATTGGCACAAGTGAATATGCAAAATTAACTGGCATAAATATATCTTCTGGCACAAAAATGGAAGATGGTGTTTATTATGGCTTATTTACCAATTTGACTGAAAAAGCTTTTATAGAATATGTGTCATTTGAAGGAATGATAAATGTACAGACAAACAACGATGCAACAAATTATATCGGGCTTTTATCTGGCAAGAATAGTGGTACACTTTTAAATGTGGGTATAAGTTTAAATGAAAGCAATGTCAATTTAAATGAAAGCTCTTATCTTGGCGGAGTAGTTGGACTAAATGAAGGAAATATAGTGCAAGATTATACTCTATTTGAAACAGACAGCGATACAAAAACTAGCAATGCCACTTACATTATTGTTAAAAATATGACTGGACGATATAATTATTCTTCCTTTACTCCAAACATTTTACTATTCTCAAATAGTACAATGACAGTAAATGTAAATACAGGTAATGAAGTCTATATCGGTGGCGTAACAGGCAAAATCGGTGGCGTAACAGGCAAACAAGATGGACTTATTCAAAAAATTGACTCTAACCACTTGCAGATTGCAGGTTATACCAATTATATCGCTTATTCTCTAATAGATATTCAAAGACAAACAACTGCTCAATCTCAAATCTTTGTAGGTGGGCTTGCAGGTTATATGGATGGCAGCACTGCACAAATCATTGCTGGATATAATGAAATTAAAGAAGCAGGCGAAGGAAGCAGCGTTGAGTTCAGTAAATATTCTGACTATCAAGGATATTACAGCGGCAATTATACTGCTGGAAAGGGCATAATAGTTGGCGGGCAAATCAGTGGATATGACAATGTAGCTGGAGTTATAGGTAGCGCTGATGGAATAACTAGTGCAAATTTAAGCGGCATCACATCGCGAGTTTTTGTACGCGGTCAAATGTATAGTGTTGGTTCACAAACTTATACTGCAAATACTGCTGCTATTGCTAATGCTTCTTCTAACGATTTCTCAACCGCATTTGCTCTGCAGGCAATCGATGATGGCAAGCTGGGCAGTGATGCTTCCATGGTTGTTATTTATAATAATAGCACTACTAATAATAGCACTGCAGATTATTCAAAGTATTCTCCAACTCAAGTTGCTTTCGGTAAAGAAGCTGGAGGTAACTTTATGCGAACTGAAGTCACTGAAGGCACTGAAGGCAACTATATAAATGTTCTTTCCTATTTGATTTCAAGAGAGCAAATAAAGAAAAGTGAAGCAGACCTAGTCATTGATTCTCTATCTAAAACTAAATATTATGGAGACTTTGTGGTTCTTGCTACCGATCAAAATAATCAAGTAATAGTTCGATATCAAATGTTTTTCCATTTAGATACAAACAGTGACTTTATGTCTGTAGAGGCTAAGTTTAATAATAGCTTTGAGGGCGGCTCATCACAAGTTTTCTTTATGTATTATTTTGACGCGGCAGATGGCGAACAAAGCCAAGGGGCACAAACTCTACTTGATACATATTTAAATAAAGTATCTGTAACTAGCCAATTATATCCATTTAATGTAAATGGAGAGATGACATTTACTTCACAAAATAGCGACATTTTAACTATAGATCAAAGTGGGCGAATTACAGTAAAAGGCACAGGATATGCAGCTGTAAGTGGTACAAGCTTATTAAATAATACAAATGCAATTACTATTTATATCTTTGTAACTAATTATTTCAATCCTAATGTGACAGAAGAAAAAGAAGATGATGTATCTATCATTTATCCAAATGGCTCATCCTCTTCTCGTCCAATCGATAAAACTACTATTGACCTTAGAGGGAATAATACAGCCTCACTGTATATTTTACCTAATTACAGTTTGACTTACACCGTTGACTCTAATAACGACGCAATGACAATGAAATCTTCAAGTGATGGCGTTGTGTCATTTAGCAATATTATCTTCTCTCTTATTGGAAATAGTGATGTGACAGCAGAAGTAACAAATATTCAAAGAGAAGGTAGCGCGGAAGACAATCAAAACGGCGAAGAAACAGGCGATATTAATGCAACTAGAGAAAAGATTGATGCAACAAAAGAACTTGATGTAGAAATCAATGGTCAAATCATCAATTTTAGAAGAAATGAAAATACGCAAACTGCTATTTATAGCCTAGAAATTACTCCAATATTAACACTTACAATCAATGGAGAGACATATAAATGTGAGGTAAATAAAAAGATAATAGATACAGTTGTTGATTATAGAAAGGGCGCGCAATCTATCAACAATGTTAAATATTCTCAAGCGCCAATTATCTCTAGTCAAAAAATCAATGAGACGATTGTAGTAAATTCTGATGCTAATGAAGAAGAACTTTATTATTATATCATAGGTTTGAATGGAGAGTATTTACAAGGTAGTGAAGAATTGGAAACTCTTTCTGGATTTAATTTGATTTATGCTACTGATCGTAATGAATATTTATTTGACATAGATGGTTTATCAAAAGATGCATCTTCAAACACAGAGATAACAGGATTTACCAATCAATCATTCTCTTTAGAAATTGGAATTGATAAAACAAGCTCTTTATTTAAAAACAGATATGAAAACAATATATATGGTCAATATCAAATATTTATTATTGCATCTTCTAATACAGAGCAAGTAACTTCATTCTATATTATGTTTGACCAAACTAATGTCACTTCAGTGGTAATTGACAATTATTCAAATATCAACGAGGCAGGAGATGGGGCGATTGCTTCTACTTCAGATTATGCTTATCCTGGAAGCACTGGACTACTTGCAATTACAATCACACCAGAAGATGCCGATTTTGATTATATTTTAATTGAAAATGCAGAAGAGAATAAGCAAGTTGGCAGGGCATATGCCAATTTAGCCTTTGCTGCAAGAAAAAATGATTCATCTAACGGTTTATTTGATGATAGTATTATAAAAGGTTCTACAACAAATAATGGTATTAGATTGACGCTTGATGAAATTATGAGTGTTTATAACAACACTGAAAACTATGTAGCATATAACGGTGTAATTTATGTTACATATGAAATGGGAAATGCTAATGTAATTGATGATAGTATATCTTATATAAATATTAGCCTTGTTAAAGATGGTAAAGTAATTAAGAGTGCAACTAAAGCATTGATAGTAAAACTGCAAAATTTTGTAAATGTAGAGATTGACGGTAAAGAGCCACTAGAGCAAGATACTGCAAATCATCATGCAAGTTATGCTGTTGCTAGAGGTGTTAGATATAAACTCAACATCAATTCATATGGCTTTATGCCCGAAAATATTACTCTAACAAGCGGCAATAAAAATCTTGGTACTATTGTTCTAGAAAATGGGCAGTATTATTTACAAATAACGAACAATACTATCAGCTACACATCAGGAGATGAAGGATATGTATTTGATCTTTTAATAACAGCCACTCAGCAAGATGGTGAGGTTACTCGTACGGCAAGTAGCAGAACACAAATCAAAATTCAGGAATATGTGATAAATTATAATGGCGAAACGGCTCTTGGCAGTGAAGATATAATTTTAGGAATGGGAAATGGTGTTATTAACATACAGGTCGGCTCTCAAACAACCTTACAAGTAGATGTTTATGATTATATTGAATATAATCCTGAAAATCTTGAGGTAGTTAATAGAATAGACAACTTTATGTCGTCACTTGCTCAAAATGGAGAATGGAAAGTTTATACCAATCTTATAAATGACACGCAACCAGATTATGGTCCTGCTGATGACCCAAATGATGGGGCTGCTAAACATAAGACATATGATTTAGGTTACAAGAATAAGCAGGCATTATCAGGCAGTAATTATTTCTTTAATTACAACGGCTTAAATATCACGCCAGTTAGGACTCATCTGCCAGAAGATGGCTTCTATGTTGTATATTTTAAAGCTTCATTTACTGTACAAAATGGATTGTATGTAGCAACAGAGTTAAATAACAATAATCTCAATCAAATGTTTAGAACTTCCTTTATGTTTAATGTATACACATCAAGCAGTAATGAAAGTCCTATTCCAATTTATGATTATGATGATTTTATGAATATGCAGGCAGGTGGATATTATATCCTTCTCAATGATATTACGCTGCCAAGTAAGGCAAATGAAAATACAGGAGTGGCAGCCTTCCAGCCAAAAGAGGCAACTTTCAAGTCTCTTGATGGAAATGGTCATTCAATAATATTCTCTGGTACTTATGATATGGGAAACTTGTCAAATATTGGTATATTTACAAGCCTGCCAGAAGAAAGTATTATTAAAAACTTGAATGTATTATTTACAGCAGCAGAAGATGGCTCTGATTTAAATCTTGATAATAATAATGATATCTATGAATTATATGGCTTGCGAACAGTAAAATTTATTACAACTAATTCAATTTTCAATTTTGGTGGAATAGTTGGAGAGAATAATGGTATTATAACAAATTGCAAAGTTACAACTGACAATGTAAATTCAAGTGATTACTATATAGTTGTGATAGCTGATAATAGCACTAGCGGTTCGCTTATTGGTGGAATTGCGGGGAGCAATTTGGGATATATCACAAATAGTGTGGTAAGCGCAAACTTCAAAACCCCATTTAGAATAGGGGGAGTTGTTGGAAATAACAGTGGTAAAATTGCCGCTTCTGTTTACAAAGAAGGAAAGATTATCAACAATTCAAATCAAAATCAATATGCGGCTGGCTTTGCTTATGCCAATCTTGAAGGTGGTCAGATTATTACAAGTTATGTAGCTGGTATTCCATCTAGCTCAATGTTATTTACTCAAGACCACGACAGTTATATTAGCAGTAATGAACGCGGTGCAGGATTTGTATATCAAAATCTAGGCACAATCAGCGATTGTTACACAGATATCTATTTAGGTGTTACACCACATATGGCAGGCTTTGTCTATGAAAATGGTGGCAGCATAAAAAATTCTTTCTCGGTATCTGTATTGAGCAATGAGAATGCGGCGGCAGCAGGTTTTGCTTATGAAAGTGCCGCCTCAACAGCAGGAGACAACACATCTTCGCGTGCTGGGACATTTGAAAATTGTTATTATTTCTATAACATCGCAGGAAGCAATCTTTTGCCAGCTGATTATGATATAGATATCAACACTTCTCTTCAAGAGCGCGATTTTGAAGGTGTTTCTCGCTTGAATGCAGAACAATTTAATGATATTGCAAATTATTTTGGAGATTATTCTTATCAAAAAACAATAGGTGTTAATGCTATATGGTTCTTCTCTGATGGAAATACCTCAACAACATATGTAGACTATGTTCCATCAACAAGCAAAATTGAAATTGAAGGCGAAGATGGAAATATACAGACAAACACAGTGTATAACACTCAGCTAAAGACCTTCTCAAAGGGCAGACTTGAGCTTGTAAGCGCAAATGTAGATGTCCTATCTATAAGGAATTTCAGTTATTCACAGGTTGATGAAGGAACAGGAAATATCACTTATTATTATATAGACGATTCAAATGCACCAAATAATGGAACTATTCATAATCCTCGGATAATTTATGATAGCGAAACTATGGAAAGTGAAATTCTAAATCAAAATGCTGGTAATAATATAAATATTACAAATTATAGAATAGTAAGCGACATAAGTTATTCTGAAAAAGCTTCATCAATGCTTTATAAAACTATTTTTGCAGGTATCCTTGAAGGTAATGGCATGGATATCACTCAAATTAGTTTATTGTCTGAAGAAAACTTGACCTCTGCAGGGCTATTCGCTCAGGTGGGTTATTCTGCTAGCAGAACTGGAGCAGTTAAAAACTTGACAATTTCGCCTACCGAAGTGACTTTCTCTAATACTAATTGCGTGGGTACTATTGCAGGTATATTAAAATATGGATATCTATATGATATAAATGTTGATTCAAATTCTAGCGGTAGCAGTACGGCTGTTGTATATGGAATGAACTTTGTTGGTGGGGTAATCGGCAGAGCAAACACTTCATATATAATGAAGAATGTGACAAGCGACATCAATGTTACAGCAAGTTTCTCTTCATCAAGTGAAAATAGATATACAGAAAATTCAAATATCTATACAAATTATTCTTATGCAGGAGCAATAGCAGGCTTTGCTGGTGCTGGAACTATCACAAATGCACATGTGGCTGGAACTACATCTGTTATGGCAAGTAGAGCAGGTTTTGCTTATGGTGGAATAGGACAAAATGCCTCTATTAATTACACTTTTGTTAATGTAGTGGCAGGGTCTTCTCAAGCACAGGTTAAAGCATATCATTATGGCGGTCTTATTGCAGGTGAAGTAAGCGGCAATCTTAATTATTCATATGCTTATGGTAACAATTCAGCACTTTCTATATTCTCAACTGTGCCTACAGCTGCTGTGGCAGTTGGAGGTATTGCTGGGGCACTTGCTGGTGGCAGTATCAATGAGGCTGTCATCGATCAAGGAATTAGAGTTACCAATACGGGAGACGCGACAGAAGGCATCTATTATGTTGGCGGTCTTGTTGGTGCTATCATTCCAAATGGATCATATATTTCTTCAATTTCAAACGCAATAGTTTATCAAGATATAGAGGCTGGCTCAATATTGGGCGGTGCTGTAGGATATGTAAATGCGCCACTTGAAATTGAACAAGTAGCAGTTAAATCGGCTTCACTTTCAATAGTTGGTCAAAAAACTAATCCATATTTAGGTGGACTGATTGGACAAATAGACAGCATCACAAAACCAGCAGTTATCATGCAAAATTCATATTGTCTTGCAGACCTTAATATTAATACCATCACTTATGGCGTATCCTCAACTGCCAATGTTGGCGGATTAATTGCCTCTTCTGCAGGTGGACTGACAATGAGATATTGTTATACAACTTCAAAAATAAATGCCTCTGTAAGCGATAGCAGGGCACTTGGAAACTTACAAGAATTTAACACTTTTGACAATAACAATGTTAAATATAGTTATAATGTAACCGAAAATCAAACGATTGAAAATGTATACTATTTTGGATATGATCCTGATCCTGAACATTCTTCTAATGTACCGAGTACAATGCCAAGCGATGAACCTACTGAAGAGCAGCAAGACATTGCAGCAGCATATAATAATGCTTTTGTAACTTATAAATCAAAAGCTAAAAATGCTACTATGCATCTTGTTGTAAACAATTATGGGATATCAAGTTCTGACTATTCAGCAAATTTTGCCGAAGATCAGACAGCTACAACCATTCTCGCAGGAACAGCACAAAGCACTTTCTATAATCTGTTTGGCGGAAATTATCAGGCTATATCAGGCAAAACTATATTCTATAATAATGTAAACAATAAATTTGTTTATAACGATGATGAAAATATCATATTTACATACAATGCTGACAATGGGGCTTACGAAAAGAAAACAGCAATAACTAGTAGCGACTACACAACAACAGACAACACTCAAACTCTTAACAATCCAGAAGCGTCAACTTTGAATTTGATCACCTATTATGTTTTAAGCAACAAAACTACTGTTTATTACAATAGTGCCGACAAAAAATATTATACAACGCTTCAATTAATTTTAAACGAAAACGGCGGGTTGGCTTTTGACTATAGTGGAGAGCCAGTAAATACTAAAATCAACTGGGAAGGTGCGACAAAATATCAAGTACTTAATGTTGATTTTTCTGCAATAAATAGTGTAGAGACTTATTATTATCATTCTAATGATAATAAAAATTATTACTATTATAAAGTTAACGATAAATATTACTCAGAATTAACTTTCAATTTAAGTGGCACGGGTGGTTTTACTTTAGCTAGTTTAGGCGCGGGGAATACAAATTTGAGTGAAGGCTACACATTAATTCCTTCAATTGATCATTCTCAAATGACACAGATTATGATTTTACAAGATTCAACAGGAAAATTGTATGAAAGAAGAATTGATAGCAATGGAATTTACTACTATAGCTACGATGATGGCAAACCATACCACCAAGAGCCAGATGGAAGTTATGCAATAGAAGTGCCAACCAATCCGGTTTGGGTAACAAATGTTGGCGGATTTAGTACTTTATATTTTGAATCACAACTATCTTGGCTTAATAAAGCTTAATAAAGGGGACTATTTAGTCCTCTTTTTAGTTATATATGAAATGCGCGGTAAATATAAAAACATCCAGTGCAAAGTTTATTATTATTTTATTAGAGAGCTTTTTAGCGCATATGACAAACAAAGTCAAATTTCTTGTTTTAAAGAGTAAAAGTTTTAAAAAAATAATGTATATTATTTAAAAAAATGTGAAAAAACTATTGACTTATATATTTAATTTGAGTTATAATTGATAAGACTATAGGGCTGTGAAGAAGATTATGAGTTTTTAACTTAATAGATAGGGCTATTATGGCATTTTTGTGCTATAGGGTCCTTTTTTGCTTTTTTTCAGTTTCTAAAATATAAGGAGAATCAGATGTCTGTTAATGTGAGAAAAATAAAACAAGGTAAAACGGAAAGATACACTTTTGGGCATTGTGAAGAACTTATCAAAGTTCCACCACTTCTTGATATTCAAAAGAAATCTTACAATGATTTTTTAACAAAGGGAATTAAACGAGTTTTAGATGAATTTTTCCCGCTCACTGACTATTCAGGAAAAGCAAAATTATATGTAACCGAGATTTTGCCTTTTGCACAGCCTAAATATGATATCAAAGAGTGCAAAAGAAGGGGAGCAACATATTCTTCACCTTTAAAGATAAAGGTTCGTTTTGTTGTAGAGGAAACTGGTCAAGCGGTTGAACAAGAAGTGTTTATGGGCGATGTTCCTATGATGACAGAGCAAGGTTCTTTCATATTCAATGGTATTGAAAGAGTTGTTATCAATCAAATTGTCAGAGCGCCTAGTGTTTATCTTTCAAGAGAAAAGGAAGACAATGCAACACTTAGAGCGCAGGTTATTCCTGTACATGGAAATTGGATTGAAATTGAACAAGGCGCAAACGAAAATCTTAAAATAGTTCTAGAGCGCAAAAACAAAATCAGCCTTGGATTATTCCTTAAATGTTTTGGTTTCACAAATGAAGAAATTTTAAGGGCATTTGGAAATAATAGATATATCAAAAATGTGCTTGATAAAGAACCTCAGACAACTCAAGAGGAAGCGCTTCTTGAATTTTCTAGGAAGACAAGACCTGCCGATGTGCCTTCGGTAGAAAGTACACGAAGCTTCCTAAATGTTTCATTCTTTACAGACGCATATTATAATCTTTCTAGAGTGGGAAGATATAAATTCAATAAAAAACTTGGTTTAAAAGAAAGATTGCCTGGACTTATTAATGCCGATGATATTATCGCCGATGGCGAACTGCTTGTTAAAGCAGGTGTAGAGTTTGATAAAGAGAGCGCTAAGAAAGTTCAAAATGCCGGTATAAATGAAGTTTGGGTACAGATAAATGGTAAAAGACATCTCATGAGAGGGAATAATAGGGTGACTCTATCAGAGGTTTTCCCTTGCAATCAAGAAGAACTTGGTATTTTTGAAGATGTTTATTATCCTGTGCTTCAACAAATTCTTTCTTCAAATAAGAGCAAAGAAAAGAGAATTGAAGCTATCAAAAATAATGTCAAAGAGCTTATCATTACAACTCTTACAATGGATGATATTTTGGCAACTATTTCTTGTTATCTTGATGTCCTTGAAGGTATCGGAACAATAGATAAAATTGAACATCTTTCTAATAAGAGGGTTGCTACTGTCGGCGAACTTACTTGCAATGCATTTAGAACAGGAGTTACCAAGCTTTCTACAAATATTAAAGAGACCCTTCAAGGTAGAGAGTTTGAAGAAGTTACTCCTTCACAAATTATGAATCCTAAAGCGGTAAACAAAGCTTTAAGAGACTTCTTCTCTCAATCGCAATTATCACAAATTATGGATCAAAAGAATCCTCTTTCTGGAATCACTCAAAAGCGCCGTGTTTCTGCTATTGGCCCAGGAGGAATAAAGAAAGAAAGGGCAGATCCTGAAATTCGCGATATTCACTTCACTCATTATGGAAGAATATGTCCTGTGGAAACTCCTGAAGGACAATCTATTGGTCTTATCAATACACTTGCTGCCTATACTAGAGTGAATGATTATGGTTTTCTTGAAACTCCATATAGAGTAGTTGACAAGGAAAGAGGTGTGGTAACTAATGATGTCGTTTACAAAATGGCTGATGTAGAAAATGAAAGCTATATTGCACAAGCTATCGAACCTCTTGACAGTGAAGGACATTTCATTAACAAGCGAATTACCTGCAGACATGGTTCAGTTATTGAAGAAGTTGTTCCAAATAAAGTTGACTATATGGATGTTTCTCCAAGACAAATGATTTCAGTCGCAACAAGCCTTATTCCATTTGTAAACGGAAATGAAGCTAACCGTGCACTTATGGGTGCGAACATGCAGCGTCAAGCCGTGCCTGTACTTCGTCCAGAAGCTCCAATCGTTGGAACTGGTATGGAAGCTGTGGCTGCTCATGATAGTGGCTGTGTTGTACTTGCAAAAAGAGCGGGTACTGTTAGTTATGTTTCAGCAGATGAGATAAGAGTGCTTACCGATAAAGGCGATGAAGATATTTATCCTGTGACTAAATTTGCAAAAGCAAATGATGATGTTTGCTTTAACCAAAGACCATGCGTTGTTAAAGGTGAAAAAGTTCAAGCTGATGATGTTTTAACTGATGGTTACTCAACAGACAAAGGTGAACTTGCAGTTGGTAAAAATGTTCTTGTAGGGTACATGAACTGGGAAGGACAGAACTTTGAAGATGCTATTCTTATCAATGAAAGATTAGTTAAAGAGGATGTTTATACTTCAATAACTCTTTATGACCATGAAATTAAATGTAGAACAACTAAACTTGGTGATGAGGTTATTACAAGAGATATTCCAAATCTTGGAGAAGATGCTTTAAAAGACCTTGACGAAAATGGTATCGTTAGAATTGGTGCAGAAGTTCATCCAAATGATATATTAGTTGGTAAAGTTACTCCTAAAGGAGAAACCGACCTTACTCCTGAAGAGAGACTTTTAAGAGCCATCTTTGGAGATAAGGCAAGAGATGTAAGAGATACCTCTCTTCGTGTTCAACATGGAAAAGGCGGTATTGTTGTAGATGTACAAGTTTTCTCTAAGAAGAACAAAGACGACCTTGAACCTGGTGTGACTATGATGGTTAAAGTCACAGTAGCGCAAAAACGAAAACTTTCTGTGGGCGATAAGATGGCTGGACGATATGGTAATAAAGGTGTTGTTTCTATTGTATTGCCTGAGGCTGATATGCCATTTATGGCAAATGGAAAGGCGCTTGATATTGTGCTTAGCCCATTAGGTCTACCTTCTCGTATGAATATTGGACAGATTTTGGAAACTCACTTAGGACTTGTAGCCAAGACACTTGGTTGGAAAGTGGCTACTCCTGCCTTTGATGGAGCAAGTGCTGAGGAGATTAGTGAGCTTCTACGCGAAAACAACTTTAGACCTGATGGAAAGATACAGCTCTATGATGGTAGAACTGGCGAACCATTTGACAATCTTACAACCGTTGGCTTTAAGTATATGCTTAAACTTGAACATATGGTTGACTCTAAGATTCACGCTCGTTCTATTGGACCTTATGCTTTGATTACACAACAGCCTTTAGGTGGTAAATCTCTATTTGGTGGTCAAAGATTTGGTGAAATGGAAGTTTGGGCGCTAGAAGCATACGGTGCTAGCCACATCTTACAAGAAATGTTGACGGTTAAGTCAGACGATTTAAATGGTAGACTTAAGACATATGAAGCAATCATTAAAGGTCTTCCTATTGCAGAACCTGGCATACCTGAATCCTTCAAAGTTTTAGTAAAAGAGTTACAAGCTCTTGGACTAGATGTTAAAATTTTAACTGATGGTGACAAAGAAATTTCACTTAATGAGCTTAGTCAAGACGAACAAGATGTTACTCCAACTATTGCTCAAGATACTGAAAAGGATCTTGAAGAAGGTATTCTTGACTTTGAAGAGAGCTTAAACAAAGAAAAGACTTCAGCAGGCGAAGAGGATGATAAAGAGTTATTTGAAGTCTTCGAAGAAACAACTAAAAATGACAATCTTGACAATCTCGATATCTTTGATGATTTCGGTGACTTTGATGAATAATAAAAAGGGGATTTAATATGTTTGAATTAAACAATTTTGATTCTATTAGAATAGGTATCGCTTCACCTGAGAAAATAAGAGAATGGTCTCATGGTGAAGTGACAAAACCTGAAACTATCAATTATAGGACTCAAAAACCTGAAAAAGATGGTCTTTTTTGTGAAAAGATTTTTGGACCAAGGAAAGACTGGGAATGTCAATGTGGTAGATACAAAAGAGTGCGCTATAAAGGCGTAGTTTGTGATAAATGTGGAGTAGAAGTTACGCGTGCTAAAGTTAGGCGTGAGAGAATGGGACATATTGAACTTGCTGCTCCTTGTACTCACATTTGGTTCTTTAGAAATGTGCCATCTAAAATTGGTACATTACTTGAAATGACTCCAAAAGTGTTGGAACAAATAGTATATTATGTTTGCTATGTAGTACTTGATCCTAAAAAGACAGACTTATTATACAAACAGGTTATTACTGATAAAGAGTACTATGAGTACTGTGAAAAATATGGCTCTGATGCTTTCGAAGTAGGCATGGGTGCAGAGGCCATTAAACGCTTACTTGCTGATGTTGATCTTGAAAAAGAATCTAAATCTTTGAAAGAGTCACTTGTCAATTTGAAGGGACAAAGAAAAATCAAGGCAATGAAAAAGCTTGATGTTGTAGAATCATTTTTAACTAGCGGGAATGACCCAACATGGATGGTTCTTGATGTTATACCAGTGCTTCCACCTGATCTTCGTCCTATGGTACCACTTGATGGTGGAAGATATGCAACTAGTGACTTAAATGACTTGTATAGAAGAGTTATCAATAGAAATAATCGTCTTAAAAAATTGATAGAGCTTGGAGCTCCAGATGTAATTGTTCGTAATGAAAAGAGAATGCTTCAAGAGGCGGTAGATAATCTTATTGATAATGGTAAGCGCGGTAAAGCTGTTCAAAGCTCAAAGCAGCGTGATCTTAAATCTCTTACCGCAATGCTTGGTGGTAAACAGGGTCGATTTAGATTAAATCTTCTTGGTAAGCGTGTTGATTATTCAGGTCGTTCAGTTATTGTTGTAGGACCAGAACTCAAAATGTATCAATGTGGTCTTCCAAAAGAAATGGCGCTTGAGCTATTTAAGCCATTTATTATGAATAGACTTGTAGATCTTAATAAATCAAATAATATCAAAGCCGCAAAGAGAATGATTGAAAGAGAAAAACCTGTAGTGTGGGATATTCTTGCAGAGGTTATAAAAGACCATCCAGTATTTTTGAACCGAGCCCCAACACTTCACAGACTTTCAGTTCAAGCTTTTGAGCCTGTACTTGTAGAGGGAAGGGCTATCAAACTTCATCCTTCTGTTTGTGGTGCTTTCAATGCTGACTTTGATGGTGACCAAATGTCAGTGCATGTGCCATTGTCGATTGATGCTAGAAGTGAAGCAAGAACATTAATGCTTGCCTCAAACAATATTTTAAAACTTTCTGATGGTGAACCTATTGTTACTCCATCACAAGATATTGTACTTGGTTGTGCATACATGACACTAGAAAAGCCGGGAGTATTAGGTGAAGGCAATATTTACTCATCAAAAGAAGAAGCTATTATTGCATATCAAACACAAAACCTCCATATTCAAGCGAAGATAAAAGTTAGACTTGAAAAAGAGGTTGATGGGCAAAAATATTCTAAGCTTGTTGAAACTACTATTGGTAGAATTTTGTTCAATGAACAAATACCTCAAGATCTTGGATTTGTAGATAGATCTAATCCTGATAATATTTGCGAACTTGAATTTAATAAATTTGTAGTCAAAAAAGATTTGAGTAATATTTTGGCTCGTTGTTATGACATACATGGTACTACAGAATGTGCTAAGCTTGTTGATAGAATAAAAGATACAGGTTATAAATATTCTACACTTGGTTCGTTGACGGTTAACGCATTTGATATTGCAGAACCAAAAGAAAAACAACAAATTATTTCAGATACCGAACAAAAAGTTATTGAAAATGAAAAATTATTTAAGCGTGGTCTTATCACTCTTGATGAAAAAATTAGAAATAACATGCAGCTTTGGACTGAAGCTAAAGACCAAGTTGCCAAAGTGCTTATTGACGGTATGGATGAATTTAATCCTCTTAAGATTATGTTTGTATCTGGCGCTAGAGGTAATAAAGAGCAAATCAACTCACTTAGTGGTATGGTTGGACTTAAAACAACAGCTTCTGGTGAAAAAATTGATGTGCCTATTAAATCTTCATTTGTTAAAGGCTTAACTCCTATTGAATATTTCTTGACTGCAAGAGGTGCTAGAAAAGGTCTTACTGATACAGCGCTTAAAACTGCAGACTCAGGTTATTTAACAAGAAGACTGGTAGATATCTCTCAAGATGTTGTAGTTACAACAGAAGACTGTTTTGCAGATGCTGGCGAAAAAGTAAAAGGCGTTTTTGTTGGCGATCTTATTACTGACGGTGTTGTTCAAGAAAAAATGTCAGAAAGAATTTATGGGCGTGTTGCTGTTGATCAGGTAATCAATCCAACAACTGGAAA
The DNA here is from genome assembly GCA_949282835.1 of uncultured Bacillota bacterium. Classification (GTDB taxonomy): domain Bacteria; phylum Bacillota; class Clostridia; order Christensenellales; family UBA1242; genus Caccovivens. Next base: position 1,534 of record CASDQU010000064.1, on the reverse strand, counting down.
GGTTATTGTTGAGGCAAATGAAATGATTACCAAAGACCAAGCAGAAGAAATTGAAAATGCTGGCATCAAACAAGTTCAAATAAGATCACTATTTACTTGTAGATGCAAACATGGCGTTTGTGCAAAATGTTATGGCAGAGATCTTTCAAATAAGAAAATGGTTACCGTTGGTGAAGCTGTTGGTATTATAGCCGCACAGTCAATTGGTGAACCTGGTACACAGCTTACCATGAGAACATTCCATACTGGTGGTGTTGCTTCTGCTACTGATATTACTCAAGGTCTTCCTCGTGTTGAGGAAATCTTTGAGGCAAGAAAGCCAAAAGGTGAGGCACTTCTTTCAGAGGTAGCAGGAAAGATTTCTATTAAACAAGATGCTAAATATTATTATTTTACAGTTGCATCTAGAGAAGGCGACATTGAATATGAAGCTAAAAAGCCAGTTGTGCTTATGGTTAAGAATGGTGATACTGTTGAGCCAGGCTCTCAACTTACCGCTGGTGCAATAAATCCTTCAGATTTGCTTAGAATGAAGGGTGTAAAAGGTCTTCAAGAGTATTTGTTAAATCAAGTTATTTCAACTTACAGAAGCCAAGATGTTAAAGTTAACGATAAGCATGTTGAGATAGTTATCAGACAAATGCTTAAGAAAGTTAAGGTGGAATCTGCTGGTGACACTTCACTTCTTCCTGGCGAAATTATTGATGTTTATCGCTGTGATGAAGAAAATGAGAAGATATTGCAAGAGGGCGGTGTGCCTGCAACAGTAAAGAGAATTCTTCTTGGAATTACCAAAGCTTCTCTTTCCACTGAAAGTTTCCTTTCAGCTGCTTCCTTCCAAGAGACATCTAGAACCTTGACCGATGCAGCAGTAAAAGGTAAAATTGACAATTTAATTGGGCTTAAGGAAAATGTTATAATTGGTAAACTTATTCCTGCTGGTACTGGACTTAAACAGTATCGTTCGGTAATGCCTATCATTGTAAAAGATGAGCGCGAGGAAGAAGAATTGCCAAACTTTGATACTATAGCTTAAAATTAAAGGACAGAATTTAAACTGTCCTTTTTATATATAAATAAATTTGAAGAATAATTTAAAATAATTTTTTAAAAATTTTCAATCAAATGTTATGTCATTGCGCTGACCCGCGATAGAGAAACAACAAGCGCCCCCGCCGAACGGCACACCAAAGGTGTTGCCTAGGCAGAAGCGCAGGTAATGAATAAAAAGACTAAATCTAAATAAACCCCAAACCGCGTGGCGGAGTAAAGTTTGAACTTAGAAAACAAAAGTCGCGGCAGAAGCTTTACGCTTTTCGTTTGGCCGCGCGAAGAGAAAAAACAAGCGCCACGGCCGATGGCACACCAAAGGTGATGCCTAGGCAGAAGCGCTGTTAAGAAGCAAAATGGCTAAACATAAATGAAACTTAAACCGCGTGGCGGAGTAAAGACTAAAAATAGAATACAAAAGTCGCGACAAAAGCCTTGCGCTTTTCGTTTGGTCGCGAGGAGGAAAATTTTGAGCGAGAATGCA
>CASDQU010000063.1 GCA_949282835.1 uncultured Bacillota bacterium | reverse complement strand
GTATTTGTCAAAGCACCTAGATTGCCAGAGCTTCCATTAATCTTACCTGAAAGTGTAATATTTGAAATGGTAGCCCCTGAAATTGTAGTTGCAAGAATTGGTGCTGCTGATGTAATTTCAGCATCTGTCAAACGAAGGTTTTTGATTACACCACCAGAGATGTTGGCAATTAATGTTTGTTTAAGAGCTGAAATAGTCTTGCCATTGCCATCTATAATGCCTTCAAATCCTTCAACAGCCGGTGTATCACCATTATCTGATGTATCACCATTATCTGTTGTATCTTCATTATCTGGCCACAATGAAGTCCATGTACTACTAAACTCGGTATGTGCCAAATCCATGTCATAGAGAAGTACAAAGTTGTTCACTGCCTGGCTTGTCAAAGTCGTAGTACCGCTGCTTGTGTCAGTAGTGGCAATTTGAGTTGTAATACTTGCAATTTGACTCAGGACTCCTGCATTTGGTACCATAAAGTAATAAACTTCGCTTGAATCTGCTGGAGTAGTGTTATTTCGCAATCTTTGATATGTAACCTCTTCTACATAGTTGTCATATACTTCCTCATTGTCTTTGGTTGAAGTGGTATTACCTGAGAAAATTGAGATTGCATTCCCCGTTTGATCCTTATTTTCTGTCTTATCTTTGCCAGTTTTGAATGAGGTAGCAAATGCGTAAGAAGAAAGTTTCATAAAGCTATAATTAAGAGTTGGATAGCCATAGTTGAAATCATAGTTGGAAGAAGCATAGATGTTTTCATTTAAATCACCTATAATCTCTGATGTGGTCTTGCGATAGTCTGCTTCATCATTCTCTGCTTCATCATTCTTTAAATTGTTATCATTTATTGCGTTATAGTCAAAGTAAGAATTTTCATCTATTGTTGAACCGTAGCCGAACACACCGATGTTAAAACCGCTATCGGCACTTGTCATTCTGTCTGCAGTTGTGTAATCATTCCAATCTAGTTTAGCTATTGAATAACAATTTGAAATTTTTGCCTGACTATTTCCATTGGCAAAAGCATACATATTGATATCTATATAAGAAACCACACTTCCTGTTGAATATGTATTGTCAATGACTTTATTTGTGATTGGATCAGTATCATCTCCAGAAGTTGATGTCAATAAATTTGCAATTCCATATACACCATTGCTATCTTTTGATACAAAATTATTATCTATCTTATTAGCTGCTCTATAAGTAATATCAAGCGCTGTAGAAGAATTGGTAATCTTTCCACTGGACATCTCGGCAACAAGCCCACCAATTGTGATTGGCTCGCTCCCACCAGCATTTAATTTGCCTTTGACTTGCACTGCATAAATTTGAGTATTTTTAATCATGTTGTTGGCAATGCCGGCAATCTTTTCCTCTGTATTTGTCACTAAATTTTCATTATTTATATCTACATTGAGTACAAATCCAGAAAGGAAAGAATATCCTGCTAAGGTGTCAATAAATGATTTTGTAGTATTTGAATAAGTTTGCTCATTGCTATCACCAATTATTGCAATATTTTCTAATTCTGCTGAGCCACTAGCTGAATTTGCACTAACATACAGCTGATTCCTAATATCCTGATCTAAGCGGTAGTATTTAATACCATTGAAAGTCGCTGCAGAGTCGTTTAAGTTTCCCCCTACGCCTACACTTTGTGGATTAAGCTTGTGACCAGATTGATTGTTAATTTCGTTCTCATCATTCAATTTCCTTCGGATAATTGTTGCAAGTGATACCAAATCATCACTTCTATCATTTTCTCTACTTCCACCAGTATAGCCAGTGTGAGTAGAGCTAAGATATCCAATGTCTGTTCCATTTTGATCTTCTGTTAAGGTTACCGCATAGCTGTAATAATTATTTGCGATATTGGCGACAATTAAATTATCAGTATTATTTCCTTGAAGTGAACTATCCCCAAACAGAGCATGCGCAGTATTTGAAGTTTCGATATATCTTGCATTATGAGAGGTCATCAAGGTGTAATTGTTGGAAATGTTATATGTTTTCTTTGAGATGGAAACTACTCTTCCAATTATGCCTCCGAAATAATAGCTTGAAAGACTATTGAAAGTATTATTGTTATATTGAACGAAGACATCGCC
>CASDQU010000062.1 GCA_949282835.1 uncultured Bacillota bacterium | reverse complement strand
AGCCTGCCTGATCCATCAGGTAAATACTGATCGTTATGTTTTTTAAATGCATAATTTAAAGCTTTCCTTATTTTATCTTCCATATTTTACCTCTATATAAATTTTAATTGTTTTATCAAAATTTGTCAATATTAATTTTTTTTATTTAATTAATTGGATAAAGAATAGAATTTTCTTTGCAAATCAAAAATTTTTATGATAAAATCTGTTTATGAAAAAACATTTGAACAAAGTTGTTATAATCACAGGGATAAGCGGTGGAATTGGGCGCGCGACTGCACAATATTTATTTGAAAGAGGTTGCAAAGTCTATGGTATTAGTAAAAGCGAGTTTATTGATAAACGCTTTACCTCTTTTGTGGCAGATGTAAACGACTATCAAAAAATTGAGAGCATTTTAAATGAAATATATGAGAAAGAGGGAAGGATTGATGTAATAATTAATAATGCAGGATTTGGTATTGCTGGGACTATTGAAGATACTCCGCCTCAAAAAATCTATCAAATAATTGACACTAATTTATCGGCGGTAATAGCCATAATGTCCATGTCTATAAAATTTTTGAAGGAAAGCAAGGGGAATATAATTAATATATCTTCGGTAGGCGGTATCGTTCCACTTCCATATCAAGCTTGTTATAGCGCTTCAAAATCTGGTATTGAGATAATATCAAGGGCAGTAGCAAGTGAAGTTAAAGATTACAAAATCAAAGTAACTGCTCTTTTGCCAGGAGATTTGAATACAGGCTTTACCAGCGCAAGACAGAAATTCGGCAGTGGCAATTTAAAAGTTGAGCATGCCTTCAAAAAAATGGAAAATTTTGAGAGAAAGGGCGACAGCCCTATAGTAGTCGCCAAGGCTATTGATAGGCTCATTAGACAGAAAAATCCACCTTTACGAAAAACTATCGGGTTTGGAAATAAATTTGTGGTATTTTTGATGAGAATTTTGCCAATTAGGTTAGCCAATTTCCTAGTGCGAAAAATTTATTGTTAAGGTAAAAGATGAATTTAAAAGAAAAAATTGAGGTTATAAAAAATTATCTTAAAGGTAATAACAAAGATTGTTATGTTATATATGACTATTGTTGCACTAATAGTGTCCTCATTTCTCTATTAGGAAAGCATTTTTTTACTCGTAAACTTTTTATCATAATAGACCTCAAAAACAAAGCAAGAATTATATGTCACACAATAGATAGAAGCGCAATAGATGAAAATTTGGCAAAATATTTTAAAATTTTAGAGTATAAAAGGTGGCAGCAACTTATTGACATTCTCAAAAAAGAGTTGCATGGCAAAGACGCTTTAGTCGATTATAGCGAATATGGTCTTTTACCGCGTTGCAGTTATTGTGATTGGGGGAGCATGGAGTTACTCAAAAGTATAACAAAAAAACTTTCAAGTAGCTGCGACCTTATTTCTCAACTTTGTGCAACCCTTGATGATGAGCAAATTTTATCTCATAAAAAAGCGATGGAAAAAATAAGCAAAATTAAAGATAAAGCTTTTAAAATGATTGAAAACTATTTAAAGCAAGGGCGAGAGATTGATGAGTTTATGGTGGCACAGTTTATTTGTAAATGTTATGCCAGTGAACATCTTGTTAGCGATAGTTTACCTATAGTTGCGGTAAATGATAATGCCAGCAATCCTCATTATGAGCCTAGCAAGAATAAAAGTAGCAAGATAAAAGCTGGCGATTTGATTTTGATTGACCTTTGGGCAAAATTAGATTGTGAAAATGGGGTATGGGCTGATATAACCTGGATGGCATATGCAGGAAAAGAAGTCCCACAAAAGTATCAAGAGGCTTTTGATGTTTTAGTCAAAGGTACATTTCAAGCGCTTGAATATTTAAATGATAATCTTGGCAAGTGTGAGATTTGCGGGTATGAAATAGATGATGTGGTAAGAAATTTTTTGGCAAAGCACGGTTACAGCAAATATTTCACTCATAGAACGGGACATAGTATCGCCTATGGAAATAGTCCTCATGGAGAGGGAGTTAATATTGATAATTATGAAGCGCATGACACTAGAAAAATTACAAATAATATTATTTTCTCTCTAGAACCAGGAATTTATATGGCTAAATTTGGAATGAGAAGAGAAATCAATGTGCTTATAAAAGATGATAAAGCACAAGTAACCTCTCCTATGCAAGAGAAAATTATTTGTTTAAATGTATCTATTTAAAATTACAATATTTATTTGTTAATTAATAAGGTCTTTAAATTAGTTACTGATATTATTGGTCGAGGTGATGGGATTTGAACCCATGGCCTTACGGTCCCGAACCGCACGCGCTAGCCCCTGCGCTACACCTCGAAATTGAAAAAAGTTTAGCATATTTATAGTCTCATGTTGTCGGTTTGTATTTTTTAATTCATTTTGTAAATTAGCAGAAATTGGTTTCTATCAATTTCAACTTAGTGATTTTTAAACTTCTATCAATTTAAAACGCCTTCAATTTTTAAGAGGGCTATTTTCTTGTCTATTCCGCCGGCATATCCAACAAGCTTGCCTTTTTGACCCAGCACGCGATGACAAGGTATTATGATTGCGATAGGGTTATGTCCTACTGCATTGCCTACTGCTTGACAAGCCATATGTTGAAGACCTCTTGATTTAGCAAGCCGCACTGCAATATCTTTGTATGTAATAGTTTGACCATACTCAATTTTTAGCAGGATATCCCAAACTTCTTTTTGGAAATTTGTCCCTTGAGGTGCGAGCAAATTGCTATCAAAATGACATTCTTTTCCAGTAAAATAGTCATTTAGAAAGGCTTTAACCTTTTTAAAAATTTTAAGATTATCATTTCTTTTTAGTTTATTTAAGTCATCATTAAAATATCTTTGTTCTGCAAAAACAAGAGTGGAAAGTTTTTCGCCATCGCTTATCATGTACATTTCTCCAAGTGGCGAAGAAAAATTTGAATAATACATTTTTTCTCCTTAAATTATTAAAAATAAATAAAATTTGCAATTTTTATTGTATTTTTTTATTATTTTTCTTTAATTTTATAAAAATCAGGATAGCTAACAAATTCTTTTTCATTTAGATAACTAAGCTTGCCACTCAAATGAAAAATAAGTTTGTAGCAGTGAAGGTGTTGATATTTAGCACCAAATTTTTTGTTGTCTTCATTCTTGCCATATTTGCCATCACCGATTATAGGATGTCCAAGAAAGGACAAATGTGCGCGAATTTGGTGAGTTCGACCTGTGATTAAAGCACATTCAATAGTGCTAGAAGAAGGGGACGATTTAAGAGTGTTGAACTTTGTGACAATTTCCTTGCATCCTTTTACAGGAGAGGGGTAAATCTTCACAAAACTATTCTTGCTGTCTTTGACATGGTAGGCGGTCAAAGTTTGATTTTTTAGTTTTAAGCTTCCTACAACTTCAGCAATATAGATTTTTTCTATTTTGTGTGATTTGATTGCACTGACAAGCATAGCGGCAGCCATTTCAGTTTTAGCCAAAATCATAAGCCCTGTTGTGTTACGGTCAAGTCTATGAATTGCGATTAATCCAAGTTTTTGTGCCAGTCCGCTTGCGCCACTTGCTTCAATTCCTTGCGGTTTGTTTATAATCACTATATTATCGTCTTCATAAACTCTATCTATCTCTTTGGCATTATCAAGATTTTCATAATATACCACAACCTCGCTTCCCTTTGCGATATCTATATTGTTTGCAATTTTTACTCCGTCCACTCTAATATCTCGATTTCGCAAAAGTTTACATATATGATTATATGAAAAATCTTTTTTGAGAAGAATATTGATAATTTTATCCTCTTTTTCGTTGTTAAAGGTAAGTTTATTCATAATTTTATTTTACAACAAATGTCTTTTAAAATCTATCATTTTTTAATTTTTATGCGAATATATTTATTTTAGAGGTGAATATGAATGGTATTTTACATTTAGAAGGTGATTTTTTGCAAATCAAAGGAGCAACAAAAGTTGCCTCTTCAACTATAAGCCAAGCGGTTATTGAAACTGGAGAAAGCGAAATTATTGTACTTGGACAAAATATTGAAGTTAAAAAACTTAATCTTGACGATAAAGAAGTATGTCTTTCAGGCAATTTTTTACAGCTCAAATTTAATAGCCACACCGCAAAAGTTCCTCTTATAAAACGAATATTCAAATAGGAGAGAGTATGCTTTATCCAACTTTAAATCAGCCAATAGTCATTTTAACTATTCTAGCAGCGGGGCTTTTGGCTGGTTTTATTTTTGATATCAGTAAATTGCTTGCGAAGGGATGTGGCAAATTAAAGTTTGCCGACATCTTTTTTGATTTTTTAGCCGTCCTCTTTTCTTTCTTTTTGCTATATACGGTCAACCTATTTGTAAATTATGGACAATTTAGAGGCTATGTATTTGTGCTATTTTTAGCAACGATTTTATTAGAAAGAGCGTTGTCTAATTTGATTGTTAGAAAAATTTCAAAAAATTCTTCAAAAAAGAGAAAAATAAATAAAAAATGTTGAAAAGTAATTAAATTATTGATAAAATATTACCAATGGACGAAAAAAAGAAAAATAAAAGGAAAATATTAGATATTTTTTTGATAATAGGACTTATTCTTCTTATTGCTTTTGTCATTGTTACAAGCATTGTAATTAATAAAAAGAAAAAGGACCTTGATGATTTGAATGATAATATAGACAAGCTCCCTTCTCAAGAAGAGGAGACAAGCTTAAGCTATGAATTGCCTACATTGTTACAAGACTATTAAAAGTAGTTAAAGTGCAATATTAAGGGGAAAAGCATTATTGACAAATGACATTTGGATTGATATAATTTTAATAAATTAGAGGAGGAAAGTATGCGCTATCCAAAAGGAGTTAGGAAAATTTATCCTTATAGTGAAGGTTATGCTGCAGTTCAATTAGATGATGGCAACTTTACATATATGGATGAACAAGGCAAACTGCAAGAAGGAAG
>CASDQU010000061.1 GCA_949282835.1 uncultured Bacillota bacterium | reverse complement strand
AAATGATTTACAAAAGGAGGCGATATGCAAGGCACATTCAATACAAGCGATTTTGATGAAGAAGAGGAAGAAGAGAAAGACGAAGAAGAGGAAGAAGATGGTTTCGGCGAAGATACTGGCGATGGCTTCGGTGATGATGTTTTTTATGGAGATGATACAGATACTACAACAGATGAAGAGGCAGCTGAATTTGAACAAGAGTCTAGAAATCTTGAAAAAGAGCAATGGCAAAAACTAAAACAAAATGTTAGTAAAGCAGCAGGTCCTCAAAAAACAACTGTTAGAGTTGCAGCAAAACGAAAAAATGCTAAAGGGCAAAAATTTAATGTGGCAATTGCAAGAAAAAATGCACTTGTAAAAGGTATGGCGCCAAGAGCTGAAGGTATCTGTCCAGTTTGTCACAAAAGGTCAATTTTTAAAAGTTATAGACCAATGGACTTGGCAATATTTACTGGCGGCGTTATGTTTATCACTGCTGGCTCTTCAAGAGTTTCAACTTTTTATTGTATGAATAGAAATTGTAGAGTAAGTTATTGGAAAAACTGGTGTTTCCGTTGCGGTGGTGATCACTGGGTTGGCGCGAAAGCCCCTTGGAAGCGAATTGCTAGCGTAGATATGTAACTCATTGTATAAGCCTAGCGCTGTTATTAAATGAATGAAAATTTTGTAAAGCTGCATAGTTGCAGCTTTCAGACTGTTGAAAAACGGCGCGACCGAAAAATTCAAAGGATTTTTCTTGCGGTGTTTACTGAAAAAAGCCTAAAAACAGTCATTTAGGGATACTAAACTCCTGCTTTAGGCATTTTTCGAGCCTTGCCTCGCTTGTTTTTGAACAGTCTGATTTATTTGTCTAAAAGCTAAAGCTGCATAGTTGCAGCTTTTTTTGTAAACTTGAAATTAAGCATAATAAAAATTAGTTTTACTTTGAAAAGATTTTGTGTTATTATATCTATATGCTACTTGAAGATGTTATTATTAATTCGAGTGATTTCAAAACACTTAGTCAAGAGATAAAATTATCTAAGATTGGCAGGTCAATGCTTTTAATTTGCAAAGACAGCGATTATGCTTTTGAATTTGCAAAATTTTTGTCGCTAGCTTATCTTGGCAAGGGTGAAGTTAGCCGTGATGAAAACTATATAAAATTAATGGCGCTTTCACATCCTGACATTAAAATCTATCCTATTAAGGACAAGCTTTTTGTTGCTGACAGCCAGGAGATTGCGCTCGAAAGCTTTGTCAAGCCTATATTTGCTGAGAAAAAGATATTTATAATCAAAAATATCGACAATTCTATGGAAGCGGCACAAAATAAATTGTTGAAGACCTTAGAAGAGCCACCTAAAGATGTGATTTTTATTCTAACTTGCAACAATATCAATTTAGTTTTGCCAACTATTCGCTCAAGATGTCAAAAAGAGGAGTTGTCAAAGCTGCCGACAGATGTTATTAAGAGTTTTTTGGCCTCTCACTCTAAAGCAGAGGAGATTGCCGCGATAAGTGACGGCTTTTTAGGAAAGGCGCTTAAACTTGCCAACATGAAAAATTTTGAGGACATTTTTGAATTGTCGTTATCGCTTTTGACCTCTCTTGAAAACAGTAAGCAGGTTATATCATATTCTAAGCAGCTGCAAACCTACAAAGACAATATAAACCTTATTTTTGAAATATTGTCTTTAGCGCTTGAAGACATGCTTGCAATCAAAGCGGGGAAGGCAAATCTTGTGAGATTAAAAAAATATCAAGGACAGCTTAAAGAAAAACTTGAAAATTATACTGCAAGAGCTATATGTGAAATACAAAAACTTTTAGACGAGGCAAGTCGTCATATGGCATATAACACAAACATTACTCTTGTAATTGAAAATTTATTACTTGATATATTGGAGGTTAAATATATATGCAAATAGAAGTTGTAACTGCCAAATTCCGAGGAGGAAATCATGGTTATTATTTCAGTCCAAACGGTCATCAGCTTCATCTAGGCGATAAAGTTATAGTGGAAACAGAGAAAGGCAAAGATATTGTCACTATTTCAAAAGAGGCTGAGCTAATTGATGCTAAGGAGCTTGCCGAGCCACTTAAGAATGTTTTAAAATTGGCAAGCAAACAGGAAATTCAAGAGGGAGAAGAGAATTTTAAAAAAGCACAAAGCCTGCTTCCGCAGATAAAGGCGATAGTCAAAGAGGAAAAGCTTGCGATGAAGGTCATCTCTGTCGAGGCAAACTATAACTTTTCAAGATTATCTGTCCTTTTCACTGCAGATGATAGAGTGGATTTCCGTGACCTTGTTAAGCTGCTTGCAGAAAAGTATAAAGTTAGAATAGAGCTAAGGCAGATAGGGCCGCGTGATGCAACGAGGATACTAGGAGGGCTAGGGCCTTGCGGACAAATATGTTGTTGTCATAAGGGCTTTGGGATAAACGACCATATATCAATTAAAATGGCTAAAAATCAAGGGCTTAGTTTAAATCCAAATTCTATTAGTGGGCTTTGCGGCAAAATGTTATGTTGTTTGGCTTATGAGAATGAATATTATGCGCAAATGTTAAAAGAAATGCCTAAACAGGGAAGTATGGTTTGGACGAAGGACGGAGAAGGCAAAGTGGTATATAATGACATTCTCAAGAAGACTGTATCTGTAAAATATCAAACAGAGACGACCAGTGAGATAGTAGAGTATCCTCTTAGCGAAATCAATTTTATTAAATAGGAGGCGATATGGCGGTAGTTTTAGAAGAAGGCGAGAGAATTGAAGATTTGCAATGCAAAGGACTTAAAATTATTCAAAATAAAAATTTTTATACCTTTACATCTGATTCGGTGATTTTGGCAAATTTTATCAATCTCAAAAAAAATGATAGTTGTGTTGAAATAGGCACAGGCTGTGGTGTCATACCCGTTCTGCTTAGCGTTAAAACCAATTTTGATAAAATCTATGCCTTTGAACTTCAAAATGAAATGGCAAGACTTGCTGAGAAAAATATTATACTTAACAAGCTTGAAGATAAGGTCTCCATTATTTGTGACGATGTACGGAATTTTAATCAATATTTTCCAAGAGAAAGTTTTGATGTGGTATTTTCTAACCCGCCATATATGTCAAGTGAGGGGGCTAATAAAAATTTGGTTCGTAGTAGTGCCAGACATGATAAGTCGCTGCCAATAGACGATTTATGTAAGACTGCTTTTAATTTGCTTAAATTTGGCGGAAAGTTTTATGTTGTTTACTCAGCAGTTCGTTCATGCGAACTCATACATACTTTAATTGAAAATAATCTTGAGCCCAAGCGTATGTTCTTTACTGAAAATGGCAAAGGAAAGGTTATACTTGTAATCATAGAAGCTGTAAAAGGGGGCAAACATGGCGTGGAAGTACTCCCTAGTCTTGTTACAAATGATAAGAGCGGAGAGTATATAAAAACTCTGCAGACAAAATATTTTGCAAAAAGCAGTTTTTTGGAGTAAAAAGTGGATAATATTAAGGTTATCACAGATAAAGATAGTCTATCTTTACAAAATATTGAAGAATTCAAA
>CASDQU010000060.1 GCA_949282835.1 uncultured Bacillota bacterium | reverse complement strand
GCATAGCCTTTGTCAAGTAAGCCTTGGACAAATTTTATGATATCCTCTATGACTGAGGTTGCTGGGCAGATATGCTCTGGCAAATCGACATTGAGTTTTTTTACATCCTGCATAAATACATCTGTATAAAATTTGGCAATTTCATAAGGCGATTTATGTTCTCTTGCACTTGCAACAAGCATTTTATCCTCGCCTTCATCTGCGTCACTTGTAAGATGACCAACATCTGTTATATTCATAACGCCATTGATCTTATAGCCATTATATTTTAAAACTCGTCTAATATTATCCATAAAAAGATATGCCCTCATATTGCCAATATGAGGATAAGAATAAACGGTTGGTCCGCATGAGTACATTCTGACAGCATCTTTATCGTAAGGAATAAATTCTTCCTTTTTTCTCGTCAATGAATTAAAAAATTTAAGCATAACTCTCCTTATATTTATTTATGTGGTTTTTCACTTTTTGCTAAAATAAAGTGAAAAATTAAATAATTCTATTTAAAAATTTACAAAGAATCTCTATAGCACTATCAACTTCCATCGATGTTGCACCTATTTGTGATTCAAGTTTTTTGATAAAAGAATCTAATTCTTGCATCCCTTTAGGAGTAACTTCAACCATTCTACATCGTTTGTCAAAATTGGATTTTTTGATTATAATGCAGCCATCATTTTCAAGTTCCCTTGACATGATAGCAAAATTGGTCTTCTTGATTCCCAGCTTATCAATGATCATACTAACTGTAAGGTTTTGGTACAAATAACAAAAATATAGCACTTTAATTCTTAAAATGCCGCCTTTATGACTACTTTTCATCAAGTTTTCTAAAAGTCCTTCAATTTCTATTAATTTATCAGTCCCCTTCATGCCAACCTTCTTTAGAGATAGTATATATAAAAAAAATATCAAATGCAAGCAATTTTTAGTTGATTTCAGCTCAAAATCATATTAAAATATATCTATGCGTATTGAAGGACCAATCGAGGAAATTATTTTTAGAAATGAGCAAAATGGGTATACCGTTTTTATTTTAGATTTTAAAACAACTCCTGTGGTTTGTGTTGGCAAATTGATAAATGCAAACATTGGAGAGAACTTGGCGCTAGAAGGCGATTTTGTAAATAATAGCAAATATGGATACCAATTTTCATTTTCATCATATGAAGTTATCTTGCCATCCTCGCTTGCAGGAATTGAAAAATACCTTTCATCTGGACTTATTAAAGGCGTTGGGCCAGTGACTGCTAAAAACATTGTAAATATGTTTAAGCATGACACCTTCGACATCATTGAAATGAGCCCTTCCTCTTTGGCACAAGTAAAAAATATCAGCATGAAAAAGGCTCTTGAAATTGGAGAAAAATTCAAAGAATTAAAAAAATTGCAAAATAGCGTAATGTTCTTGCAAAAATATAATATAAGCACAAATATGGCACTCAAAATTTACAATATTTACGGCGGCAAAACTATAGATGTCGTCAAGAGTAACCCATACAGATTGGTTGAAGATGTGGATGGTATCGGATTTTTAACTGCTGATAAGATTGCTAAAAATATTGGCATTCCAAGCGACAGCGAATACAGAATACGAGCTGGGCTTATTTACACGCTGTTATCCTCTTGCGAAAAAAGCGGCAATACTTATCTTCCTAAAACTATGCTTATTGCAACTAGCGCACATCTACTTGAAATTGACTACTCTATATATGAAAAAACTTTTGAAGAAGCATTGAACTCACTCCTTCTTGATAAAAGCATTTTGATAATGTGGCATGGAGATTATGAGATCGTTGTGCTTGCAAAATATTATTTCTATGAAACTAGCGTAGCTCAAAAACTTGCTCTTCTAAACAACGCACCAGTGCTTCAAAAACTCAATGTAGAAGATGAAATAGCTCATTTTGAAGAAAAACATAACATTCAATTTCATCAGGAACAAAAAAATGCAATCATTAATGCAATCAACAGCGGCGTTTGTGTCATTACTGGGGGCCCGGGCACTGGTAAAACAACTATTATAAAATGTATTATTGAAATATTAAAAGCTCACAACCAAAAATTTATGCTTCTTGCCCCGACTGGAAGAGCGGCAAAACGAATGAGTGACGCCACAGGCGAAGAGGCAAAAACAATCCATAGAGCACTTGAAGTAGCATCAGGCGATCTTGCTTCTATAAGCAGGTTTGTATATAACGAAAATAATACTTTTAAAACCAATGCCGTCATTGTGGACGAAGTGTCTATGGTTGACGCGGCTTTAATGAATCATCTTTGCAAGGCTCTTCCTCGCGACTGCAAACTAGTGCTTGTGGGAGACAAGGACCAACTGCCAAGTGTGGGCGCCGGGAATGTGCTTGACGACATAATTAAAAGCGGCATAATAACTGTATCTATGCTAACCAAAATTTATAGGCAAAGCGACAAAAGCTTGATTACCGAGAATGCTCACCTTATAAACAATGGCAAGATGCCAATTATCAATAACGCATCGAGCGACTTTTTCTTTGAAGAAAAGGAAGACCTTAATGACATTAAAAATTCTATTGTCGATATGGTGGCAAGAAGGCTTCCAAAATATACCGGACTTGAAAGCTCGCAAATTCAAGTGCTGGCACCCTTGAAAGCTGGAGTTTGCGGAATTGACAACTTAAATAAATGTCTTCAACAAGCCCTAAACCCTCCTTCCACCACCAAAATGGAGCTCGCCGTAGGAGAGACAATCTTCCGGGTTGGCGATAAAGTTATGCAAACTGCGAACAACTATAATCTTGTTTGGAAAAAACAAAATGGTTTTATTGAAGAGGAAGGCGAAGGCATTTTTAATGGCGATATCGGCTATATAGAACAAATTGACTATCAAACTGGTGAGGTCGTGGTAATGTTTGAAGACGGCAGAAGATGTGTCTTCCCTCGTACCGAAATATCACAGCTTTCGCTAGCTTATGCTATCACAATTCACAAAAGTCAAGGTAGTGAATTTGATATTGTAATTATCCCTGCAATCGCTGGGCCTAACATGATATTGACTAAAAACTTGATTTATACTGCTGTCACAAGAGCAAAAAAGATGGTTGTTATTGTTGGCGAACAAAAAAATTTAAAACGCATGATAACTAATAAGTACACGGCTAAAAGGCTAACCTTGCTGAAAGATTTGCTGATTGAGGCAGAAAAAAAGATAAAACAACTCTTTGATTAATGGAGAGGTAATGAATTTTAAACAAATGATTATAAAAATTAAAAATACCTTTCTTGATATTCTATTCCCTAATGATATCAAATGTATTTTGTGTGGTAGAGATATTGATGATGATTACCCTATCTGTAAAGATTGCTGCAAAGAAGATATCTTTAATGACGGCAATAGATGTGTCTATTGCGATACTAGAATACTAGAGGGCAATATTGTATGTGACCATTGTAAAGATAAAACAAAAGGCAAAAAACGGCAGACATTGGCTAGAAAACGATATTTTTCTAAATGTTTTTGCCCTCTCAATTATCAAGGTAAGGTAAGAAGTGCTATCTTGAAATTAAAAAGTGATGGGGCTAAATATCTAGTTCCACACTTCGCCAAGTTGATATATCAAAGACTTCTTGATGAAAAAATAGAATTTGATATAATAGCGCCAGTCCCTTCACATCCCAAAACCATTAAAAAAAGAGGCTATAATCCTGCAGCTCTGATTGCCGAGGAGCTTGGTAAACTTTGCAATAAGCCTGTTAAAGAGCTGCTTATCAAAAATGTCATCACCTCTAATCAAAAATACCTAGACTACGCTGCTCGACAGGAAAATTTGAAAGATAGTATGACCGTCAAAGAAGGAGTTAATTTCAAAAATAAAACCATACTGCTTGTGGACGATGTCATTACAACATGTGCAACTATCAACACATGCGCTTCTTTGCTTATAAAAGCTAAAAAAATTTACGCTTGCGCAATAGCAAGAAATCAGCTGAAATAAATTTTTTTATTTAAAAAATGCTTGACAAGTAATATAGTATCATTTATAATGAAACAGTATCAAAAAATTCTCCCTATTTTTGATATATGGCCTCATGGTCAAGCGGTTAAGACATCGCCCTTTCACGGCGGAATCAGGGGTTCGATTCCCCTTGAGGCTACCAATAGAAAAAACTGCGCTTCTGCCTAGGCAACACCTTTGGTGTGCCATTCGGCGGGGGCGCTTGTTTTTTCTCTATCGCGACCAAACGAAAAGCGTAAAGCTTTTGTCGCGACTTTTGTTTTCTATGTTTAACTCTTGCTCCGCCACGCGGTTTAAGTTTCATTTATGTTTAGCCATTTTGCTTCTTAACTGCGCTTCTGCCTAGGCATCACCTTTGGTGTGCCATCGGCGGTGGCGCTTGTTTTTTCTCTTCGCGCCATACAGCGT
Source organism: uncultured Bacillota bacterium (assembly GCA_949282835.1). Classification (GTDB taxonomy): domain Bacteria; phylum Bacillota; class Clostridia; order Christensenellales; family UBA1242; genus Caccovivens. The sequence continues at coordinate 231 of CASDQU010000060.1, read as the reverse complement.
CACAAACTACGCTCAGGCATAGTTTTGTCAAACTTATGCATTATCGCTCGTTTGCTCCTTTTCCCACAAAATCTAAGATTTTGCGGGTGCCCAATAAAAAGCTTTTGCCGCGACTTTTATTTCTTATTTTTTATCTTTATTCCGCCATGCGGTTTTAGTGTAATCAAATATTAGTTTTTTATTTTATTTAAACTGCGCTTCTGCCGAAGTTTAATTTAAGTTGCTTCGGTT
>CASDQU010000059.1 GCA_949282835.1 uncultured Bacillota bacterium | reverse complement strand
CTTAAAATCTTCAATGTTCTCGTTCGGATGATAATTTTCCATTACTGCTTGATGAGTTTTGTTGACCCTTTCATAAAAAGCAATTTTATTTTTCTCAGGATCAGTTATGAACATACATTTTGAATTTAAGCTTTTAAGTCTATTAAATACAACATCTAGTGCAGCTTTCTTTTGTGAAACCACTAAAACTCTTTTATTCTTACAAATGGCATCAGAAATAATATTGACAATCGTTTGTGATTTGCCTGTACCAGGCGGACCATAGATAACCATATTCCCCGACTGATTTATTTTCTCAATAGCGCTCTCTTGTGCATAATCTAAATCATTTATTGTATAGATATCTTCTTGCACTTTTTTATTTTTTTTAATGTTTTTTCCTTGCAAAAGCTGCTCAATAGCATCATTTGTAAGCTTTTTCTTCTCTAAAATTGAATAATCATTGTAAATGGCATTTGCTAGTGGAAATCTTCCTATTACACAAGCATTGACAACACTAAGCTCGTCATCTCTATGAGTTGGCTCACCAATACTATCAAAAGAAATTAATTTATTATCAAATTTTTTATCTTTCTCAAATTTAAAGCCATAAGCAGAAAGATAATCTATTACATCATCAACGCTTTTAAGTTTATAGTCAACAAGATTATCAAACTCCATAATAAGCCCTTCATAATTGAGTTTGTGCTCCTTTGCATAGGCAAGTAAAAGCACTTTATTGAACTGCACCAACTCGTCATTTTTGGCCTCTATGGTAACATTATTGTCATCTTCAATATCAATCACAACTGGGAATAAAATCAGCGGACCTTTGATGACCAAATCACGATTTATTTGACCGGTTACAAAAGGATAGCCAATAAACATCTCATATCTACCCGTTTCCTTGGCAAACTCCTCGATTTCTCGTTTTAAAGCTCTCAGCTCTTTTACCTGAGATAAAATAATCTTTTTACCTTCTTCTCTTCTCAATCTCTCTCGTCGCAAATTTTCATTGCGTTTTTCTTCAGTGCTTAAATTTGTAGTGTCTATAAAAGCTGCCTTAATCTTACTCTCTAGATTAAAGTTTTTCCAAATCCTCTCTTTCGCTTCCTTTTTAATAAGTCTATAACCCAATCTTTTACCTTTCCACAGAAAGCTAAAAAACTCATCAAAATCTTTCTTATCATCTCCAATTATTTTGCCAATATCATAAGCATATTTTTTGCTTAAATTTTTTGAATATAGACTTCTATTTTTCCCGCTTATCTCAATTAATCTTTCTTTATAATATTTGTAAACCGATTTCATGATAATTCCTTTTAATAATAATATTTTTTAATAAATTAAGCCGTTTGTGCCCTCTTTAGATATTGACCTCTATTTATAATCTTTTCAACAAAACTCTTTCTATGTAAAGGACAAACACCATATTTTATCAAACTTTCCACATGCTCTCTTGTACCATAACCTTTGTTCTTTGCAAAACCATATAAAGGATACTTTTCGCTGAGTCTTTTCATAAGTTCATCTCGATAAACCTTGGCTATTATTGAAGCGCAGGCAATATTATAACTTTTCTCATCCCCTTTGATAATATTTTCTTGTGCTATGTCTATATCAATCTTCACCGCATCAATTAGTACCATATTGGGCTTTAAAGTTAATTTTTCAACAGCCTCTTTCATGCCTATGCGAGTAGATTGTAAAATATTTATTTTATCAATCGTGACATTGTCAAGCTCAACAATACTGCAAGCTAGCGCACTTTTTAAAATCAAAGGACTTAATCTTTCTCTTTCTTTGACCGATAATTTTTTGCTATCATTTACACCGTCAAGCCGCTCATTTAAAGGCATAATTACTGCCGCACAAACAACAGGGCCAGCAAGACTGCCTCTGCCCACCTCATCAACACCAGCGATTATAAAATTTTTGTCGAATTTGTTTTCATAGTCTAGCATGAATATATTTTAACACAATAACAATCTATTGTAAACAATATATATTAGATGATTTTGAAAATTAATTTAAAAAGATGAAATAGAAACTCTCATAAATTATCAAGCTCACCTTTTAAATATACATCAATTCAGCTATTTGAGCTATAAAATCACTTGCAAAAGGTAAATTTTTGTGTTATACTAATAACTACAAATGCGTTTGTGGTGAAATGGATATCACGACGGTCTACGGAACCGTTATTCTGGGTTCGAGTCCCGGCAGACGCACCAGAGAAAATTTTTACGCTTGTGCAAAAAAGTCGCAGATTTGCGACTTTTATTGCTTTTACGCTCAAAATTTTCTTCTCGCGACCAGCGTCACAAACTACGCTTCGGCATAGTTTTATCAAACTATTGCTTTGTCGCTCGTTTGCTCCTTTCCCACAAAATCAAAGATTTTGCAGGTTGCCCAATAAAAGAGTTTGTCTCGACTTTTGCAATATAAACTTAATTTCTTCTATCTTTTTTATTTATTAATATATTTTTAAAAATATATTTACAATGGCCCAATAATGTGCTATTCTTTATATAGGAGGAATTATTAATGGCAACTTTAAATAACAAACAAACTACTCGCACAGTTAATAAGACAATTTCAAAATTGATGCAAATTAAACCTATAGATTTATCTTCTCAAAGCACTACATATGAAGAAGCAGAAGATTTTTGTAAAAAGGTAATGCAGATAATTTTAAATTGCCAAAACCTAAGATTTAACGATAAAAACTTTGCACTTTTTCAGGACACATTGAAATTTATAGGTTGCAAAAAGTTTGATGAACTACACGAACAATTTAAGCCAGATGATGGAAAAACATTTGCAGAATGGATGACTGCAAAAGGAGATCTCCGTTTCCCTCTTTCTTGTATGTCAAGTTTGCTTGAAAAGGATATTAAATTATTTAATTGGACTTTATCTTCATTTACTGAAGGCGGCAAAGAGCATAGCTGGATAGGAAAATGGCTTCAAACCCAAGAAAACGATGAAGAAAAGGAAATGTAATTTTAAATCACATATAATAACAAGCTGTAAAAATAAGAGCAGCAAAATTCTAAAATGCCTCAAGCCAGAAGTTTAGCATCATAAACAACTGGTTTGAGGCATTTTTTTAGAAAATTGAGAAATTTGAAATTAACAAAATAGTTTATTAAATTTTCTGTGATATCATTTGTCTATAGTCTAAAACCCTACACAAAGTAAATTTTTACTCCTTAAGATTATACCATGATTTGATATGATGAATTGCTATGCCAAAATCTTCTTTTACAATATCTCTCAACTGCTCAAGCTGGCTATTGAGATAACTCTTGCCCTCCTCAAAATATGTCACAATATCTTCTTCCTCCCCTGTTTCTGCAGATAAGAAGATGGTTTTATCAATTTCTGCAGCATACAAAAGTTCTTCCTTCGCCACATCTGCCATATTTTGGGCGCTATCTCTATAACTCATCACAAATACTCTATCCGCATAGTCAAATACAAATTTATATGCCTCTTTTGTTTGACCGTCATAACTTATTTCATCTTCAAGCCAAAAAGGTATATCAAAATCAAAGCATATATCGTCATACTTTTCTGTCACTTGTCTGACAAAATCTATATACTTCTCTATCAACTTCTCTCTGCTATTATCCCACTGCGGATGTTGATGAGGCTCAACATCTAAGTGAACTCCCGCAAATTTGACAACATTATTATTTTGAAAATTTTCAAATTTTTCCATCTCTTGATAAAAAAGATTGATATCATCTATCCACTGATAGTCGCCGCACAACCAATATACTTTAATTCCAAGTCCATCTGCCCTACTAATAAATTGGGCATTTTTTTGACTGAAATCGCTGGTATAGTAATATATCTCATTAATCCCATTTTCACTAGCAAAATCCAAATATTCATCTGACAGCCTGTTATCCCACCACCAAACACCAAATAAAGGCTTATTCTCATCTTTATTACAAGAAAAAAGAAATATACATGGCAAAATTAAAACCACCATCATTATAGCCCAAAAAGACCTGTTTATATGTGTTGTTTTCATATAATTATAATAAAATAGTTACCCCCTTAAAGTCAAATTAAAAAATAAAAATATATTCTTTTAAAAAAAATTCATAATTTATAAAGAATTATTTGACATTATTTTAAATAAGCTTTAAAATACGAATTAGGATTTTAAATATGAAAGAAAGAGAATTTTTTTATAATTTTGGAAGATTTTTATATAACATAGACGCATTTTACAGTGAATTTGCAAGAAATAGTGGTGTCAAACCAAATTTATTGTGGGTTTTATATGCTCTCAACGATGGCAATAAGCATAGCCAAAAAGAAATCAGTGCAAGCTGGGATATACCTAAGACCACTGTAAACACCATAATGGGAGAACTTTTAAAAGATGGATATATATCGCTTTCGCAGATAAAAGGACAAAAAAGAGAATTGTTAATTTCTCTCACCGATAAAGGCAAAAGCTATGCAAATAAGCTTTTAAATAAACTTTATGCTCTTGAAGATAAGGTGTATGAAGAACTTAGCAATAATGCTAGAATTGTGAATGAAAATCTTGAGGAAATTTTAAACTCATTTAAAAAGGAGGTGAAAAAATGAGTAAAATTTTAGTAAGTTATTTTAGTGCAAGTGGAGTTACAAAAAAGGTGGCGCAAAAATTAGCTAGAGTGGCTGGAGCAGACCTGTTTGAAATTGTACCTAAAGATATTTATACCCCTGCCGACCTTGATTGGACAAATAGCAGGTCAAGAAGTTCGCTAGAGATGAAAGACAAAAATTGTAGGCCTGCAATATCAAATAAAATTGCAAACTTAAAAGACTATGACACCATTTTTGTAGGCTTCCCTATCTGGTGGTATAGAGAGCCGTCTATTATTGACACTTTTATGGAAATGTATGATTTCAGCAACAAAAGAATTATTCCTTTTGCCACTTCTGGCAGTAGCGGCATGGGTCAATCAGCTTATAACTTGCAAGCACTTGCTAAAGAGGCTAAAGTTGCAAATGGCAAGCGTCTTTCTTCTTCTACTAGTGAAGAGGAATTGAAAGAATGGATTAAAGGAATATTGTAACAAAAAAGTTATTGTAAATTAAATATAAGGAGATATTATGTTTAAAAAAGAAAAATTGCATTTAACAAAAAAATGGGACAAAATTTTCCCACAAGAGGAAGATGTGGCACACAAAAAAATCACCTTTCACAACCACTTTGGTATAACACTGGCAGCTGATATGTATTATCCTAAAAATTTTGCTGGAAAACTACCCGCAATCGCCGTTTGTGGCCCTTATGGTGCTGTTAAAGAGCAAGTTTCTGGGCTATATGCACAACAAATGGCTAAGCGCGGATTTTTAACTATTGCCTTTGACCCCTCTTTTTGTGGCGAAAGTGGAGGAATGCCAAGATATATGAATAGCCCAGATATCAATGTAGAAGATTTTCAAGCAGCGGTAGACTTTTTGGTAAATTGTGATCAAGTGGACAACCAAAAAATTGGTATAATTGGTATATGTGGCTGGGGCGGCTTTGCATTGCAAGCCTCTTCCATTGATACCCGTATCAAAGCTACTGCCACCATAACCATGTATGATATGTCTAGGGTTACTGCAAATGGCTATAACGACATCAACGACAATGAACAGGCAAGATATAATTTAAGAGTTAATATAAACAATCAAAGAACAATCGACTATAAAAATGGTTTCTACTTGCTTGCTGGAGGTAATCCTGAAAAATGTCCTGACGATTCCCCTCAATTTTTAAAAGATTATTCTGCTTTTTATAGACATCGTGGTTATCATCCTCGTTCTTTAGGCTCTAATAACGGCTTTGCTGTAAGCACAATCACATCACTATTAAATACACGATTACTTTATTATGCAGGCGAAATTAGAACACCTGTACTTATGATACATGGCGAAAAAGCTCATTCAAGATATTTTAGCGAAGATGCTTACAAACTTTTAAAAGGAGACAATAAAGAGTTGTATATCGTGCCAAACGCAGTGCATTGCGACTTATATGATAATTATAAATATCTCCCATTTGATAAACTTAACTCCTTCTTTAAAGCAAACTTAAAGTAAAAATTGAGCATAATTTGCTCATTTTTTATTTAGTAAACAAAATTATAAACATTATTTAATTTTATTTGCAATGAATGTCATTTAATTTTATAATAATAAAAGGAGAATAATTATGGATTTTATTAAATTTTTATCATCTTCATATACCCCATTTCATACCTGTCAAAACTGTGAAAATATGCTACTTGAAGCAGGCTTTAAAAAACTGACATTTGAAAATGAGTGGAATTTACAAAAAAATGGGAAATATTTTGTCACCAAAAATGAAAGTTCAATTATCGCTTTTAAAGTTGGCGAAAATTACAAATTTAATATCGTTGCCGCTCATAGTGACTCTCCCGCTCTTAAAGTCAAAGGAGATAAACTTGTCCCTTCTCCTTTTGGCAATCGTATCAATGTGGAGTGTTATGGCGGAGTGGTTTTATATTCATTTATGAATATTCCCCTTAAAATTGCAGGCAGAATTTTTATCAAAGAAAATGGTAAAATTGAAAGTAAAATAGTTGCAAGCGACCACTTGGTATCTATTCCAAGCCTTGCCATTCATCTTGATAGAGAGGTAAATAATAATCATACTCTAAAAGTACAAGATGATATGCTGCCTCTTGCCGGTGAAAAGACAAGTGTATACTCATTTTTTAAAGAAAAAAACATTTTAGCAAGCGACCTCTTTGTTGTCCCTGCTATGCAGCCATTTTATAGCGGCGACCAAAATCAATATCTAGCCGCTCCACGACTAGACAATCTAGCAAGCGTATATTCTATGATAACCTCGCTAATTAATTGTGACAATTCTTCCATTGCTATTGCAGCTATATTTGATAATGAAGAAATAGGCAGTTTAACAAAACAAGGTGCAAATTCAGCTTTCCTTGAGAAAGTTCTTAGGCAAATCAATATATCCTTAAAATATAGCGAATATCAATATATCAACGCTATAGAAAAAGGCTTTATCATCTCTTCTGACAATGCTCATGCTACCCACCCTGCCTATGTGAATAAAAGCGACCCTCTAAGCACAATAAAATTAGGCGGCGGAATTGTGATTAAACACCACCAAAACTATACTACTGATGGATATAGCAGCGCTATTTTAAAAAATCTTTTCAATGAAAATAATATTTCTTATCAAGAATTTTATAGCAATTCAAATCTTCCTTGTGGTAGCACGCTTGGTAAGTTTATAAGCAGCAAGTTATGTATGAATACGATAGATATTGGGCTTCCACAACTTTCAATGCACTGTGCAATAGAATTGTGCCATAAAAATGACATGCCAATACTTGAAAAAGCCTTTTTAACTTTTTATCAAAGCGATATAGATTGTAAAAATTGATTTTTCAAATTCAAAAAATTTACTAGCTTAATTATCTATAAAAACATATTGATTTTTATTTCAATATGTTTTTGTTTATTTTTAAATTACAGTATGGCTGCCCCATTAAAAGATGCTGAAAGCCGTCTTGGTTTTTTTGGGTTAAATTTTCAATAATCACATCTTTACAAAAAATCATTACAATGTCGCTACCACCGAAGAGAAAGTAGCCCATAGGCTCGCCCTTGTTGACCTTTTTACCAATCTTTAACCCCCTCTCCCAGTTGCAAGAGCAAACTTGAGACATCCCAACTGGCAATATGGCAACAAGCCCAAACTGGTCATTATCAAGCACCATTATATCTCTAGTTTCTATCATTTGAAATCCCATTTCATTAAAATATTGATATCGCTTTTCCTTTTTATTCCAAATGGTAACACCGCCACCAGCATTAGCCCCTTTTATTTTTTTCATCTCCATAATTGTGCCATCTATCGGAAAATGATATCTATGATAATCGTTCATATCTAAAAATGTGTGTGTAAGAGTGCCGCCTGCAAAAGATTTTGCATGCTTGCTGCCTAATAAAAGGTCTTCTACCGATGTAAGCTTGACAGATTTTACAAATAAGTCATTGTTTATGATGTGATTATTATCATCAATTTTATAAAAGCCCTGTGGCGTTGCATCGGCAGGAGATATTACAGTGGCATTTGAAATAGGTCTTTGCATAGAGTTTAATAGCCGCCTGCTAAAAAACTGATTGAATGTGTGCCAGTTTTTCTTATCTTCATACCAACCTTTCTCAAGACCAAACCTATCATCTTTCAAAAACATTTGATAATACTCTTCCTTCCAACTTTGCTTAGTAGATAAAAATCTTCCCCACGCTTTAGAATAAGCTTTTATCCAGCTTGCGATGGGTTCTAAATATTGAAGAGAATTAAAATAATAACCCTTTCCTTCAAGCTCTTTTAAGGGCTGGTCAAAGATATACCAAAAATAACCGGTAGCTTGGTCAAGTGCAGAATATAGCGAAGAATATTCTTTATCTTTAAGTATCTCCCATGGCAGGCAGCTCACCGACCAATCAAGAAAATCATAAAGTTCTTTAAGTGATTGTGCAGGATTTGTAATTTTATCAGGATTATTTTTCTTCGCCATCTCCAAATTTTTCTCAACCAGTTTTTTGAGATTTTTATCTCTTTCTAATAAAGATATAAATTGCCTTGTTGTCTTTTGCCTTTTCATATAAATATTATAACATATCTTTTAAAATATAATAAATTTAAATATAGAAATTTGACAAACAATGGCTGAAAAATGTTATAATATATAAAGGAAAGGTATTTTACTTTAATAAGGAGGTTAATATGAAAAAATTTTGGACTATATGTATAGCACTTGCATTTATTCTCCTGCCTATTGGTGTTTTACTAACAGGTTGCGGCGATAGCAAAAAGGAAGAGTTGTCCTATGCAATTACTATCACAAACACCGAAGATTACATTATCTCATGCGAGCAAACAACTGCTAAAGCGGGCGAAAAAATAGAGCTCAATGTAACTGTGTTAAATCAAGACAAGTATATATTAGATGTATATTACAATGAAAATCGCTGCAGTGAAGATGATGGCAAGTATAGTTTTATTATGCCAACTCAAGATGTTACTTTATCTGCCAAACTTGGCAAATATGAAAATGTATTTACAGATGGAAATGGTTTTGCCTCTCTTATAAGTGAGCCTGTAATAGCTTTAAAGGCTTCCAATCCTTATCTTTTAATAGACTTCAATGCCAACTGGATGACTATACTAAACTATGAAATCACTTCAACTAATACAGATGTTTTGCCAAATGAAGCTATTTCTTTAGTTGAAATAAAAAATCATGATATTGTAGGCGCTTCAGGTTCTAATGAAATAGAACAGGCAAAAATATATTTTGATACTAGCCTATTAAAGGAAGGCTCTAGCTGGCTGGTAATGGAATTTGAAAATGGCAATTCTTCTTCAAATAGCGCCACCTTGATTGTTAAAGTGCAAGTACAACAATACATTGAAGTAGAAACGGTAAAAGCAAATATTACTTTCGACATTTCTTCCATCACCGACAAATCACAAAACTACACCCTAAGAGTGTGGGATGACGATTTTATTAACGGCTCTAACTTGTGGAATGGAAAAAGTTTTAATGATTATCTAATTAATGCCGATATAAAAAACGATACAATTACTTTTACCATAGATTATGTTATCGGTCACCAATATTCAATCCGCCTCTCTCGCGGCACACAAGATGACTACTATACCAACCTTTTCATAAACGCAAGAAATGAAGGTGGCTCATCAGAATATGGTTATACTCAATATACAGGTGACAGCGAAATACAAACTAGCGATGGAATTTTGATTGGCGGAGGTGAGCTTACATTTATAACAAGCAACCTTGATATTGAGCTGTCCGTGAGTGAAATCTCACAAAACTAATATTCCATCGCAAAAAAGTCTATTCATTTGACAAAATATTTACACAAATCCTTAATATTAATAAGGAGTGAAAAATGAAAATAATTAGAAGACTTGATGAAAAAAATGTAAGGCTTTGGTCTGCCCCGCAATTATGCAAGATGAAAATGGTGACTATATAATTATTGGCACTGATGTAACTGGGCAGATAGAAAATCTTGAAGAGTTTGCTGGCTGTGCACAAGATGAAAAAATAGTCAAAGTGCCAGCAGAGGTATTTGAAAGTATTAAAAAATCTCTAAAATAATTAGAGATTTTTTTTATTAATAAATTATTTTAATTATTATTTTTTTAAATTTATTTGTTATTTATTTTTATATTTTTTTAATAACATCTTTTTTATTTTATATATTTTTAATATTTTTCTTAATTAATTATTATTATTTTTATATTTTTTATTAATTAATTTATTTTTATATTTTATTTTTTAAGTTATTTAAAAAAATTGCGCCATGGATTTTTTTTGAGAAAATTCTTATAATTAAGAATATTTATATCGTCTGGAGCTATTTTATCTAAATCATTCCAAGATATTGGCATAGAAATTTTTGCACCCTTACGCGCTCGAAGAGAATAAGGGCATACACATGTTGCACCTTTGCCATTTCTCATATAATCAATAAATATCTTGCCTTTTCTGCTAGCTTTGCGTATGTTTGAAGTATATAAATCTGGATACTGATTTTCAAGATACAAGGCAACTCCTTTAGCAAAATCTTCAAACTCTGCCCAGCTATAACTATTACTAAACGGCACTAAAACATGATACCCTTTCCCGCCACTTGTTTTTAGATAAGATTTTAATTTTAACTTGTCTAACAGTTTCTTTAAATATCTAACACCCTCACGCAATTTTGTGATGGAAACATTTTTGTCTGGGTCTAAATCAAAGGTCATGATATCAGGCTTATCAATACTGCTCACTTTGCTTGCCCAAATGTGAAATTCTATAGTCCCCATTTGCGCTTGATATATGATGGCTTTTTCATTTGGAAGATAGAAGTATTCTTCTTTGTCTTTTGCTATTTTAAACTTTTTAATCAATTTATTTTCAGTTTTGGGATGCTTTTTGAAAAAAATCTCCCCTTTAATGCCTTGATGCGCGCGTATTACACTTAACAATCTTTTTTCTAAAAATGGCATCATATATTTTGACACAGTGCTGTAATATAAAACCACATCAAGCTTGGTTATCTTTTGCTCTGGATATATTATTCGGCTAGGATTAGATATTGTAACGCCTTCAATCTCATTATTCATCTCCACTCCTTGACAACGCTTGAAGCTTTTTTATCTTCTCTAAGCCCTATATAGCTTGCCTGTCGTAAAAGTCCCGACCTTGTAATTTCGGCAAATTGAACCTCTGCCACTAGCTTAGGCGTAACAAATATAGCTCCACTTGGCACTTTTTTTAAATTTGTAAAAGGACAACTCTTTCTCTCTATTTTTTTAAATTTTTTAATTAGCTCTTCTTTTGCCTTATCAGAAAAGCCAGTCCCAGCACTGCCGATAAAAATAAGATTGCCATCTTGATAATATCCAAGCAATATTGACGCAAATAAATTATCCTTTTCTGATAAAGTGTAGCCGCCTATCACAAACTCTTGACGATTATAACATTTAATTTTTAACCAAGTTCTATCTCTACCGCCACTATATTTTGAAGTTATATTTTTGGCAACAATGCCCTCAAGTCCAAGTTTCTTAGCAAGAGCATAACACTCCTCGCCTTTGTCTTCTACAAATTGGCTAAAAATAATATTATCTGGAAAAAATTTAGAAATATCTTTCAATATCTCTTTCCGCTGTTTTAAATCTTTTGTCCTTAAATCTTGACCATTTTGGGCTAATATATCAAAAACCACATATTGAAATCCCCCTTTTTTATATTTAATATGCTCTTGCAAAAGAGAAAAATCGCTTTGACCTCTATCATCAAAAACCACCACTTCGCCATCTAAAATGACAGCACTATCGCCTATCGCTCTTTGTAAACTTTCACAAATAGAATTAAATTTTGTAGTATAATCATGCCCATTACGCGACAAAAGTTTTACTTTCCCCCTCTCTATTAGGGCTATTATTCGGTATCCATCATATTTTATCTCAAATATCCACTCTCTACCTTTTGGAATGGTTTTAGTTAAAGTGGCAAGTTGAGGCTCTACTTTTTTAAATGGAAGAGTTTTGACCACTTTATCTTTAGTGGTATTGTTTAATATGTCAAATTCATATATTGCTAGCCAATTATCTTCTTTAAAATGAACAAAAGCCCAAATGCCTTGCAATTTTTCACCATAGAGAGCCACTTTAAAATTGCCTTCTTCTAAGCCTTCGTCAAGGTCGCCTAGTACAGCATATTTGCCCTTGTCAAATATCTCAACTTTTCCTGCCCCATACTCGCCCTTTGGAATTACCCCCTCAAAGCTGATATAGCTCACAGGATGGTCTTCAACTTTAACGGCAAGGCGCTTGTCCTTTTTGTTGAATGATAAGCCTTTTGGAATAGCCCAGCTTATCAGCACCCCGCCATATTCAAGTCTAAAATCATAGTGGGCTCGTCTAGACTTATGATATTGAATTACAAATCTATTACCCTTGCCTTTTTCAATTTTACCTTTAGGCTCTCTCGTTTTGTTAAAATTGCGCTTTCGATTGTATTTTTCAAGCTTCATTTCTCAGCCTTTTATTGTCTTTATATTTTAAACTTTTTTGTAATGCTTCCATCAGATTGATAACTTTACTTGGCACTTCTCTTTCCTCTTTAACCACAATTTCATTGCCAGCAATTTTACTTTTTATCGCCTTTTTAAGCCTAATGTTATATTCATCTTTGAATACTTCAGGTTTAAATTTGGTTGTCATCTGCTCAATCAAGGAAAGAGCTAGGTCAACCTCTTTTTTTGATATTTTAGATTTGGCAGCAGTAGGAGCTTTAACGATTTCTTCACTAAAATACAAAGTGTTAGCATACATAACACCATTTTTTGCTCTAAGCAAGACCAAAGTTTCTTTAGTACCTAAAACTGTCTTGGCAATTCCTGCTTTCTTTTGCTTTTCCATCGCTTGTAACAAGACCTCAAAGGCTCTATCCCCGCCCGAAGGCTTGACATAATATGCCTTATCAAAATATATAGGGTCAACTTCTGACAAATTGACAAACTGTTCAATAGTTATATTCTTGTCTTTTTGCGTTTTAATTTTTTCAAAATCTTTGTCGGTAAATATGACATATTTATCTTTTTCATATTGATAGCCTTTCACTATATTCTCATTCTTAACTTCCTTGTCATCACAATCTACACAAGTTTTTTTGTATTTCACGCGGCTCATTGTTTTTTTATCAATCATGTTAAAGCCAATATCGTTATTTTTTATGCTGGCAACTAAGACAATGGGAATGTATACAAGCCCAAATGTTATTGCGCCTTTATAAGAAAAAGCCATAATTCCTCCAAATGGAATTATGGACAAAAATTCTAATTTCTACTCAAAAATTTTTAATAAATTCTAAAAATTAATTTGATTTGAAATATGAGTTTTTAGTTTAGAATAGCGAAGATAGTAGCCGCATGATTGCTTGCAAAAGCTTGGTAATCCACTTTTTCTTTTGAAAATAATTTATTCCAACTTCTTTTGACTTTGCCATGTCTTTTTCAAATATCTTTAAATATTCGCTATTGAGTTCATGAGAATAAATTATTACAGTATCTTCAAAATTCAAACCAAAAGAACGATTGTCAGTGTTGCATGTGCCAATAGAAAGTTTGTTTGAGTCAATTATAATTGCTTTGCTATGCAAAAAACCGTTGTATAGATAGATTTTGATACCAATTTCTGCCATTTCTTTTAAATAAGAAAGGGTTGCAAGATATACCGTCTTTTTGTCTGGTAAAAAAGGAACCATTATTCTAACATCAATACCACTTGACGAAGCAATTCTTAATGCAGATAAAAAGACATCGTCTGGAATAAAATAAGGAGTTTGAATATATACCCGCTCTTTAGCATTCGTTATCATTTGAACAAAGGTTTCCTTGATTTTTTGAACTTGGCTGTCTGGTCCAGAGTTGACTACTTGAATGGTGGCGTTTCCACAAATTTTAGGACTTGGGAATAAGCCATTTTCAAGATATAGTTTTGGCGGAGTGTTGTCATTCTTACAATATCTCCAATCATCTAAAAATATGTTTTGAAGAGCATAACATCCACCACCTTCTATTCGTATATGAGTATCGCGCCAAGGCGAAAGTTTTTTATCTCTCCCTAAGTGGTCATCGCGAATGTTTACCCCTCCAGTATAGCCAATCATTCCATCTATGATGGCAAGTTTTCTATGATTTCTGTAATTCAACTTTAAATTGATAAGTCTTATATGCATGAAAGGCGGAAAAAATTCACCAACTTGTCCGCCAGCCTTTTCCAGCTTTCGGAAAAATCTTCGTGGAGCTTTTCGAGAGCCAACCGAGTCATATATAAGTTTAACATCAACACCTTCTTTAGCCTTAGCACATAAGATTTTCATGATTTCCTTGCCAACGCGATCATCAACAAAGATATAATACTCTAAATTTATCGACTTTTTTGCGTTTTTTAAATCTTTCTTTAAGGCATTAATCTTTTCAACTCCGCTTGTGAAAATTTTGATATCGTTGCCTGGCAACGGATAAGACCCATATGAATAACATAAAGAAACAAGCTCTTTATCGTCCTTTAATATACCATCAAGTTTTGCCTCTTCTAATGTTTGAATACCTTTAATATTTCTGATAATGTCGCGTTCTGAAATCGATTTTTTTCTAATCATTCGTCGAGTACGAACACTTAGTCCACTGCCAAAAATCACATAAAGTCCAAAGCCAATAACTGGCAAAAAGGTCATAACAGTAAGCCACGCAATGATATATTGAGGTTTACGCTGCTCTAAAAATACCATAACGATAAGAAAAAGGAAATTAACACAAGCAACAATAGTGATAAGTAGTTCAAACCAGTTGTGCATAATTTCCTCCTCTTAATCAAATACAGTTTATTTTTTGTTTTATACTTATTTAATTTGTGGTTAATGACTCAAACCTAGCATAATAAATTGAACCAGAAACTAAAACAGTATCATTTCCAAGAATTTCTCCATCTGCAGTTAAAGACCAGCCTAAGAATGTGTAACCTTCAAGCGAAGGTTCATCTATATCAGAAATGGTTTTAACAATATAATTATTATTATCATCATATTTGTACGAAAGTATAGACGAAATTTCATTATTAATATTCAAAACTACACTCGCTTTATAATCTTTGTCCCAGCCAAGTCTTATAGAAGAGAAGTTATAGGTTTTCTCGCCTGTTTCGTGGTTAGTGATATCTCTGTCAGTTCCTGAAACATACATTCCTATTACAACTTTGATATATTGATTGTAATTGAAATACTGGTTAAAGGTTATGGTTCCATTTTCATCAATCGACGCATTACCAGAGCCAAGAGTGCCTCCACTTATTCCACTATCTGCAGTTCTATTTAGTGTAAATGATAGATAATCTTTTAGGTTA
>CASDQU010000058.1 GCA_949282835.1 uncultured Bacillota bacterium | reverse complement strand
ATGCAAAGGTAAAAAAGGAGAAAGAGATATGAGCAGAGTTTGTGAAGTTTGTGGAAGAGGAAAGATGACTGGAAAACAAGTATCTTTCTCAAATAAAAAATATAATAGAACATATGAACTTAATCTTCAAAAGACAACTATTACAGTTGATGGACAAGAGAAGACTGTTAAAGCATGTGCTAAATGTATCAGAAATGCAAAAAAAGCATAACTATTTTTATGCCTTAAATTTATTGCCAGGTCTAAAATGACTTGGCTTTTTTTTGCAAAAAAATCACAAAATTTAATCATTTTGTTTTTATGTAAATCTTTTGTGCAAAAGAGAAATATCAAGCTGATTTTAAAAATTTTCTAAGCAAAAAGCTGAGCCACTTAGGTGCTTTTATACAGATAATTTTATATTTCCCGTTATCTTTTTGTTTTTCCATACTACATATTTATTCTTTTGCCAAAAAAATTGTGACAATTTATTTGCAACCCTTGCATCCCCCACTGCAATTATCGCTATAAGGACAGAGCTTGTTTTTCCTCACTTTTTTGATAATTAGTGCTATAGAAATGGCAACACTTGCCAAAGCAGCAAGCGACAAAAGCACTTTCCAAACAGAAAATATTTCAAATGCAATCGAAATATGATAGGTCAGCATTGCAAAAATATATGCTATCACAAATTCAATTATCACACCAATAATAGTCCACTTCTTGCCAATCTCCTTCCATAATACCGAACATGTTGCAACACATGGAAAATATAGCAAACAAAATACTAGATAAGATAAAACCGAACTTGCGCTTGCAAAGTAGGCGGCACTTGTTGATAGAAATAAAGTGCTTGCAATAGATGAGCCTGCTCCGTCAACGCCATTAAACATGGCGATTGAAGAGACTACCACCTCTTTAGCCACAATGCCAGCAATGAGCGCACTGATAAGTCCCCAGCTACTAAAGCCTAGCGGAATAAAAATAGGAGATAAAATCATGCCCAGCGACTGAAGTAAGCTCACTCCTTGACCATCTCCAATAAATTTGAAGGTAGCAGTAAAACTAGACAAAACCCAGACAATGATATTCATTGCAAGTATTATGCTTGCAACTCTAGTCAAAAACAACTTTATATTTTGCCATAATAGCGACATAGTTCTTTTTAGGCTCATCGCTCTGTAAGGAGGAAATTCCAAAATAAAAGACTGACCTTTGCTCTTTAGAATAGTTTTTTCAAAGAGATAGGAAAGAAACAGGGCTATTATTACACCTAAAAAATATAACATTACAATGACAAATATATTCTTTGCTCCAAAAAATGCCCCGCCTAAAACTGTATAGATAGGAAATTTTGCTGAGCAGCTCATATATGGAGTTAAAAGAGCGGTCTTTATTTTAGAATTTTTATCTTCCATATTGCGAGCGGTTAAGACTGCACTTGTCGAACAGCCAAATCCCATGAGCAGAGTATATACACTTTTGCCAGACAGCCCCACCTTGCTTAATAAATCATCGAACACAAATGCCACGCGCGAAAGGTAGCCGCTATCTTCAAGTAATGATAGAAATAGGAACAAAAGCGCCACCTGCGGCAAAAAAGAAATAATAGTCCCCGCTCCTCCCGCTATAGCCACATCAAATAGGCTGACTATAATACTCCCCTGTCCAAATTTATCTACAAGAAAGTTGCTAAATGGCGACATAATAAATTTGTCTAGCAAAAACCCTAACCCGTCACTAAGAAAAGCGCCAAGAGAAAAGAAAGTGATATAAAAAACTAGGCATAACATTAGTAAGAAAATAGGCAGCGCCAAAAATCTATTTAACAAAATTTTATCAAATTTACTTTGTCCGTAAGGATGAGTTTTAATAGAAGAAGCATTCGAAAGCACGCCATCAATATACTGGTATCTTGCACTTGCCACCTCTTCCAGCTTGTCAAATTTTTTATCTATATTAAATCTCTTTTTGATAGCCTCATCATCTTCTAAAATCTTTATTTTGCTAAAAAAGTCGTTTTTGTCTATATTTTTTATGTCAGATATTATCGAAAAGTCTAAATTATCGAGATATGGCAACTTTTTGATGGCTTTAGGACGATATGAAATTATTGCATCATTGAGCTTTGCCGCGCTACTTTTGTCACTGGCATTGATATATACAACTTTAAGACCCAGCTCTCTTTCAAGAGAGGCAAAATCAATTTTGCAAATAGGCTTTTTATCTATTTGATTTATCACCAAAATCACTTGTGCGCCTGCCTCAAGTAGTCCCAATGTTAAATATAGATTACGCTGCAGATTGCTTGCATCACAAATATTAACAATAAGAGAATTGCGATGAGAAAGTAAATATTCTGTCCCCTCGCTTTCTTCATAACTAAGAGGAGTAAGTGAATAAATGCCAGGCAAGTCCACAAGCTTAATTTCATTGCCCTTGTATGAGTATGTTCTAGATTTTTGCTCTACAGTAACTCCGTGCCAGTTGCCAACATGCTCATGCGCTCCTGTCAAAGTATTATATAGAGTTGTCTTGCCGGTGTTAGGATTGCCAACTAAAATAACATCAATCACTTTGCGACCTCTTAACTAAAATTGCTCCCGCAAGATAATCTCGCACCGACAAAGTGTAGTCTCGTAGTTGCAGAAGATAGGTCTTGCCAAGCAGAGATTTCCTAAGCATTTTTATTTTTTGACCGCTTGTAAACCCTAAATCATAAAGTCTGCGTCTAAGCGGTAAGGGCAATGAAGAGTCTATGCCTGCCAAGATATAACTAAAATTAAACTTGCATTTAATCAATCTTTCCATAAGATAATTTATTTAGCCAGCAATTTTGATATGACAAATTTTGCAAAAAGAAGAAAAATATTTGATAAAATCTTTTTAATTTGCTATCATTAGTGTAAGGAGAAAAATATGAAGTGCATCTATTGTGGAAATGAAGAAAGTAAAGTGTTAGATTCAAGAACAAGCGACAATTCTATAAGGAGAAGGCGTGAATGCTTAAATTGTGGCAGACGCTTTACAACTTATGAGACTATTGAGGCTGTGCCTTTTCTTATAATTAAAAAAGATGGTTCAAAACAGTCCTATAATCATGACAAATTTGCTAAAAGTTTAAAATCAGCTTTGGCAAAGCGTCCTGTAAGTGAAGATGATATCGAAAAAATGGTAAAAGAGATTGAAAAAAACATACAAAATCGCTTTTTGCAAGAACTGTCATCAAATGAGCTTGGTAAAATGGCACTTGACTTTCTTAAAAATATTGACGATGTTGCATATATTAGATATGCTTCAGTTTTCTACGACTTCAAAACGATTGGGGATTTCTTAAAATTTATTGAAAATTAAGCGTTTTAAACGCTTTTTTTATTACTAAATCTATACTCTCGGCTTGTAGACAAATAAATCAGACTGTTCAAAAACAAGCGATGCAAGGGGAGAAAAATGCCTAAAAGCAGGAGTTTAGTTTCCCTAAATGACTGTTTTTAGGTGTTTTTCAGCAAACACTGCAAGAAAATTTTTATTAAATTTTCAGTCGCGCCCTTTTTCAACAGTCTGAGAGCATCTATACTCTTTAAAAAATTAATTTTTTAACAATATTAAATCAAAAATTTTGCAATTAAATAAACCCTCAGATAATCTGAAGGTTTATTTAATTACAACTTTATTAAATTCTATAAATTTATCTTATAAATATTTATTCTCTTTCTGGGTCATTAAAAATTTCTTTGTCTTGTTTTGCTTCCACTGATTTTACCAAAGTATCAATGTTCTTTTTCATATAATCAAGTCTTGCTTCTTTTAATGGATGCTCTACCTGCAAAGA
>CASDQU010000057.1 GCA_949282835.1 uncultured Bacillota bacterium | reverse complement strand
GGTATTGATATTAAAACTATCCATGTGCGACTATATTATGTACTTCCATTTATTACTGGTCAATATATAGAAGTTTCTAATGGCGGAATACTCTTTAGCGATAGCAGCTCTCAACCTTTAACCGATTTTGGTAATCTAGGTTCAACAACAGTATACTTTGAAGGTAAACCTTTTACTGCCAATGCCCACTCTTTAACTACCTACTCTCAAGTTGTAACATTGCGTTTTAAAGATGGTCAAGGCTATGCTTACGAAGGACTACACGCATATCAAAATGGTTATAGTTATAGTGTTTATCTCTCAAGCGACAATGGACAAACATGGACCAATATCAATAGTCCAACCTCAGCTACAACTGCTTATGCTATCAACGGCACAGGAATTTATACTATTCTCATAAAATACGATGATGAGCAAATCTTCTCAAATATCTGCCAAATCTATCAAATAAATATATTAGATAGTGAAGCATCGTATTATTACATAACGGTAGACGGACTTGAGGTTACTCGCAGCGATTTCAAATTCACCGACCAAAATGGAAGAGAATATGAAGTCAACTATATCATTGGCGTAAACTATTCAGATAAAAATAATAGGCTTGCTATTATCGCTAATGAAGAACTTGGTGTCACCTATTCACTTACTACTACCCAAACCACAGGCACAGATGTATATATTGAAATATATCACTATGAATGTACTCAGGCGCGTGGCGACTTCACTATCATCTATATTGAAGAAAACAACAACTTTGTAAGTCAATTCACTTATGAAACTGCAAGTGGCACTAATGAAAGTATTAAAACAAGTTCTTCGGTTGTGGTGGTAGCAAATAATGAAACTGAAAGCAATTTCGATAGATTAAAACTTGAATTTACTTCATACTATGGAATAAAAGAAAATGCGATTAATATCGAAGTGCTTAAATTGTTCAATGGTTCATATCTGCAAATTTATCCAACTAAATACACTAATGGTGATTTGTCTTATATTTACCTTGATAAAGCTGGTTCATATAGAGTTAAATTGTATGACTCCTGCACTCCTGCAAATGTTCAACAATTCAAAAACGGAGAATATCTTGATATAATCTTCTTGAATTATACTCCATTCATTGTTACTTATACCGACTATACTCAAGAAGAGCCAACTCAAATACAAAGTGAGTTTATTCAAAATGGTGTGTATAATGGAACGGTAATTTTAAGTATGACTAACCTTTCAACATACTATCAACTTGCTGGATATCCTGTGATTTCGGTAAAACTTAATGGTAAAGATTTCAAAGATTATCAATCAAAAAATAATGTCTATACTTTCACTCAACCTGGTTACTATTCTATTACCTTTACAGCAACCTACACAACAGGAATTCCTATCCGTCAACAAGAGTTCAATTTCACAATTTTAAATGCTAGCGAGTCAAGATATGCATATGAATTTCCTCAATTTAACTCATACTATATCGAAAAAATTGTCAAAGATAATATTGATATTACTGATAGTTTGACTGAAATATCAAATCTTGCTACAGTTACAATCGATGGTAAAAAATATCTGTCAGAGCTTATAGTAAATTACCTAGATGAAAAAACTGGTGCAGGACGCTATCAAATTACCATTAATACAAACGACAATACTTATAGAAATATCGCAAGCACAAGCTTTACATTCAATTTCTGGATAAATAAAGCCACCCCGCCTCTCAACATCTCTGTTGCAGAAGGTCAAAGCACTACAGATAACATCATAATTTCATTCAATGTTCAAAACTTATATGATGCTATTGGAGAATGTTACTTGCAAATTGGAAATACAAGACTTGATATCACACAAGAAACTATTCCTACACTTGCAAACAACTTAACTTACACCATTGACCAATCGGGAACTTATTATGTCCAAGTTTATTCAATGAGCGGACATCTATTGTACTCATATAAAGTTATAAAAGATGACCCATTAAATGCTTTTGCTATCATTGCAATCGTTCTTGGTGTCATTGCAGTTGGCGCGGTTATTGGAATTACAATCGCACTAAGAAAGAGACAAAAGGTTAAATAATGAAAAAGCAGAAGAATTTACAAAAAAGTAAAACTTTTGCATAAAAAAGAGATGCCAATTCTTGCAAGAATTTGCTCTCTTCAAAGCGAGGTTGGAGAACTTACCAAGGAAGTGCTAAAAGCAAGCAAATATGGCACTCTTCCATTTGTAAAAAATGAAGAATATGAAAATGAATTCGGAGATGTTCTCTATAACCTTTTATCACTTGCCAACGAAACAAAAATTGATGTAGACAAGGTTTTGAATAGGGTTATTGAAAAATATGAAAAACGCTTGTTAGCAAAAAACAATATGGGCAGCAAAAAAGATACTGAATAAAACAGTATCTTTTTTTATCTACAGTTTATTGGTTTAAAAAAAATAAAAGCTCATATTGCTAAATAAGATGTTTTTTTTAGCTTGCATAAGTACAATTTCTGCTTTGCATAAGTATAATCAAAATAAAAAAAGATGGCATACTCAATATGTCATCTTTTATTTTTATCTTTTATTACATTGTAACATTGATTTTAATACCAGGACCCATAGTTGAGCAAATTGCAACATTTTTAAAATATTGTCCTTTTGCTGCGGCTGGTTTAGCTTTGATAAGAGCTTCAATTACTGTATTAAAGTTATCAATAAGTTTTTCTTTGCCAAAGCTTACTTTACCTAAAATAACATGCACATTATTTGTCTTGTCAAGTCTATATTCAACTTTACCTGCTTTAGCATCATTGATTGCTTTTGTTACATCCATAGTAACTGTTCCACTCTTTGGATTTGGCATAAGTCCTTTTGGTCCTAAAACTCTTGCCACTCTTCCAACAAGTC
The DNA here is from genome assembly GCA_949282835.1 of uncultured Bacillota bacterium. Classification (GTDB taxonomy): domain Bacteria; phylum Bacillota; class Clostridia; order Christensenellales; family UBA1242; genus Caccovivens. The sequence goes on along the minus strand of CASDQU010000057.1, from coordinate 22,804 downwards.
CCATCATATCAGGGGTTGTAATACAAACATCAAAATCAAGCCATCCGCTTTGTATTTTAGATATAATTTCTTCTGCTCCAACATAATCAGCTCCTGCTTTAGCTGCATCATCAGCCTTGTCACCTTTTGCAATAACAAGCACTTTAAGTTCTTTTCCAGTCCCGTGAGGCAATATACATGTACCTCTAACTTGCTGGTCAGCATTTTTGCCGTCAACGCCAAGTCTAACATGAAGTTCCACTGTTTCATCAAATTTAGCTTTTGGAAGTGATAAAAGTGTGTCTATTCCACTTGCTATATCAAATGTTTTTTGTTTTACAAGAAGGGAAGCTTCTGCGTGTTTTTTACTCTCTTTCATATCTTCCTCCTTACTCTACAACAGTAACGCCCATACTTCTTGCGGCGCCTTCAATCATTGACATAGCCGACTCTATTGATGTGCAGTTTAAATCTGGCATCTTAGTTTCTGCAATTTGTCTGATTTGTTCTTTTGTTATACTTCCGACTTTTGTTTTATTTGGTACTGCCGACCCTTTCTCAATTCCAATAGCTTTCATAATTAAAATAGCTGCTGGTGGAGTCTTGAGTACAAATGAAAAGCTTCTATCTGCATAGATAGTAACTACAACAGGAATAATAAGTCCTGCCTGAGAAGCTGTCTTCTCATTAAATTCTTTTGTAAAGCCTGCAATATTTATTCCATGTGGACCTAGTGATGAACCAACTGGAGGTCCTGGAGTGGCTTTACCTGCTGGCAACTGTAATTTTACAACTGCCGAAATCTTTTTCTCTGCCATTTTTCTCCTCCTTTTGTGGTGTACAAGTGGTAGCAGTTCCACTCTCCCACGATTTTTTTAAGCAAAAAATTCTTTTGCCTGTATAATTAAGTGCTATTGCACATTATACCTAATTAATTATTAATTTTTCGCACTTGCGATGTCTCAACATCAACAGTCGTTTCACGACCAAACATCTCGACAACTACTGACGCAACACCAGTTTCTGCATTGACCTCTTTAACCATACCAACCATTCCATTCAATGGTCCATTGATAATTTCAATTCGATCGCCACCTTTAAGGTCAATTTCAACTTTAATATTTTCAAGTCTTAATTTTCTTACCTCTTCATCGGTCAAAGCTAGCGGTCTACCTTTTGGCCCTACAAAACCAGTAATTCCTCTAGTTCTTGTAACATTATGCCAAAGGTCATCTGCATACTTCATTTTTACAAGAATGTAGCATGGCATTGCCTTTCTTTGAACAAGTTTCTTTTTGCCATTTTTCTCTTCGACAACATCTTCCATAGGTATGATAATATCAAAAATTCTATCTTGCAAATTAAACTTTTCAACTACAGTTTCAAGATTTTCTTTTGCAACATTTTCATAACCTGAAAAAGTGTGAAGCACATACCATTTTTCTGGCAAACTGTCTACAAATTCTTTATAAGTTTTTTCATCTTCACTAAGCTCACTTTCTAACTGCTCTGCCGCTTCGTTTTCTTGCTGCAAAATCTCATCAATTTGATTTTTGTTTTCTAACTCTTCCATAAAATTCCCTCTTATTTTAACAATCCTATCAAATAGTACATACCTGTATCAATACCAAAAATAACTATAGCAAAAATAATAACAACTACAAGTACAACTCCTGTTTTTTTGCAAACTTCACCAAAAGTTGGCCAAGTTACCTTTTTAAGCTCTGAAAAAGTTTCTTTTGCCTTGCGTTTAAACTTGCCCTTCTCTTTTTTCTCTTTCTTTGCTTTTTTGTTGTCTTTAACAGTTTTATCTGTCTTAGAATTGTTGTCTTTTACCTGTTCTTGAGTTTTTGCCTTGTTTTCTTCTTTATTTGCAGTATCAGTAACGATATCTTCGCTTACAGGTTGCTGCGCCACTTGGTCTTCACTAAGAGAAGCAGTAGAAAGCATAGGAGTACTCTTTGCCCCTGATGATTTCTTAGATTTCTTAGATTTCTTGTTTTTTGACATAAATCCCCCAAAAGATTATTTTGTTTCTTTGTGAACTGTTCTTTTCCCACATCTTGGGCAGAACTTTGTAATCTCAATTCTTTCTGGATTTGCTGTTGTATTCTTGCTTGTTGAATAGTTTCTCTCTTGACATTCTGTGCAAGCAAGAGTGATTGTTTTGCGTTTTGGTGCTGCCATTTTCTTTCTCCTAACAAAAAACTAACACCCCCTTCGCGAGTGTTAGCATTATAATATCATAACTAAGATTTATTGTCAACAATTTATTGATGATTTTTCTAAACTAAATAAAAATATTTTTTATATATTATATCTTTCTGACAATATTCTTATTCCTGCTTAGTCTTAATGTCCTTATCTGTAATAGTAGCATCAATCAGCATGACATACTCATCTGGCTTTGCCGTCTTTTTTACCATTTCAAAATCGGTTGGCAAATTATAATCAAATTCATATTTTTCTGCACAGATAAAATATGCCTTCAAACATTCTTTAGCATACAAGTATGCCTCTTCAACGAACATTCCATCAGTTGATATGTCAAGGTCAGGAAAGAGCACCCTAAAAATCTTATCTTCATTATCTTTTATAAACACGGCAGGATATATAAATGTTTTCATCAAATTTGCTCCTAATCATATTCTAACATAAAAAAAGTGTTTTTCAAAATAATTTAAACACTTTTTTTAAATATGGCAAAATTTATTTTTCTTTTTATAAAGATATTATTTTTTGTTTTATAAATCTTAAAAATTGTTAAAAAATTCAATTTTTTTCACTTTTTGCAAGGTTTTTCTTGATTTTTTTGTGAATTTACACTCATTTTGCTTTAATTATGGTCTTTGTCCCAACAGCAGTTTTTATATTTTTTTCCGCTTCCACATGGACAAGGGTCATTTCTACCAGCCTTTGGTTTATTGTTATATATTGTCTTTTGAACATGAAGTTTCTTTTTCTTTTCTGCCTCTGCTCTTTCTTCTGGCGACAATTCTTTACCTGTAAAAACTATTTTGACAGGTTGAGGTGCTGGTTCGCTTGGGCGTTCTCTAACTTGAGCATTTAAGAGTACTTTACAGGTGTTTTCTTTGATTTTATCAATCATATTGTCAAACATCTCAAAGCCTTCTTTTTTATATGCAAGTACTGGATCTTGTTGTCCGAATTGTCTTGACAAAATCTCATCTTTCATAATTTGCATATCTTCAATCTGGCTCATCCAATTTATATCAACCATTCTTAAAAGTACATTTCTCTCAATCGCTTCAAAGTCAAGACCCATGGCATTTATATCTTCTTCCCGCTCTTTATATCTTTTAAGCACAATTTCTTCAACCTTGTCTATGATATCTTGGCTGTCACAGCCTTCAACAAAATCATCATTGATGATATCGCTATCTTTCTCAATTAAGCCATTTTCTAACTCTCTTTTTAAAGCTTCAACATCCCATTCATAATAGGGACGATCATCATCGATAACTTTGTTAACTGACTTCGCAATAATTTCTGGGAACATTCGTAAAATCTGGTCATGTACAGGCTCGCCGTCTAACACTTTGTTCCTTTCTGAATAAATTATCTCTCTCTGCTTATTCATAACATCATCAAAACGCAAGACTGTCTTTCTTATGCTGAAATTTTGAAGCTCAATTCTTCTTTGAGAAGCTTCAACTTGTTTTGCTATGGCTTTCATTTGAATTGGTGTGGAATCATCAATTTTAAAGAAGGCTAAAATACTACGCAATTTGTCTGTTGCAAACCTTTTAAAAAGGTCATCATCTAACGACAAAAAGAAAATACTTGAGCCTGGGTCGCCCTGTCTTCCACTTCGACCACGAAGCTGATTGTCAATACGCCTTGATTCATGTCTTTCAGTACCTATAATATGAAGGCCGCCAAGCTCTTTTACCTCTTCTTTTTCTTTATCTGTCTCTTCTTTGTGTTTTGTATATAACTTTTGATATTCCTCTCTAGCTTTATTTAATTCTTCGTCATCTATATAGTTAAATGCTGTAGCATATGAAATTTGCTCTTCACTGAAGCCTTTATCTCTCATCTCTTTTGTTGCCATAAATTCAGGGTTACCACCAAGTAGAATATCAGTACCTCTTCCTGCCATGTTTGTGGCAATGGTAACCGCACCCTTCCTGCCAGCTTGCGCTACAATTTCACTTTCTTTTACATTGTTCTTGGCATTTAACACTTGATGTTTAACACCAGCATGCTTTAATGCTTTAGAAATAAGCTCTGACTTATCTATATTAATTGTACCAACAAGCACTGGTTGCCCTTTTTCTTGGCATTCTTTTATCTCTTCAATTATAGCCTTTATTTTTCCGCCTTCGGTCACATACATTATATCAGGATAGTCAATTCGCTGCTTTGGAAGATTTGACGGAATAGTTACTACATCAAGATTATATATCGTTCTAAATTCGCCCTCTTCAGTTTTGGCAGTACCTGTCATACCTGAGAGTTTTGAATATAGCCTAAAGAAATTTTGAAAGGTTATAGTAGCAAATGTCTGGTTTTCATCTTTAATGTCAACTCCTTCCTTTGCTTCGATTGCCTGATGAAGTCCAGCACTAAATCTTCGTCCAGGTGAAAGTCTGCCAGTAAACTCATCAACGATTATTACTTCTCCATCTTTGACAATATAATTTTCATCAATGTGCATGATGAAATTAGCACGTAGTGCATTATTAATATAGTGATTTATCTCAAGATTGTTTATATCAGAAAGGTTATCAACATTATAAAATCTCTCTGCCTTTGTAATTCCACTTTCAGTTAAATTTATCTGTTTTGTTTTGATGTCTATCTCAACATCTTCATCTTTTTTCAAGGTTTTAGCAAATTTTTGAGCGATTGCATAACCATCGGTTGACTTGCCTCCTCTTCCGCTGATAATAAGAGGTGTTCTCGCTTCATCAATCAAAATACTGTCAACCTCATCGACAATGGCAAAATTGAGCCCTCTTTGAACCCTTTCATTTTTTGTTCTTGCCATATTATCACGAAGGTAATCAAATCCAAGTTCATTATTTGTGGTATAGGTGATATCTGCAAGATAGGCTTTCTTTTTGTCTTCTTCTTTCTGCCCATTTAAAGATACGCCTACCGTCAAACCTAAAAATTTATATACTTTACCCATCCACTGAGCATCTCGTTTGGCAAGATATTCATTGACAGTGACGATATGAACCCCTTTCCCTGTTAGCGCATTTAAATAGGCTGGAAGTGTCGCCACCAAGGTTTTGCCTTCACCTGTTGCCATTTCAGCAATTCTACCTTGATGCAAAGCTATACCGCCAAGAAGTTGAACATAGAAATGCCTCATATTTAATACTCTTGTTGCCGCCTCTCTAACCACTGCAAATGCTTCAGGTAAAAGATCGTTTAAAGTTTCTCCTACCTTATAACGCTGTTTAAACTCATCTGTACAAGCTCTAAGCTGCTCATTTGAAAAATTTTTATATTTATCTTCTAAAGCAACAATCTTATCTGCTATTTTTTTTAATTTTTTTATTTGAGATTTATTCTCGTTACCAAAAAGTGCCATTTTCTCTCCTCATAAAAAATAAAAAGTGCCAATCTGTATTATTTTAACAAATTTTTGTCAAAAGTCAAAGTTTTTACCAATACTAATCTTCTTTTCTTAGTAAAAATTGTATTATTTTGAAATATTTTCCCAAAATCATCTTGACAAAAAGCTTATAGTGACTATAATTAAAATTATATAAAATTATTATTTTAATTTGAAAATTAAGGGGGAATAAAATGAGCTTAAAATCAACATTTTCTAATTTAAAAGACAAAATTTCTGAGGCAGTAGCGCAGCTTAAAAATAGACATTCTTACTCTTACCATGACTTTACAACTGCAGCCACTATAGAAAAAAATTCGATTGTTTCTGGTGATCGCAATGTAGACAATAAAAGAGAGATTGCTAGACATAATTATTTGGAACTTTTTGACCGTGCATTCAAGAATAAATCTATTGAAGAAATTATTGATTATATCACTGGCGAAAATTTACTTAAAAACTTTTCTAATAAAGGCGAAATCAAAAAAATTATTAGTGAAATTGACTCTATAAACCATGAAAGAAAACATATTAGCACTAATCCTGAGCAGCTTACTATAGACAGCATTTATGATGGACTGGGCGCAAAATATTTAGTGCCTGTAGATGGCGAATTAAATGAAAATACTCGTAGAGCATATAATTTAGTTGCAAATAGAACGCAGGCAATTTATAGAGTTATCTCCTTTATCAAAACTAATTATCAGGCCATCATTAACAAATGCGATATTAATGCAACCCCTGACAATGCAAACAGCAAAGAAAACTTAAAGAAATTATTGGATATCGTTCAAATGTATGCTAAATCTTACTCTTCTTACTCTTCTTATCGCGATTTCTATCTCACCAATTTCCAAAACGAACTGCTTGATATTGGACGAGAAATTGATGCCTCTGCATATAGTGAAGATGATGTTTTAAGTAGAGGTTATGATATCGCTCAAATTAGATGTACAAATCTTGCTAGAGCAAATATAGCAAGTGACCAAGGACTTGTAGTTGACGCTCAAGCTGCACTTGATAAGGCAAGTGAAAATGCTAAAGAATTTACCGCCCTTGTGACTGAAGCACAACAGCTTAAAAAGGAAAGCCTCTCACTGCAAGAGCAAATAGCCAATATAGAAGCTGTAAATAAGGGCAATCAACAGATTAACGATGTTATACGAAATGTTTACAATTCTACTGATAAATCTTGCGAAAGCGAAATTGAGAAAGCTTGGATAGGCACTGGAAACGATACCGATATTGCAGGCAAAGCATATGAAAGACAAAAACAAATGATTGACGCATTGCATATGGTAGCTGATGATATCCTATTCTTTAAAATTGAAAACGAAGGTAAAGATTCCCCTACTAGACTTACTCCGATTAAGGGGCCTGGTGCTGGCTTTGACGAAAAAGATTGTGAGCTTCTCTATAAGGGTGGTACAAAAATTGAAGGTTTGCAAGGTTTACAAGATCTTTTACTAGCATATCAAGACGATACAGAAGTTGAAAATAAACAAGAGATTTTAAAAGTCTATACCTTCAAAACACAAGAAGGAGAAGAACAAGATAAAATTCTTACTAACGAACAAATCACAATTATGAATAACCTTTACCAAAAACTAAAGGCATATTACGCAAAAAACGGTTCTCTTAAAGGTTTTGCTTATCAATCTGCAACTCACTCAATACCTGAAGACATACTTGAAAATATGACTGCTGTTTTTAAAAACGATTTTGAAAACAATACCGCTCTTACAGACTTGAAAAGCGAACAAATTGACGCACTACACATGTTTATCCGAAACTATGAGCCAGTTAAAGGATTATTTAGCAAGAAAGAAATCGTTCAATATGAAATTGACTCAAGACTTATTGGAGAATATATATCAAAAGAAGAATCTTGCAAAAATATTGTAGATTTCATTAAGGTTAAAACTATCGAAAACAACTTGAGAATTGCAAACAAACATATTGAAGGAAATAATGAACTTGCAACAAAGCTTGATATCCAAAGGCAAGCAAATAATGCAGGCGCTGAAAACGACTTAGAAGAAGCAAGAAGAATTAAAGAAGAGACAGAAAAACTCGCAATATCGCAAGAGGCTATTTCACAAGCAACTAAAGAATTCAAAGATGAAGCAAATGAGCTAGTAGGCAATCTTGCCAAAGAAATGACCTTGCCTGATAGCTATGAAGAGTTGTCTACTTCTGAAGAAATTAATCTTGCTAGTGCTACAGAAATTGATACAGTTGAAGATAAACGACAAAATGTTGCTCTTGGCTTGTCTACAGACGCATCTACCTTAAGAGAAAACTCAAATAGAGAAGACATTATAGCTATTTACAAAAAATATTTGACAAGTGGACAGGTAAGCTCTTTAGCCGATTTTATTAAGCAAGTTGACAAACAAACTCAAGACTTAAAAGAAAATGAAGAGAACATGTTTATTGAAAAATAAAAATGGGATTTAGTAGTCCCATTTTTTTATTTACACTCCCCTCACTTGCTTGACAATATCTATATATTTATTTATAATTATATTAGTTATAATTTAATATGAGGTATATATGGCAAAGAATATTAAAATAAAAAATAATGTAACAGTTGTTAAAAACAGTGAAGAAAGCATAAAAATAGAACAAAATGTTACTATGGTCGACAGCCCAAAAAGTGACCCGTTAGTACTTTTTGATTTTGTTGAAACTTCACCTAAAGACAGCAAAATAGGCTCTCTTGCAAAAGTGGTTCAAAATAAAGATGGCTCTCATTCTTTAAAATTAAACCTGCAAGACAAATTAACCGACCTACCTAAAGATTTTGATAAAACTGCTTTAGATATTTTATCAAAGGCAAGTTTGGATATTGTCACTCCTCCAGCTTCCATTTCGCTCAAACAAAGAGGTACTGAAATTGTAGTTTCTATCACCGCAAAAGACCAACAACCTTGCACCTTTACTATAAATGCAAGTTCTATCAAACTTCAATATAAAGATGAAAAAGGCGATGATAACTGTGCCATTTTAAATTTAGACCCTGAAAAGTCAAAAATTGATTTTACTATGCAGCGCAAAGTTGTCGAAGATATGCTCTCTGGAGACCCTCTTTATACCAAACATAAAATTCTTGCTACAAATTCCGATTCGGCAATTCCGCCTCCAATAATGTATATGTATTTTTCAGAAATGAAAGAAAATTCTAGCATAACTTTTGGTGACTATGTTCTTGTTCGCGCCAAATTTGATGCTTCAGAAAATATCAATTCAAATATGGTTATGGTCCATAGAAAAGATAAAGGTGATAACTTAATATTTACAGGCGGCGCTTTCAAAAAAGTCTCTGGCTACTTTTATCAGCATGACCAAGATGGCAAGCAAGGCCTTGTCATTGCTACCAGTGGCAGCACAAAACCATATTATAAAATACCTTTAATAGAAGATGGCGATACTCAAGAAAATAAGGACAGCTTTAATGCCGCTATCAAGCTTATGCTCGAAAATACATCTATGACTTATAACGACCCAAGAATTGAACAAAATTCGCCAGAAGTTAAAGGGCAAGAGTTAAAAAATAGTGATATAAAAGCTATGTATGATGAAAAAGATGAGTATACCCCTCTTTCTTTCCAAGAAGATATAAGGGAATATTCTAATCATTCTTTCAATTATAAGAAACCTTCTGTAAGACAACTTTCAATAAATGAAAACTTAGGTGAAAGAGATGATGACGATACTCCATATGAAAAAATTACTATACTTAATTTATCTACTAAACAAGTCAATCAATATAATAATACAACAATTTCAAATATTCAATTAAAACCAACTCATATTACTAATGTTACTAATATCTATAATACCTATAACATTGTCTCTGGCGTAAACGAAGAAATTATAAATCGGCTCACATCTATTGATGGGCGGCTGGCTACAGCGACAGATCAAAACAATACCATAATTGAACAAATGAAACAATCCACTCAAACACTTAAAGATATCAGTAGTCAGATGGATGGTACTAATGCTGAATTGGTGACTTTATCAAAGAAGGTTAGCAATATTGACACAACAACTAAAGAAAGCGCCGAAACATTAAAGAGCACTAAAACAGAGCTTGAAAACATGAAAAAGGATATCAATGAAAAAATGGAGCGAATGGAAAAAGCTCTACAAGATATCAAAAATGTTTCAAAAGGCAAAGAAACTGATTTCACCGATATTGTTACTGTTATTAACTTAATGCGCACACAAATGTCAGACCAATTAGAACAAATTAATAAAAGCATTAAAGATATTGATGAAAAAATAGATAAATTAAACAAAACTCCAACTCAAAATCCAGATCTAGAACCTCTTTTTAAATTGGTTGAAGGCATTAAGGAACTACTTGCTAAATCCCCTACCCAAGAAGACATGCAAAAAATACTACAAGATTTTAAAACTCTAAATGAAGCATTGAATAAATTTTTAAAAGATGGAATAGAAATAAAAGGTTTGGATGCTCTGGAAAAAGCTGTTTTGGGCATCTCAGAACAAATTGAAAAGCTAAATCTTGATGAGTCTAAAATAATTGAAACTTTAAATGACTGTACCGACCGTTTAGGTAAACAATTTGAAGGAATTAATAAATTGCTTGAATCTTTGAGTAGTGATAATAAATTCATTCAAGAGACTTTGGAAACAATTAGCACTGAGATCAATAATATAAATATTAATTTAGAAGACCTTGATAAAAAACCTGAAAATGTTAATAATATAAATATTGCAATCAAAAATATTTCAGCTCAGATTGTCGCTATTAACAATATCTTGAAAACATCTGATCCAAAGCCTGTAAATCTTGAAGAAATCAAAGCTGAATTGGAAAATTTGAATAAAATAGTAGATGAAATGTTTCAAGCGGTGAAAAATCTTATGAAAGCAAATGCACCAATCAGACAAACACAACTACTCGAACAAATTAGCGCGCAAATGGGCGAACTTCTTGGCCTTGTTAGAGGCTCTGGCGGTGGAGGCTCTGGCGACGGTGGCTCTGGCGACGGCGGAGGAGGCTCTGGCGGTGGTCCTGGCGACGGCGGAGGCACTAGAGTTTTAGGCGATCCACCTCCACAACCTGGAGATGGAGAAAGAGAGGGAGAAAATAATGAAGGTGGAAATAACCCACCCCCTCCACCAACAGGAAATCCACAAGAAGAGCGCCAGCCAGATAATAGGCGTAGAAGAACTCGCCTAGAGAGAGGCCCACGCATACCAGGTGAAAGACGAGAATTTAAAGATACCGCAGAAGCGGTAGGAAATACTATGATGGGTGTTGGTATTTGGCTTGGTATTTGCTGTATGATCCCAGGTATTAATGTAATTGCGGCTTTTATAGCTTTAGGACTTGTTATTGGAGGAGGACTGTTAAATACTTTTGCCGATAAAATAGCTTTCACTCCTTATACTAGAGCCATGAACAGAGTACAAGAATATGAACAAGAAGAGGCAGATAATGCCGAATTTAAAGAGAATTTCATTGAAAATGAACATATTCTTGAAAATTATCACGCACAATCAGAAGAAAAAATTGCTGTTCTTAATAATATGATGTCAGCAGACCCAGAACATGGCGGAAACTCTGTAGCTCGTACATTTGCGGATATATATAATACAAATGGCGCATGCTTTGTAAGAAGAGAAGGTCAACCTGAAAATTATGGCACACAAAGCTTAACTAGTCTTGACTCCTTACAACTAAAGCAAAAAATAACTGGTGATCTTCAAAGAATTAGAACAGAAACTAATGCAGAGGTTAAAAGTCAACTTATTAGCGATTTCTCTAAAACATATTTTACCTCTCTTTCATCAAGTCAAACTCGTGACATTGAGCATATGTTCACTCCTGAGAATGACAAAGAGCTAGCACAATTTATCTCCTCTTTAAATGAGGCTAACACCGCTCAAGCAACAGAAAATGAGCTGTATCAATCTCAAAAAGATGAAATTCAAAAGAGCAATGAAAAACGAATTAAATATTTGATTTCTCATGCCGAACTTTCTCCAGATGAAAGACTGCATTTCATCGATAGATATGGGCAATCTATTCTTCAAAGTTATTCAATAAATGGCAATGTAACTCATGAAAAAGTAGAGGCACTTATTGACAGCTTGCCTGCACAAGAAAGAGCAGAGGCTGCTCAACGCTTTGCTAGTATAGCACAAGCAACTCAAGAAAAATTTGACGACCTTGCTCTTATTGCTAAAGACCAATATGACAAGACTAAAGATCTTAGCCATCTTGTTAAATATCAAGAGGAAATTATTGCTTCTTCAAAAGATGAGAATTTTGCTTTCTTCTCACAATGTGAAACAGCTACCGTTCAATTCTTGAAAAGTTACACAGAAAGAGCTTATAACAAATCTGAAGAAAAATTTGCTAAGCAATTTGTTTTCAGGCAAAATAATAGAACAATTCTTCCTTCTGCTACTATTAGTGCGCATGAACTTGAAATTTTTATGGCGACAAAAAAATTTGTTGACAATACTATTGAAAATAAAGAAACTGAATATAATAAAGATTTAATTACCTATCAAGAACTCAAAAATCAACTTTTTGAAGAATACTATGCTAAAGATGTAGCAGCAGCTTACATTGAAGATAAGAAAAATGACATTGGACTTAATGGTATAGCTCCTAACTCTTCTCTTTTGGTATATTCTAAAAACCATTCAACAGAAGAAATTGCTTCAAGGCTTGCTAAACAAGATATTTTAAATTTCTTGGAAAAACATGTCCTAGTTGGAGATGAATATACAGATGAGGTAAAAAGACTTTCTAAACTTAGTCTCACAGAGCTTGCTACTATCATAAAATTGCCAAAAGACAAAGATGGCAAGACACAAGCGCTATCTGTTACCCTTTCAGATGGTGAAAGAACTATCAAGCGTTTCCCATCTAAAGAGACTTCTAAAGATTATGTAGAGTTGTTTGATAAAGCTCAAAATGCTACATTGTATGCAAGCGCCTGCAAAGGTTATCAAGATGTTTACATTGGCAAAATAAATGAAACTTTCAACCATATAAATAGGAGCATGCCAAAATCAAATGTAGAAATTATTACCAATAAAAATGGCAAAACTATATTTAAATATAAAACTTTCAACCCAAATGGATTAGACAGAGAAGAAAAAACATCTCTTAAAATGTTCGTTTTGCGCTACCCTGAGCTCAAAACCTTCCCAGTTGAAACTCAAAAACTTATAGTGTCAACATTCTTAAATTCAAATTACCAATATGAAAAATCATTCCGAGAAACAGTTACGCCAAATGGGAAAACTCCTGAACAGATAAGGGCTGAAGTAGAAAATTTACCGAAAATTCAAAATACCTATAAAATGGCGACTGATTTAGCTTTAAGTGTTTTGCGTGGTGATTACCAAGATGCGCTCTATCACTCAACTTATCAGCTTGCTATGGGCAGCGAAAAACTCCCTGCTACAAAAGATGCTGCAAATACGCTAAATAGAACTATTAATGCTCATATTCATACGACTGATGTGCTTGAAGCTTTCAGCGAAGAACAAAATAAAGCGCTTAAAAACTTCTTTAACGCAACTGCTAAAGCTTCTCCTCATAGAAGCGCGGCAAGCATTATCAAAGAAGGACTTGAACAATATGTTGGTAGTAGTGAGCTTAAAACTGGCGAAAAATTCTCTGATATCGTAAATAGATACTTCCCTGCTGGAATGTCTGATAAAGATAAAGTAAAGGCTTTTGAAAAATTTATTGCAGAAAATAAAGATTTAATCAAAAATCAAACTGAGCTTACTGCTACTGCTTATCATTCTGACATGGGCAAAGATTTTGTCGATAAAGAAATAAAGAGACAGGTAAAAGGAATTGATGATGAAACTGTTGCAACATATAGCAACTATGTCAAACTGTTTACCGATATGGGTATAGATAAAGATGTAATCGCACAAACTCTTGCGCAAGCTGACAGTTTCCAAAGTGGAGTAGATACTCTTCTTAAAGAGGCTGGAATTTCAGATGACGAAATGAAGAGATACAAGATTAAAAGAGACCAAATCAAAATTAGCCAATTTGATGATAGTACTAAAAAGTTATATAAGCTATATAAAAAACAATTTGACATAAAGCAAGCTTATAGTTCATATATTGGCGCTATAGTAAAGCTAACATCTCATGAAATTGACCCTTCTCTTAATCAAACAGCTATAACCACGCTAAGTAAGATTGATAAAGATTTACTCAAAAAAGCTGGCATTGATCTTGATGAAACTTTGGCTCTTATATCTAAAGCCGACTTCTCAAAAGAAGATCTGGATAAGCTTTCACAAATTGCAACTATTCATGAAAAGCAATTTAATAGAGCTTCGACACGGCAAAGCATAGAAATTTCTAGAGAAGTGGTTGCCTCTCGAGCTGTCACTAAAGAAGATCGCGAAGCTGTTTTGGCTAAAGATGATTACACAAAATATCGTGCAAGAGCAGGCAGATTTAGATATTGTTTTGGTGAAATTTGTGAATTTATTCAAAACAATCCTCAAAATAGTGAAATTGACAAGATTTTAAATGCTTTTGTTGAAGGTGACCGAGAATTCTTTGAACTCAATCGTGTTATTGGTTTTGAAGGCGTTGACGATATTGATATTGCAGTCTTCAAGAACGCGGGAATTGATTTGGAAAAAATTAGAAAACTTGGCAAAATTAAAAATAAAGATAAACTAGTTAAAAAACTACTATCTTTAAATAATAAATTCGCTCAACAAATGGCAAAAGAAGAAGAGGAATTAAAGAAAAAAGCTAAAGAAAAAGAAGAAAAAGCAAGAGAAGAAAAAGATAAAAAAGCTAAATCTAAAATTGATAAACAAAACAAAAAGACTATTGTCAAAGATCTTCCTCTGCTTGCTAAATTATTCCAAAGAAAAGCCGATAAAGAGGCTGCAGAACAACGTGCAAGAGAAGCTGCTCAAGCCGAAATTGAAAATGCAAGGGCTCAAGCTAGACAAGAAAATGAAACTAATAGAGAGACTACAGAAAGTGAGGCTGAAGCTCCTAAAGAAGAGAGCAGTGATAAAGCTGCAGAAACAGAGGCTTAATTATCAATATTTTAAGGGCGCGCTCTTAAGCGCGCTCTATTATTAAAAGGAAAATATTTATGAAAATTGGTGTCGTTGGACTTCCTAATGTAGGAAAAAGTACATTATTTAACGCAATTACAAATGCTGGTGCAGAAAGTGCAAATTACCCTTTTTGCACCATTGAGCCAAATATAGGTATTGTTGATGTTCCAGATGAGCGACTTAATATACTTGGCAATCTTTATCATACTCAAAAAATTACCCCTGCTTCCATCGAATTTGTTGATATTGCTGGGCTTGTCGCAGGTGCTAGCAAAGGAGAAGGGCTTGGGAATAAATTTTTAAGTCATATTAGAGAGGTTGATGCCATCGTACATGTTGTGCGCTGCTTTGAAAATGAAAAAATCATTCATGTAAATGGCAGTATAGATCCTATTAGAGATATTGAGGTTATCAATTTAGAACTTGCGCTGAGCGATCTTGAACAAGTAGATAAATTATATGAAAAAAATGCCAAATTGGTCAAAACTGGCGACAAATCTCTTATTACTACTGTAAACCTTCTCGCTAAAATCAAAGAGGCTCTTGAGAACAATCTCCCCGCTCGCAGTCTTTCTCCACTTGAAGAGGAAGAGGTGAAAATTTTAAAAAATCTTCAGCTCCTCACCGCTAAACCTGTCATTTATGTGGCTAATATTAGCGAAAATGACATTGGTAATAGTGATAACAAATTTGTTCAAATGGTTAAAGATTATGCAGAAAAAGAGAATGCTAAAACTATTGTGTTATGTGCTAAAATTGAAGAAGAACTTGCAGGACTTGATAAAGATGAACAAATCCTCTTTAAAGAAGAGCTTGGCATAAAAGAAAGCGGGCTTGAAAAACTTGTCTCGGCAAGTTATGATATTTTAGGGCTTATGTCATTCTTAACTGCTGGCGAAAAAGAAGTTCGCGCTTGGACTATCAAAAAAGGAACAAAAGCGCCTGCAGCTGCCGGCAAAATTCATACCGACTTTGAAAAAGGTTTTATAAAAGCAGAAATTGTTTCATATGATGACCTTGTTGAGGCCGGGTCTTTCCTTAAAGCAAAGGAAAAAGGAAAGGTCCGCATGGAAGGTAAAGATTATGTGGTACAAGATGGCGATGTGATTTTATTTAGATTTAATGTGTAATAAATTTAAAAATTAAATAAAGCTCAAAAAAACACACTAAAAAATATACAAAATAAAATATGAAATTATTTAAAAAAATAAAATAAATTTCGAAAAATATTAAAAAAATATTTAATTAATAAAAAATATGACAATTTTTGACACAATTTAATTGATATTTTAAAGAAGGTTATATGATAATTAAAGAAAATAATATACTTTTAGAAAATTTAATTAAGACCAATCTTTTGCCGCTGGCTTTTATTGGCGATGGCGTGCATACTCTTTTTGTAAGAGAATTTGTCGCAAAAAAAATAAATGATAAAATGGGAAATTATCACAATCATGCCGCATATTTTTGCAAGGCTAATACTCAGGCTAATATGCTTAAAAAGTTGATGCCTTTTCTCGATGAAGATGAACTTGACATCGTTAGACGAGGTCGCAATGTAAAAGCAAAACATCATGCTAAAAATGCAAGCTCAAGTGATTACAGTTATGCAACTGCATTTGAAATTTTAATTGGCTACCTTTATTTAAAAGGCAATCAAAATAGATTTGATGAAATTTTAAACCTTTCTATACAAATATTTAATCAAAATTAGCATAGATAAAGAAAAACAATTTGACAAAAAGTGGCTATTTATATAAAATAAACAAAAAGGATAAATTATGTTAATTGAAGGGAAAAATGCTGTTTTAGAAGCTTTGCAAGCTGGCATAACTATAAATAAACTTCTAGTCGACCAAGCATTAAAAAATCGAAGAGATAAAATTGTTGATTTGGCATATCAAAACAAAGTCAAAGTGGAATTTTTGCCTAAAAATATTTTAGATAAAAAATCAAAGACTTCTCATCATCAAGGTTTTATAGCTTTAAGTGTTAATTTCTCTTACTGTGAATTAGATGACATTTTAAATTTGGCTTATAGTAAACATGAAAAACCTTTTATAGTGCTACTTGATGAAATAGAAGACCCTCATAACCTTGGCGCTATAATAAGAAGCTGCGAATGTGCAGGAGTACATGGCGTTGTAATCACCAAAAATCGTTGTGCGCAAATCAATGAAACCGTCTTTAAAACAAGCGCTGGTGCAATATCTAACATGCTTGTTTGCAAGGTGACAAATTTAAAGGATGCTATCACATATTTGAAAGAAAAAGATATTTTTGTTTTTGCCACTGATGCAAAGGGCGAAAATATATATAATAAGAAACTTGACTGCCCTATTGGCATTATTATCGGCTCTGAAGGCTTTGGTATAAAGCCTTCATTGATAAAATATTGTGATGGCACTTTGGCTCTTCCTTTAAAAGGTAAAGTTAATTCTTTAAATGCGTCAGTAGCCTGCGCTATAACAATCTTTGAGGTGCTTAGACAAAGAGAGGGGCAACATGACTGATGAACAACTTGCGTTAAATGCACAATTAGGAGATGAGGCTTGCGTAAATGAGTTATTTAAAAAATACAAGCCTATGGTTAGTAAAATTGCACGAAGTTATTTCCTTGCCGATGGAGATAGTGAAGATATTCTGCAAGAAGGCATGATTGGGCTATATAAGGCTATCAGACATTATGACAAAAATAAAAACGCCTCTTTTAAAACTTTTGCCTCTACTTGTATAAAACATCAACTTCAAAGTGCTATAAAAGTTGCAAGCGCTGAAAAAAACAAAATTCTCTCAACCGCTATTTCTATTAACGACCCTTCTCAAGATGATGAAGATGGCGAGCTTGAAATTTATATACCTTCTTCTCTCCCCTCTCCTGATGACAAATTGCTTGAAAAAGAGAGAATGAATGAGATTAAACAAAAAATTAAAGAGCATCTTAGCTCACTTGAGTTAAAAGTATTATCACTTTACCTAAAAGGTTATAACTATAATGAAATATCTTCAATGAGTAATTTATCAAAAAAAAGTATTGATAATGCGCTTACAAGAATTAAAAATAAGTTGTCTTTTTTAAAAAATAAAAATTAACTTGGAGAAAAATATGAAAATTAACAATATCGATTTAGATACTATCATTCCAGAAAACGATCTTGAAAAGGAAATTATAAGCGATCTAAAAAATGGAGTAAACAAAGAAGTAATTACTCGTTGTCCACCAGAGCCAAGTGGCTATTGGCATATTGCACATGTCAAAGCTTGGACAATCGACTTTGATACTGCTGCTAAGTTTGGCGGAAAAACCTATCTTAGAATGGACGATACCAACCCTTTGAAAGAAGAGGGTGAATTTGCTGAAAGCTATCTTGAAGACCTTGCTTGGCTTGGATATAAACCAGATAAACTAATCTATGCTAGTGAGGCGTATTTTGAAGATATATATAAAATTGCTGAGCAGATGATTTTAGATGGCAAAGCTTATGTCTGTGAACTTTCTGCGGAAGAGGTATCAAAAACCAGAGGCACTTTGACAGAACCAGGCATTGAAAGTCCTTATAGAAATCGTTCGATTGAAGAAAACCTGAGATTGTTTAGAGATATGAGAGATGGCAAATTTGAAGACGGCAAGGCAACTCTGCGAGCTAAAATTGATATGGCTCACCCTAACATGAATATGCGTGACCCTGTTATGTACAGAGTGCTTAGAGCTCATCATTATCGCCTGGGCGACAAGTGGTGCATATACCCTATGTACGACTTTGCTCACCCTCTTGAAGATGCTCTTGAAGGTGTCACATATAGCCTTTGTTCAATGGAATTTCATGAACATCGTCCTCTCTATGAGTGGTTTATTGAAAATGGCTGGAAAAGACCATATCCACCAAAACAAAGAGAATTTTCAAGGCTTACTATTGAAAATGTTTTAATTGGAAAAAGATATCTAAAACAATTTGTAAATGACGGTATCGTAAAAGGATGGGATGATCCACGCTTCCCTACTCTTGTTGGGGTACGAAGAAGAGGCTATACCGCAAAAGCTCTTAAAGATTTTGTTAAATCGGTGGGCTGGGGAAATGTGCTTGAGGTTACCGTGCCTTATAGTGCGCTTGAGTATTATGTTAGAAATGATCTTAATAACATTGCTACGCGTGCTATGGTGGTTCTTGACCCTCTTAAAGTTGTAATCACTAATTTTGATAATAAAAGTGAAGATATTGAAATCGAAAATAATCCAAATGATGAAAATGCTGGCAAACATATCTCAAAATTCGGAAAAATAATTTATATAGAAAAAGAAGACTTTTCTCTTAATCCACCACCAAAATACAATCGTCTTGTTGAAGGCGGAATTGTAAGACTAAAAGGTGCTTATATCATTAAATGTAATAAAGTTATTTTTGATGAAAATGGCGAAATAGACCATCTTGAATGTGAATATTTGCCAAATACCAAAAGTGGCAATGATACAAGCGGCGTTAAATGCAAAGGCACAATACACTTTGTAAGTGATGATAATTACTTTAAAATAACCGTTCGTGAATTTAAAAACCTTATTAAGCGTGAAATTGCAAATCCTGCAAAGGCACTATCAGAAGGCGCAAAAGTAGAAGATATATTAGAGCCTAATTCTCTAATTGAAAAGACCGCTTATGCAGAAAATTTCCTTAAAAATGCCAAAGTAGAAGATAAATTCCAATTTATAAGAAAGGGCTATTACTGCATGGATAAAGATAGCACACCTGAAAATTATATATTTAATAGCACTATTTCTCTTAAAGATGGCTTTAAAAAGTAAAAAAATCTTCAAATCAATGAAGATTTTTTTATTTATTGACAATTCTTTATATAATTTTTATACTTGTCATGTAAAGGATTTATTTTAATGAAAAGACTTTTAAATGTCGCCGGTGGACTTTTTTCTATTTCTATTTTTCCAATATTGTCTTGGTTGATTTTGGCTATTATATTAAATCAGCCTCATTTAAGCAATG
Source organism: uncultured Bacillota bacterium (assembly GCA_949282835.1). Taxonomy (GTDB): domain Bacteria; phylum Bacillota; class Clostridia; order Christensenellales; family UBA1242; genus Caccovivens. Next base: position 3,130 of record CASDQU010000057.1, on the reverse strand, counting down.
TATTTGCATTGACATATCCACTGCAATTTATTTGGATATTTTTAAAATCTGCCTTTGGTACAGGCGCTAATATAAAAAAGATAAAAGAAAAGAAGGAAAATGCAGTTTATTCTTCAATAGTCTTCTGCCTAATTCTTTCCTTTGTCATATTTGGCTTGGTAGCGCTGTTTGTTGATGACTATATTGCCTTTATGAATTTGGAAGTTAATATTTACCGTGAACTTGCTCTCTATGCTATTGCTAATCTATTTTTGCAGTTGATGTTTGCCCTTATTATGGAAAAACTATATTTTGAAACAAAGAAAAATCAGCCAATTTACACAGCTTACTTTTTAATTTATTGGCTTTTATATCTCTTATTGTGCCCGCTTTAATAACTCCAAATCTTACAATAATTATTTCTATTGCACTATCAGTGTCATTTATCTATATATTGTCTCTTTATATATGGCAATTTAAAAAATTTAAATTTGATTTTAATATTTTAACAAATTTTAAATATGAATCTGCAACTTTATTAGATGCCTTATTCATGCTTATAATATATTTATTTGGCTTTAGGAATGCTTTTAGTTATGGTGAAGAATATGTTATTGCAATAAACTTTGTCGCCCTTATTACAGATGCACAATATGATGGATTAAGTGCCATTTCAACTGTCGCTAAAATTGAAATAGCAGAAGATAACTATCTATATAAAAAAGCACTTGCCCGCTCATTTGTTTTAGGACTAATAGCAAATTTAATCAGTATAATATTATTCTTCTCGCTTTTTAATGTGTATCATGTCAATTTAACGATTGGAATAATATACTTAGTTCTTCAAATAACAAGCTCATTTATATACTGTTTAAACGCAAATCTATCTGCTTTTATTCAGTTAAATCATTCCTTTATAAAAAACACCGCAAATAAACTATTTTCAAAATTTGCAAGAGTTGGCTTGGCTTTTTTGCCTACTCCTTATTGTAATGAAACCGCTCTAGTTAGCAGCGACATCATTCTCTTAGTTGCATGTTTGATTATAAGATTTAAATACTACACTCTAAAAGATGGCAAATTGATTGAAAAATCTTCATTAACTTGAAATTGTTTGTAATACCACTGTGACTGACATTTGCGATATAGCCCGAAGACTAAATAAAAAATCAGGGTCTTTCCCCTGATCTATATCTGGTTGCGCTATCTGTTATTTGGAACTTTACATTCAACCGCAAGTTCACCTTCAAGTCGGCAAGCAACGTGCCACTTGCGATGACCCTTGTATTTTTGTTCTACTGCGCCTTTGCGCCTGCCTCAGTCTTTGGCGGAAACGCACTTGAGAGTATAGGCTGGAACGGCACACTAGTAACTGTTCTTATGATGGCAATCAACTTTGTAACAGAATCACAGAGTCAACATTCTCTTCTTCTGGCACAATAAAATTCATATTTCTCTCCTTAAAACCATTATATCATGGTGACCTGTAATATTCAATATTTTTGTTTAATTTAGGCGGGTAGTTGATTTTGGGCTGAAAATTAAAGCTCTAATTTACCTTTTTAACAACTATAAAAGGCTGTTTTCTGTGTTTTTTCTTAAAGCAATGGTCATCAAACCACATATAATAAAACCTGTCAGCAGGATAGATATAGTAGCCGTCCTTGTTGCCATCGTTTAGGTCGGAAGAGTCGGCAAAGATTAAAATGTCCTCATCGGGGTTATCATTTATGCAGTCATATCCTATAATGATTTTGTAGTGTCCGCCATAGTCAACGTTTTCTACAATGATAGGACAGCCATTTTTGAGGTTTTCAAGCACAAACTCTTTAAAGTCCTCAAAAGTAGGAAAACATAGCCCATTTTTGTCCTTTTTATAGTCGAGCGAAGATATGATGCTGTAACTATACTCACTATTTGAAATGTTCTTGAAAAACTTAACAAAATTTGTTAGCTCTGTTCCAATAGGAAAGGGTTTTGTCTTAAGAAGTTTTGCAAGCTTTAGCTCATCTTGCTCGCTAAAACGGTTATCATTATAATAATTTAATAGCATTACGACGCAGGCACTTGCGCAGGTGTTGTCATAACTTTGTTGCATCGTTTTAAAGTGATTGAGTATCGTCAAGTTTGAAAAGTATTCCTTTTCATTGCTGATATCAAAAAAATTATATTCTTTATAATATTTGCTCATATTTCATCCTTAATAATAGGATACCATAAAAAGCTTTTATTTACAATTATTTTTCCTTATTTTTATCGACAAAGGCGAAGTTGTCGTTTTTAAATTTTACAAGATAGGTTTGATTGTTTAAGTTCTCCTCTATAGAATATCTTGCACTCAGCCTGCTTGCCTATAATATCAGTTTTTCTTGAAGTGCATAACAAGCATTACAATAGACAAAACAAGTGAAGCAATAATAATGATTGCTAAAATAGGAACAACTGCTGTGTCAAATGCAAGTAGGGTTTTATCTCCTGTACTTTCACTGTTCACACTGCTTGCCAAGAAAGATGCCTCGGATAGCGAACTTGACAATGCAATATTAAAAGCATCGCTTAAAGATCTTATAGATACCCTGCCTAAAGGCATTGACACCAAAGTTGGCGAGAGCGGAATAAAGCTTTCTGGCGGACAAAAACAGCGCCTTGCTATTGCAAGAGCACTCTTAAGAAATTCACCTATTATCATCTTTGATGAAAGTACAAGTTCTCTTAATAACTTCGCACAAGAAGAAATCAAACACAGCATCGATTCTCTTAAAGGTAAAAGCACAATAGTAATTGTCGCACACAGATTGTCAACAATTAGAAATGTAGACAAGATTTTCTTCCTTGAAAACGGCAAAATTGAAGATATAGGAACATTTGATGAACTCTTTGAAAACAATGTTAAATTCAAAAATATGTTCTTTGCTGAGAATATAGAATAATGTAAAAAAACTAGACTTGGAAGCCTAGTTTAAAACAAGACAATCTACTTAATTTCCACCAGCTTTTTGCTGTTAAAATTAGTATCGATAACGACTTGTTTTAGAATTTGAAAATCACTATATGTCTTTATTCTTAATGGCTATCGGAAGCTAAATTTGAATCACTCCCGACAACGCGGTTATATCTTCGCTCCGCTCCGATATATCCCGAAATAAAAAAA
>CASDQU010000056.1 GCA_949282835.1 uncultured Bacillota bacterium | reverse complement strand
ACACTTATAATAGTTAATAGAGCAAACATTGCAAAGAGTGAAAATAATAGATAAGCCATTTGTGTCACTGTAACCGTTCGTCTTTTAGTTGGTGTTGATAATACATATGCCATAGAACCAGAATCTACCTGACCTGCCAGCAAGCCATTAGCCACCATAATTACAAATACCATTGGAAGTAACAAACCTGCTATTCTATAGAATATTGACCCAATAATAAGACCATAAATATCCATATTACCAAGTTCGCTTAAAGCCTCTGCCACCTTTTCATCAAGCTGGTCACTTATGCTCTCGGTTGCGTGCGACCTAGCCTCTTCAACAGTAACTCCTTCGCTAAGCCATAATTGATATGTTGTTATTGCAGTGTTTGAGATAACTTTAGCAGAAACTCCATATTGTTCTATCTCATCCTCTGTCAAACCTTGATTTTGCATCTGCTGCTTAGTTTGATCGCAAATCAGAATATTGACATATTCTCTTGCATCATCACTATAATCATAACTTATGCTGCTGCCATTTAATTTGTAGTTTTCTATAGCATCATCTGAAAGCTGCTTAGCTACCACCGCTGAAGATGTTGCTTCTTGCTCTGCATAACCTTTATTAATATAATCATTATACGCATTTTGATAGATAACCTCTAAGAATGCCCTTTTAATCAAAGATTGTACATATGCAATATACTCAGGATTTTGTACCCTTTCGCCTTCTTCCTCTATAAACATTGGAGGAATTTCAACGCCGCTAAGCTGGTCTTCACTATATGTGGTAAGATATGTAGTGATTAAAATTCTTGCAGTAGCCTCATCAAGACCAAAGTTTTCAAGCATACCGCTATTAACTAAACTTTCAGTAAGAGCGGCAATTATCACATTACGCTCCTCTCTTGAAAGAGCGCTTCCTTTATTACTTTCAGCTTCAAGTACTTGACTATCAAAAGTGGTATTTAACACTGAAATGTAAGTTGTGTTTGCCTCCAAACTCTCATATCCTTTTACCGATGAAAGATAAAGGTCATAACTATCAACTGCATTTTCTTTTAATGCCGATTCTTGGTCTGCCTGAACAAAAATGTTTTTTAGCGAATCTCGAATATCGTTAATACCAAGATTTCCTAAAACTATAATAACTATAGCAAGCATTGCACAAGTCGCAATAGTTACAGTAAGCCATTTTATCCAATTTGCTTTACACGACTGCTTAAAAAGTGCTTTGCTAAACATCTCTCACCTCCTTTTCTATATTTTTTGACTGTTGTTTTATTTGTTTTTTCTCTTTGTGTAATTTTCTTTTTTCTCGTCTCAAATCTTTTCTCGTCTCTTCCTCTTTATATACATAACTTTCAGGCTGAAGAGCAAGCACATCTTTGAAATGTTTTTCAAGGTCATGTTTAACTTGACTTATAAATTTCAAATTGTAATTTTTGAGAGTGTTAAACAATCTATTGATATGTTTATTGTCAAGTTTAACTGTAACTTGGTTGTATTTTTCTTGATCGCGCACTATTTCAAATTTTAATTTTTTAAATTTTAAATAGTCTTCTCTACTTTTAAATTCTATTTTATATAATTTATAAGGCAAATTTTTTAAATAGTTTATATCTGCAATATCTATTATGCGACCATTGAGTATTAATGCCACCCGATCACAAGTGAGTTCAAGCTCATCAAACATTTGACTGCTCATGATGATAGTTTTGCCCTTTTTCTTTTCTTCTAAAATAAGTTCCAAAAAGGTCTCTCTCATAAGCGGGTCAAGCCCTGTTGCTGGCTCATCTAGAATAATGATATCCTTATCAGCCATAAGAGCGGCAACGATAGCAGTTTTTTGTTTCATGCCTTTGCTCATTCGCTTTAAATTGGCACTTGGGTCAAGCTGCAACTTTTTAATAAGATAATTGGCATAACTCATATCAGTCACACCCAAAAGTTCTGCTTGGTTTTTTAAGAAAGTTGTTCCATCTCTAAGGTCTGGAAAAGCGATTTCTCCTGGTACATATTCTACATATTTTTTTATCTCACAAGAGTCTTTCCATGAATCAAGTCCAAGTACGCTAACCTTGCCTTGGACTGGCTTTAAAAAGCCCATTATATGTCGCAAAGTTGTAGTTTTGCCACTTCCATTAGTTCCAACAAAGCCAAATACTTCTCCTTTTTTTACGGCAAAAGATATGTCGAAAATTCCTCGATTTTCGCCATAGTCTTTAGTTAAGTTTTCGACTTTGATGACCTCTTCCACTAAAAGATACCTCCAAAATTTTTATCTTCTCTATAAAATTGCATAAAATAATCTTGCAAGGTGAATTTGACTTCCAAAAAGCTTTCTATATTATAATCGCTAAGCATTTTTACAAGCATATTGACATCTTTATCATTGGCGGCTATGACCACCGTCAAATTATCTCTATCTATTGAGCGCAGTGCAATATTTTTGATTTTTACAGTATTTTTTCTAATTTTAGGCAATTTATCTATCAAATTATCTAAATCTTTGTGATTTTTTAACTTTATTTTAAAGTTTTTATTTTCATTATGTTTGATTGTATTGGTTTCAAAAGTTGAAACAATAACTCCATCCTTAATTATTGCTATGCGGTCACAAGTTGCGTCTACCTCATTAAACATATGCGAAGATAAAAGTATGGTCTTCCCTCGTTTTTTTTCTTCTTTAATTAAATCTATAAAAACCTGCTGCATAACTGGGTCAAGTCCGCTTGTAGGCTCATCTAATATAAGCACCTGTGGGTCACCCATAAAGGCAGTCACAATGGCTAATTTCCGCTTGTCACCTAAGCTCATCTTTTTCGTTTCGCCAGAAGGATTAAGTTTAAAAAGTTGAAGCAAATATTTCAATCTTTCTTTGTTGTGAGATGAACGAAGGTCCTCCATCATCTTAATAAACTCCCAACCTGTTAAACCTTCAGGAAGAGCTATCTCACCCGGCAAATAACCTATATCTTTTAAAATTTTATAGTATTGTTTGAAAGATTCCATTCCAAATACGCGAGTTTGACCTTCCTGCGGCTTAGAATAACCCATAATATGTCTAATTGTAGTACTTTTCCCTGCGCCGTTAGGCCCTAAGAAGCCAAAAACTTCTCCCTTATTGACAGAAAAAGATATATTAAAAACACCACGGCCATGTCCGTAGTCTTGCGTCAAGTTTTCTACCTCAATAATCTTTTCCTTGTCTTCCATTTCTCACCTAGGTCTAATGTTTATATATGTATTTTAACAACTTTTATTTAAAATTGCAAACAATTCCTTAATATTAAAAAAAGAAAGATGAAATCATCTCAGCTTGTAGACCAACAAGGCAGATTATTCATCTTTCAATAATACTCTCTATCAAAATTATAGTTTTAACAAATTTGTTATAATCAAGAAAAGCGTTTTGCGCGTTTGTTTCTTTGATTAGGCTCTTACCATCAAATTCTACATCATTATCTTTTAATAAGCTTGTTATTTTCTCTTGTTTAGCCTCACTTATACTTTCAAAGTTACATTCAAGCCCCTCAAGTGTTTGCCCATAATCTGCAAAATATACCTTATTGTCTATCTCTACCAAATTTATTGGCAATGAATTAAAATTGTCATATAAAATGATGCCACAATCTACCAAATAACGATTTTGATAAATTTTCTTTATCTTTTCTTCTCCTATATGAGATGCAAGATTGGTTTTTACAAGTTCTAATTTATTCATAAACACCTCTATTCTACATCTTGTTCTTTATCATGTTTTAAATGTGAGCCCTCAATTATATATCTTGGCTTGTAATCTTGATATAAAAGCTTATTTTGAATGTTGCAAATACTATCTACAAGCGCATTTGAATATATGTATTCAAGTTGAGAGAGAATTTTTAAGATTGCACAGTTATTTTCAGTTTTTCTTTGATTATATATTTCTTTAATAAATTGCAGCGCATATATCAAATTTTTAAAAGATGAGTTTTGTGGCGAATAATTTAATTGATCTATATTTTGTTTAACAGTGACAATTAAATTAAATACATATTCTTTGTCTTCCTCAGATAAGGTGTTGATATATTCATTTGACTTCGCCTCAACTTTAAAAGATTTATTTTGAAATTTTGCTTCCAAAAAAGGCATATTATAATGTCTATCTTTATTATATAATCTTTCTATCTCCTCTTGCGAACAATTATCAAGGTCAATCAAATATTTGCATAGGTGGTCGACATCAATAGCATTGCAGCGTCCAGTTTTCCATCTCGTCTTTTTATCGCTATTGATAACTTTTTTAATGCAAAGCAAGTTATCATCTTCATTTTGAAAATGGAAATGTGGCATAGATGCAATATCTCCAAAAACTTCTTTTCTGTAATCTGATGGCAAAAACATATTATGATGAGGGTGGTCGCCGCCACCATCATATCTCATAACGCTATGTGCACTAGAAGGGTCGCCTTCAAGCAAAGTATACATTGAAATGCTAAGCGTTTTATTATATAAAGCAGGATTGTAAATTCGCAATTCCTTTTCATCTTCACCCTTTTCTGCCTCTTGCGATATCAATTTCTTGGAAATTGGAGTATACTCTTCTGTGCTAATTTTAGCAAAAACCATATTGCCATTCGGATTTACATAAAACTGTAAATCATTAAATGTTTTGTTATTTTTAGTCTTGGCATTTTTTTGAAATTGAAAGTTATTTTCAAATGTAAAAAGAGGCGCTATATAATCATAATTTCTAACAAATACAAGTCTTTTTTCAGCTTGCATAATTTTTCTATATTCTTGACTTTTTAATATGTATGGAATAAATCTCCAGTTTCGTTCAAGAAAGGTTGCTCCATCAAATAGAGGAGAAAAAAACTGTAAAGAGGATTTTGCAATAGCAGAATGTTCGTCAGCTGTAGGATTACTTCTTTTGATATTTTCGCTAATTGCCTGCTTTATAATTTGCTTTATTTTAGTTTGATGTTTGTCAAAAGTTCTTGCAAAATTAACAAGTTCGGTAAGTGCGTCTTGCCCACTAATTTTTAAGAAATTCTCAACTTCTTTTTTTATTTCAATATAGTCTTTATCTGCATGTTTGGTTGCTCCTCGCTGGGGAGTTTTCTTTGTACTATTTCTTATCTTTTGAATTTTATTTGCCACAATGCCGCTCCTTGCAATAATATTGTAACATATCAAAGTAGTAAATGCAATAACAAATTTATACTTTCTATTATGTTAAAAATATCTAATTGGTTAATAATTTTATCTTTCTAATGTTTGCCAATTTTTAAGCATATTGCCTAAATATTCAAAACACAAATCAAAAGTTTTTTCATCTTCAAGGTCGCAACCCGCCTCTCTAAGTGTTTCAAGTGGCTTTTTGCTTCCGCCAGCAGTCAAAAACTTAAAGTAATCTTTTACAGCATTTTTATCTTTCAACATTTTATTTGTGAATGTAATAGCCGCTATTAGCCCAGTTGCATACTTGTAAACATAAAATGAAGTGAAAAAATGAGGTATACGCGCCCATTCATATTTTATTTCGTCTATAAGCTTGACAGTGCCAAAATATTTTTTATTGAGTGCATAATATTCTTTACATAGACCATCTTTTGTCAAAGCCTCACCGCTCTCCTGCATGGCATGAACTTTAGCTTCAAATTCTGCAAACATAGTTTGGCGGAAAATAGTACCTTTAACTTCGGTGAAAAGCTTATTATATAAATAGATTTTTTCTTGATTATTCTTTGACTTATTTAAAAGATAATTAAAAAGAAGCATTTCATTGGTAGTACTTGCTATCTCAGCTAGGAATATAGGATAACCTGACTTTGCATAGACCTGACTTTTGTCACTATAATAAGAATGCATTGCATGACCAAGCTCATGTGCCAAAGTAAATATACTATTTAAATCTCCTTCGAAATTTGTTAGCACATATGGTGGATGATTGTACACCGATGATTGATATGCACCAGAGCATTTGTCAATATTAGGATAAACATCAATCCATCTCTCATTCTTTGCCCTGTCAAGAAGAGCTTGATATTCTCCTCCAAGTGGACTTAAAGCCTCTTTTATTATATCCATTGCCTCGTCATAACTATATTTTGATTTTGACTTTCCTATATCTGCCATATGGTCAAATATCGCAAAATCCTTTAAATTCATAGTTTTTGCTTTCATTTTAAAGAATTTAAACAATATTTTTAAGTTTTCATCTACTTTTTTAATTAAAGTGTCATATACCTCTCTTGTGATTTCTTCATCTTCAAGAGCTTGATTAAGGGCGCTATCATACTTCCTAACTTTTGCAAAGTAGCAGTCTAATTTAACTTCATTTATATAGTTATTAGCAAATGTGTTAATCATTGTGCCAAAAGCCCCATTTAATGCGCAAAGAGCATTTTTTCGTAAGGTTCTATCTTTACTTGCCATAAAAATAGAATAGTTTGACTGAGTAAGTTCATACTCTCTATTTTGTCCATCTTTAATCTTTCCAAACTTTAAATCAACATCACTAAGCATCTTCATATTAGAAGAAAAGCCATCTAAAAAATTCATACCTGACAAGAGTTTTTCTTCCGCTTTACTTAACATATGTTTTTTAGCTCTTTTTATCTCTTCAAATGTCCGCTGATAATCGCTAAATGACCAGTCCGATATAATGTCATCTAAAAGTTTATCGTCAAGCTCATGCAGCTCGCTAGAAGCAAATGAGGTCTCAATGCTAAACTCATTAAATAAATTGTCAAGCTTCTGTTGCATAATATTTCTCTTCTCATCACTTAAAATTTCATCACCTTTTAAGTGACAATATAAGGCAATAGGATTTGCAATCATATCAAACTCTTCTTCAAGTTTTAGATAACTCAAGATATCCTTTTTATTATTTAATTTACCTTCATAACCTTTAAATTTGGGCAAATACTTTTTAAGGCTTTCCAAAATTTGATAAAATTTCTCATCGCTTTCACATAAATAGGACAAATCCCATTTGTATTTTTCGCTAATTTGACTTCTTTTCTTCATAAACACCTCTAAATATAATTATACAAAAAAGAGATAAAATCTTAGTCATATTTTTAACATTTTTTTAAATTTTATCTCTTAATTTTTATCTTATGAAATATTTATCTATATAAAATTGTGACCAAGGTTCTTTATCGGCTGGTGGCGGAGCAGCAAAAATCATCTTTTGCTTGGTTACAGGATGAACAAATTCCAATCTTCCTGCCCATAACCCTAAATTATTTGAACTTGCCTCTTTGCCATACTTGCCATCTCCTACAAGAGGACAGTTGATACCTGCAAACTGCACTCTAATTTGGTGAGACCTCCCTGTCAAAAGTTTGACCTCCAAAAGAGCCTTGTCATTTCTAGTTTGCAATATTTTATAGTAAAGCTTGGCATGTTTTGCACCAGCCTCACTTCTTGGTACAATTTTAACAATATTATTTTTTTCATCTTTCTTTAAATAATTTTCAAGCTCTTTTTGCTTATCTTTTGGCACAGATGATGTTACAGCATAATAAGTCTTTTCAATCTTATTTTCTCTTATCTGTTCACTCAGCCTACCTGCCGCCTTTGAGGTTTTGGCAAATATCATTATGCCTCCTGTAGGACGGTCAAGTCTATGCACAAGACCAACATAAACATTGCCCTCTTTATTATATTTTTCCTTGATATATTCTTTAACAAGGTTAAGCATGTCCTTATCTTTTGTTTTGTCTTCTTGAGAAGGGACATTTTGAGGCTTTATTACAACTATTATGTGATTGTCTTCATATAAAACTGTCAATTTTTCCATATTTTTAATCCTCTACAGCCACAAGGCAGGACTATATCTCCTGCTGGCAACCCTATTTCATCTGCATTTATATTACCTTTTCCAAATACTAGCGTTAAAATATTTGAAAGTACACTAGCTTGTAATCCTGTCGTATAAGAAGAAATTAAGACAAAAAGTGGATTATTTGAAAGCACTTTTTTAGTTAGCATAACAAAATCAAAGAGATTATCTTCCAGTTTCCACATTTCGCCGTTAGTTCCCCTTCCATAACTAGGCGGGTCCATGATTATGGCATCATAAAAGTTGCCTCTTCTTATCTCTCTTTCTATAAACTTTTTGCAATCATCAACAATAAAGCGAATATTTGAGATGTTGTTTATTTGTGCATTTTCCTTAGCTCTCTCCACCATGCCTTTGCTAGCATCAACATGGGTCACTAAAGCGCCAGCCTTAGAACATGCCACACTTGCGCCGCCAGTATAGGCAAACAAGTTCAAGACTTTTATAGGTCTTTTGGCGTCTTTAATAAGATTTGTCATATCTTCCCAGTTGACTGCTTGTTCGGGAAAAATTCCAGTATGTTTGAAGCCCATTGGCTTAATGATAAAGTTTAAATCTTTATATTTAATTTGCCACTGCTGGGGAAGTTTATTTTTATATTGCCAAGCTCCGCCACCCGAAGAGGAGCGGATATATTTCCCGTCAAGTTTTGGAAAAGCTTCAAGATTTTCATTGCTGCGCCAAATAACTTGCGGGTCTGGTCTTAAAAGATAATATTTTCCCCATCTTTCAAGTTTTTGTCCTTCGCCACAAGACAACACTTCATAATCTTCCCAGTTTTTCGCTATTAACATATCGCTCCTTAATTTTTAAATTTAACAAAGATACTACTATCGCCTACTTCAACTTCTTTAGATATTTGTTCTCCGCTTATTGATGGCAAAATTTCCTTGATTAGCACTTCTTGCTTGATTTTTTCTTGATATTTTTGTAGTAAATTCTTCATTTCATCATCTTTAGGAGTAAAACTTGCATAAATTCGCGCGTCCACCCTAAAATCAGCTTCCTTTCTTAAAACTTGAAGCCCTCTTACAAATTCTCTATAATAGCCCTCTTGCAACAACTCCTTATCAAGCGAAATATCAAGTACAACTGTGATTTTGTTCTCATGTGAAATAACAAACTCGCTCTTTGGTTTCTTCTCAAGGTTGAATAGCTCGCTACTTAAATTTGAAAATTTGCCAACATTGACACTATTTTCTTTAAATTCTGCCACACATTTTGCCATTTCGTCATCACTAAGAGACAGCAAGGTGTTTTTTAGCTCTTGAACCTCGCCTTTTAAAACTGCACCTGCCTTCTTGAAGTTAACAGTGAGATATTCGTCATTGAAAATGCTGTCATCTTCTATTGTGATAAGCTCTTTGATATTAAGCTCTTCTTTGATAATATCGCCAAGCTTATTAATTACATTGCCAATCTTTTCATCGCCACCTACAAACATCTTTTTTAAGGGCTGTTTTACTTTGATTTGATTTTCATTTCTAAGGCGTGAGGCTGAGGAAATTATATCTCTTGCAAGGTTTACCTCATCAATAATGTTTTCAAATCTTGTTCCCTGCGGCATAGGAAAACCGCTAAGCATAATACATTCTTTTTCCTTTGTTTCTATTTCACGGACAAGATTTTGCCAAATATATTCACATATGAATGGAATTATTGGTGTCATAACTATCAAAATATTTTTTATAGCATAGTAAAGACAATAATATGCTGTCATTTGGTCTATTTTATTATCAGATTTCCAAAATCTCTTTCTATTACTTCTAATATAGAAATTTGATATATCATCTACCAATTTTTCAAACTCATGCACCACATTGTAGCTCTTATCTTCGCTATAATTTTTATCGCTATTCTCAATAAAACGATTGATGCTTTCAAGTATCCACTTGTCAGCATTGGTGAGATTTTTCTCATCTACCTTAAAATTGGCAAGGTCTGGATTGTCAATACATGCATAAGTATTAAAGAAAGTATAGATATTCCAAAAAGCCAAGAGTTTTCTTCTTGCTTCATCTGTAAGAGAATAACCAAAACGCATGTCATTTGTTGGAGGAGATGAAGAATAAAGATATCTCACTACATCTGCTCCCACCTTGTCAGCCACATGGTCAGCTTCTAGAGAATTTCCGCCACTCTTATGAAATTCTCCGCCATGCTCATCTTTGACATATTGATAGGTCACTATTTTTTTGTATGGAGCTTTGCCTGTCAATACTACGCTCATAATTAACAAAGAATAGAACCATAATTTAATTTGTTCAATCATCTCACATACATAATCGCTAGGGAAATTTTCTTCAAAGAACTTTCTATCTGTAAAATATTTCTTAGTGCTAAAAGGAGTAATTCCAGCATCAAGCCAAACATCGCCCACATCTGTTATTCTCGACAGCTGCTCGCCGCAATCACATTTGATTTTGATATCATCTATCCATGGTCTATGAATGTTTGGAAGGCTATCTACAAGTTTTGGGTCTATTGCCCTTTCTTTTAACTCTTCTTTGCTTCCTATAACATGAACTTTGCCACATTTTTCACATACATAGAAAGGAAGAGGCAAACCATAGAAACGGCTTCTAGAAATATTCCAATCGCCCATATTTGTCAGCCAATCTGCCATTCGCTTTTTTGCATAAGAAGGCTTAAATTCAACATCTTCAATAGCCCTAAGTGCCATAGGTCTTATCTCGTCCATTTTAATGAACCAGCCACTTACCAACTTATAAACAAGGTCGGTCTTACATCTCCAGCAATATGGATAACTATGCTTGTATCTATGTGCATATAATAATTTATTATCTTTTTTTAGGCGCTCTGCCACCAAGTCAACCACCTCGCTCGCCTTTTTGCCAGAAAGAAAACCACAGCCTTCAAGCATAACGCCCTGCTCATTGATAGGGCAAATTTCAGGCAAGCCTAAGGTCTGACCAAGTTCAAAGTCTTCCACGCCGCAACCAGGAGCTATATGCACAATACAGCTTCCTTCTACATTGTCAACCATATCCCATGCTACCACTTTATGAGTAAAATTTTGCTCTTTAAGCTCTGGGAAACAAGTTTCATATTCAAGCCCAACCAGGTCACTACCCTTATATTCTTTTAAAATCTTCACCTCTTCTTTTAAAATGCTAAGCCTGTCTTTGCCTAATAAAAGTTTTTCTCCATGAAAATCAACTAGAGCATAGCTAAGAAGTGGATGTACAGCAAGTGCAACATTTGCCGCCAAAGTCCAAGGAGTAGTTGTCCACGCAACAATCTTAAAATCTTTGCCTTTCACTGGAAGTTTGATAAATAGCGCTGTATGTTCCACCTCGTGATATGATGAGCTCATTTCATGTTCTGACAAACTTGTACCACATCGAGGACACCAAGCCATTGGACGATTTTTTCTTATAATCCAGCCATGTTTATCACATTCCTTTAAAAAGTGCCAGATAGAGAGGATATTTTCATCAGTATTGGTATAATAACTGTTATCCCAATCCATCCATTGCCCCATGCGAATACTTTGATTTGTAATTTCATTTGCAAAATATTGCACTCTTTCCATACATTTATTTGTAAATTTATCTATGCCATACTTTACAATTTCAGGTTTTCCATTTAGCCCAAGTTCTTTTTCAACATTGACTTCCACCCAAAGCCCTTGACCATCAAAGCCATTTTGATACATGCAATCCTTGCCTTTAAGAGCATTGTAACGAATAGTCAAATCTTTGAGTGTTCTTCCCCAAAAATGATGAATACCAAGCCTATTGTTTGCTGTAGCAGGCCCATCTAAAAAGCGAAAGCGCTCATGCCCTTCATTCTTTTTGACAAGCTTTTGAAAACAATCATTTTCCTTCCAAAATTTCAAAATTCCATGTTCAAGCTCTACAAAATTTGGTAAAACCTGTTCTTTTTTCATAAATTCCTCCTAATTTTCATTAAAAAAGCCTAGAATAAGCCACAAGAGCCTTCTAGGCTTTATATACCACTTGTAAACTTCGCTAGCAGGCTAACACCCGCCTCTTCTATAACGGGAAGTCCCGGCAAGCCATTACTTAACTAAAATAATTGTTCACAGCTGCAGCTACAAAAGTGATAACTTTTAAGCTATTCTATTGCTTTCCACCAAACCGCAACTCTCTTTAAGAAATCACTTAAAAATCCTGTCTTTTATCAAGCGCTTTTATAAAACTAGTTTAATTATAAAATCTATACTTTGCCTTGTCAAGCAATTTGCAAAATTTTAGTATTAAATCAAATTAATACAACAAGCATCAATAATCTTCAAGAATTTTTTGAGCTTCAACCACATTCGCACCTGTCATAATACCAATAGGAAGTTCATTTTTATTGCCGTTTTTGGTAAATAGAATTGCTAATAGTTTATGATTTTTATCAAATTCATCAAGTGCCTCTTCAATAGTACATTTTGCATTTTTAACTACATAATAATTGCTATTTTGAAGAGTAGATAACATGTCTTCTATTTGAACATTGTCAAGAAAAACTGAACATTTCCCACCTGCAAGCAAAAATTGTCCCATTGAATTTAATATTTTTTGACCATTTGCAACGCCTATTAATTCTTTGTCTTTGTTATAAACTGGAATATTGCTAAAATTAGAAGAAGCCATAAGTGTGATAACCTCTCTCATGCTTTTACCTGAGCTTGTAGTCAATACCTCGCGTCTTGCCACACTATCAACCGCTTTAGGCGGTGTGGTCAGAAGTTTTTCGATATGCTCAATATTCTTAACAACTTCTATGTGCGGCTCTGCAATCACATATTCTTCATTGTTATTATGAACAATAGCATTTCGCAATCTTCCATAATCAATAAGCTCGTCTTGATATTTTCTTACCACATAATTGATGGCAACCGCTTTTCTCACCAAATCAGAAAAACCAGTTGAGCGATTTATATTGTATCTTGTTTTAAGTGCATAATCTATATTATTATAAGCCTCTAAAAATCTTTGAGCATTTGACTTTTGATTTTCTTCCATATTTACTTTCCTTTATATCAAATAATATCTTTAATATAATACCACATTTTATAAAAATAAAAAAATAAAATTCAATATTATAGACAAAATTTGCAAAAAAAGCTTTCAAATTTTGATTGCAAAAGATAAAAGATTATGCTAAAATATATACGCCGAGATAGATGGAGAGTTAGCGGTGCTCTGTAACCCACAATCCGCTATAGTGGGATTGATCGCTTGCATGCGGCTTGATTTTGTCAAATATGTGCGTAAATTTAAGGCGATGAAATCAAGGTCTTATGCAATTAAAATCTCTGAACCATGTCAGAGCCTGACGGCAGCATCATTAAGGAGACACTTTGATGTGCCATAAGGTAGCTTTGGTGGAGTTTTAA
>CASDQU010000055.1 GCA_949282835.1 uncultured Bacillota bacterium | reverse complement strand
AATTGCCAAATTTTATACAGATGTATTTATGCAGGATGTAAAAAAACTCAATGTCGATTTGCCAGAGCATATCTGCCCAGCAACCTCAGTCATAGAGGATATCATAAAATTTGTCCAAGGCTTACTTGACAAAGGCTATGCATATCAAACCAGCAAAGGAATATATTTTGATATTTCTAAGTTTGCCGCATACGGGCAGCTTGGCGGCGATATAAATAGTAAGATGGCAGGCGCTAGAATTGAAGTGGACGGCGAAAAAAGACATCCTGCAGATTTTGCACTATGGATTATTGCACCGCAGAATCATATCATGAAATGGGATAGTCCGTGGGGTGTTGGTTATCCTGGCTGGCATATAGAATGCTCAGCTATTGGCAGAAAATATCTTGGAGACCATATAGACATCCATACAGGCGGAGTAGATCATAAGACAATTCATCACGAGAATGAAATTGCTCAAAGTGATTGCCTTGAGGGACACAAAGTTGTTCATTTTTGGATGCATTTGGAATTTTTACAGATTGATGGCGGCAAGATGAGCAAAAGTTTAAATAATATATTTACTTTGTCCGATCTTGAAAAAAATGGTTTTAGCAGTGAAGATTTTCGGTATTTCTACTTCATGGCACATTATAGCAAGCAACAAAATTTCACATATGACTCGCTTTTATCAGCAAAAAATTCATTAAAAAGATTGAAATTGTTGGTAAAAGAGCATAAAAATGGACAATTTGAATTATCACAAGAAAAAATTGATGAATATAAAAAGGAATTTTTAAATGCCATCAATGATGACCTGAATATGCCAGTAGCTTTAGCAGTTGTTCAAAAACTTTTAAAAGAGGAAAGATCTAAAGATGTATATAGCTTAGTTATGAAATTTAATGAAATATTGGGATTAAATTTTGAAGAGCAAGAAGCTCAAACTCTAATTCCACAAGATATAGTTTTGCTGGCACAAAAGAGGTGGCAAGCCAAATTAGATAAAAATTGGCAGGAAGCAGATAAACTTAGAAATGAAATTTTAGAGAAAGGCTATCTTATCAAAGATAGTAAAGAAGGTTACAAAATAGAAAAAGTATAAATTAAATGCCCTAAATTCAGGGCATTTTTTGTTGCTAATTATAAAGGCTCAGCTTGTAAAAATAAATTAGATTGTTCAAAAATAATTGAGGCAAGTGTTTAACAACTTAATATAACTAGCCTTTGGCAAAAACCTTGTTATACAAAGTTATAATGATAAAATTAAATTATTTCGACAAATTTTGAATGCTTTTTTTTTAAAAAAATAAAAAATCTTATTTTTGCCGCTCCAAATCATTTGACAGATGGGGGAGGGATTTTGGTATACTAAAGTTGATAAAGGAAAAAATCGAAATTTTTATGCTATAAATAAGTTAAATAAGTGACATTTTGCAAATAATAAATCAAAGGAGACAGAAGAGGGAAATGTTTAAAAAATATAGATTTTTAATATTTTTTTGTTTTCTAGTCATGCTGACAGGCGTCTCTCTTTTGTCGATTGATAAATCATATAAAATTATTGTCAATGAGCAAGAAAGTAGCGACATGTCCGAAGCGGCAGATTCTCATATTAAATGGTCGAATGTATATGGTGCAAGTAATTATACTAGTGGCGGCAATAAGTGTTTAGCAATTACCGTTAGCGGAAAAGTTTATTCTGGTTATAGCTCTTCCGACCAAGAGGAGACTCATGATTTTTCTAAATCTCCCTCAAATGTTTTAGGAACTGAAACCTACAACCTAAAACACTGGGCAGGTCAAAGAGTAAAAGGTATTCAATTTTATACAAATATAACAACTTCATATTCAAACAATGGGTCATATTTACAAAATGATGGCACAATAGTTATGAAAATTACATGTACTGGAGATTCTGCAAATTACGAACTTGCATTTAATAAAGTTGTTGGAACATGGAGTGTTACCACATCGGTTTCAGGTTATGACAATGCTGTAACTTTTGATATAACAATTTATCATAAGGTTTTTTATCCATTAAAACCAGAAGGTGGCAGTGGTGGCAATTCAAGTGTGATTTATGACACACGCAAGCAGAGCATGTATCTAACTAGTCCAGGTTATGTTGACACTATAACGCCGCCAACAAGAACAGGTTATACCTTTCAAGGTTTTTATACCAGGCAAAATGGCAGTGGAACTAAAGCCATTGACGCAAATGGCAGATGGACATGGAGTAGAGATGCTTGCTATCCAACGCCTCTCTACGCACATTGGAAAGCTAATACATATACAGTGAGCTATACATTAAATGGCGGCACAAAAGGCACATATCAGCCAACATCATGGACATATGATGCAGCACAAAGAATTTCAAATCCAACAAGAACCCACTATGATTTTGCAGGATGGAGTGCAAGTAATTTAACAACATCTACAGCTGTATATGGTACAGGGAGCAATCCAACAACATCTTGGAATGGAACAACCAGGATAAGAGCAACGTCGGATAGCGGAGCGCTATATTTTAAAAACCTGCGAAGTACATCTGGCACGGTTACTTTAACTGCCAATTGGACGGCGAAGCAGTATACTTTAACCTTCAATGCCAATGGAGGTAGCGTCTCGACGGCGACACGTCAAGTGGCATATGGC
>CASDQU010000054.1 GCA_949282835.1 uncultured Bacillota bacterium | reverse complement strand
AAAAATGTTTAAACCTTTTAAAAGTAAAAGCCACGGAAAAATCCGTGGCTTTTTATATCATTACAAGGCTAATATGGTATATAGCCAAAATGTTTTGTCCTATTTGCGTTTATTTCGATAAAAAATATATTTTTATTGTTTTCTTTTTTGAACCTAACCTTTATATCGTCTTCAAGATTGATATAATTTTCTATAATTGGTTTAATCTCTTCTTTCAACACCTCACATATCGCTTGCGGAGAGAATATTTTATCTTGCTCTAATATATTGTCTATGCGATTATTTATTCTGTTAATCATTTCTTCCTCCTATACATGTTTCTTGAGATTTCGTTTTATATATCCCATAATTCCCCTGTATTTATAAGTACAGTCAAATATCTTTTTTGAACCATTGTGAATATTTTCACTAAGCAAAGTAAAAGCTCTTGCACTTTCTACCGATTGAAGTCTTCCGCCTATAGAGCAACTTGAACCTATTGCGTCATCTTCTGGAATTACACCAAGAAGAGGAAGTGATAGCGCTCTGACTATATTTTGAATTGTCATAAGCTGCCCATTTAAGAGAAGATCCCCTCTCATTCTATTTATAACTAAACCTTTAAACTGAATATTATAATCATCTAAAAGGCTTGATACCTTATCTGCATCACGCAATGAAGATAGATGAGGCGTCACCACTATGATTGCCTCATTTGCTGGAAATACCGCTCTTTCAAAACCTGCGTCTACACCTGCTGGACAATCTATCAATATATAATCAAAACTTGAGTCTAGTTGATCTACAATATTTTTTATATGTTCGCCTAAAATATTTATATTGCCATATGAATGTGTTGAAGGAAATATATATAGAGAAGATATCGTCTTATCTTGTACTAATGCCTGCTTGGCTCTGCATCTGCCCATTATAACATCGGTTATGTCAAAGACTATTTGATTTTCTATACCCATCACAACATCAAGATTATTTAGCCCTATATCTACATCAAGAAGAACAACCCTAAACCCAAGTTTGGCTAAATTTATTCCTAAATTGGCGCATACCGTTGTCTTCCCAACTCCACCTTTGCCACTTGTTAAAACAATTTTTCTCGCCATATTTTCTCCTTTGATAAAATTTTATCAAATATATCAAAATATAAAAAGAGAAGAATTGTCGTATTCTTCCCTTTGTTGTCAATTTTAGTCAAATTATTAAATTATATAAAATTATCAATTTTTAACTATGTATTTTCAAATATCTTATCAAGAAGAAGAGGGTTATCTAATAATTTCCCTGCTCCTAGAATTGATACATTTTCGCAATCGTCTATAATTTTAAAAGGATATCTAAAGTGTCCTTTTAAATAACTTTCAAGACCATTTGTCTTACTCATTCCGCCCACAAAATATACGCCATTATTTATAATATCTGTTGAAAGTTCTGGCGGCAAAGAGGTAATAGTAACATCTACACTTCTCACAATTTCTTCAAAAAATGGCTCTAAGACTGGCAGCAAATCATTTGAAGATATAATATATGAGCGAGGAAGTTTGCTCTCCACATCTACACCAGTGACCTCCATGTTTAAAGTGTCGTTTGGATACAAACTGCCAACCTCTATCTTTAATTTTTCGCTTGCATTGAGTCCTATGACTATTCCATGATTATAGGCAATAGTATTTGCAATAGCCACATCTACAGCGCGCCCTCCAAGTCCAAGCGTTGCGCCCTTTACTATTGAATTCATATTTACCACTGCTATATCTGTATTTGCTCCGCCAATATTCACAATCATGTTTGTTTTAGTAGAACTAATATTTTTTCCAGCCCCCAAAAGTGAGCAGACAACGGCAGGAATTAACATCACTTCTTTAAACCCTATCTCATACATTAAAGATAGCAAAAGCTCTTTATGTTTTTGAGATAAGCCCACATTTATAAGTACAACTATACAATCGCGCTTCTTTTTAAAATCTAACTTAGCAAAAAAGTAGGTAAGCAATTCTTTAAGATATTCATAATTTATTATCTCGCCATTAGAAATTGGACTAAAAACCTCAACAGAGTCATTTGTCTTACCAAGCATATCTTTCGCCTGTTTGCCTAGCCCTATAACTTTATAGCCTTGTGCTGTAGGTTCAGCCGCAACTAAAGATGGCTCACAAAGCGCAAAGCCATTGTCTTTTACATAAATTTTTGTATAAGACCCGCCTATCTCTATCGCATATCTGTACTTTATCATAAAACCCCCATCTTCATTTGTTTTAAATTGTCACTATAAGTTGCTGTGAGTATCCATTTTCATCCAAATAATTTAATAGTAAACTATCGCCTTCATTCAAATTAAATAGCAAATTTGAAAAATCATTCCGCTCGCGAATAGTTTTCAATTCGCCATCATTAATCTTCCCACTTTTAATTATACATCCTTTTGTTAATTTGTCAAACTGCTCAAAAGAATTATCATTAGAAATTATTAAATATCCTTCATCTTCAAAAGAAAATTCACTTTGGTAGTCGCTTATATTATAAAAAGCTCCATTTAAATAATAGCTACTCACCCCTACCATTCTCAAATCTATCTCTTGAAGCTCGTACAAATATTTTGCTAGCTCTCCCTCATTTGCGTCAAGACCTGTCAGTCCGCATGAAGAAATGGTATAAATTTTATTACTTTCTTTAGTCTCATTATTTGCAATCACTTTATCTAAAACTTTAATAAGTGGATAAACACAGACGGCTCCATTTATTTGATTGCCATTCGTCTGGCTTACATCGGTACTTAAAGTAGCTAGTGCCACCAAATTCCCTTCACTATCAAAAACTCCACCTCCAGAGTTGCCCGGGCTAATCTCAACACTCATGCTAATCACATCTTCATAGACATTGCTTAAATATTTTATTTCATAATATTGATAACCGTTAGGAAGAGCATCCTCACTTGAAACACTTTGCCAGCCTCTAAGACTTTGATAGTAGTATTCACTATTTGCAGTATATTCCACCATTTCATTATTACTGCGTATATATCCTACAGTAAAATCATTTAAGTTTTGTAAATTTAAGGGAGACCCAATGGTGAAAACCTGCTCAATATCAAGCTTATCTTCAGCCTCCGCTTCTACCCATCTATCTGCCATTTTTACATAATTTAAGTTTTCTTCAATATACAATATAGCCACATCATATTGGCTACTACCCCATAGATATTGTGCTTCATATTCTTGTTCATCTTCTGTAATTATAGACAGCTCAATATCTGAATAATCTTCATTTTCAACCCACTCAACCACATGATAATTGGTGGCTATATAGCTTCCTTTTGTAGCCTCAACATTCAGGTTGCTATAGCCGCTACTTTGAGAAGAATAACCATTAGAAGCGATACACACACCACTTCCTTGAGAAGAATAATTTGACTGAGCTTCCTTATTGTAGCCGTATACCCTAACTGCAACACAGGCATTATCCCTATAGAGTTTCGCTATGTCATAGATATCCATATCCTCTGTTATGCTTTCATTTAAACATGTTGTCAGCGAATATGTCCTTTTATAGTTCTTTGGAAAAAGATACTGTGTCGCTATAAATGACAATAAAAGCACCATAGCTAAAATTGTAACAATTTGTATCCAACTACTCTTTTTCATACATTCTCCTTCTTAAAATTGCCTATATATATTTATGCTCTTTCTTTCACGAAGAATACATCGCAAATTTTATTAAATATTAAAAGGGACAATGTCATTATTTTGTCCCTTCTATAATTGAGCTTAATTTTATCGAAGGGCTTTTGATGCCCAAAATACTATTAAATTATCTGCAAGCTCTTTTTATAAACTTTCTTGTAATCTTGTGCAACTTTCATGCCTTCCAAAATCTCATAAGATGCATCACCTTCAACAACCGTTTTCATGATAATTGAGTCGCCAAGTATATCACAAACTATATCTGTTATAATTGGTTTTCTTGAAGCATTTAAAGCTACCGCAAGTTTAACTATAATACCAAGCTTTCTAACCGCATCTAAATCTTCCTCTGTCAAAATATCTTTATATTTAATCCAATCATTTAAAGAAAAGTCATCAAGATTTTGACATATGCAAATAAAGCCAGCTATCAATAATTCTCTATGAGAAACTCCTACTATGTCAGAGAATACTATTTTATCAAACCCATGTTTGATAAAATTTTCAGCATTGATACACTTACCACAATCATACATAAATGCAGCAATTCTAAGAGGCTTAACATAAAACCTTGGCAATTTGTGCATAACCTTTAATTGCTTAAATAAAATAGTTGCCATGTTATATACATAAGGATTAATTGAAAACTCATCTTTGGTAAATTCATAATAATTTTCAAGAGAGTTTGATAACAAGTCGTTAAATCTCTCTTGAGAGGCATTCAAAACATTGAATTGTAAAATACCGCTCTTTAAATTAGAGCTTGAAATAGAAATTTCCTTAATGTTTAAGATGTCAAAGAAAGCTCTAATAAAGGCAAAGCCTACAAGAATTTTATCTGCCTCTTCGTAATCTATACCTTTAATCTTTTTAATTTTGTCAACATCAACACTCTTAATAAACTGGCAAGTCTTTTCCATAATTGGCTCGGTTAACAGATAATTATTGTCAATATCTAAAGAATAGCGCTGTACCTTTTTTGCTA
The DNA here is from genome assembly GCA_949282835.1 of uncultured Bacillota bacterium. Lineage (GTDB taxonomy): Bacteria > Bacillota > Clostridia > Christensenellales > UBA1242 > Caccovivens. The sequence continues at coordinate 21,366 of CASDQU010000054.1, read as the reverse complement.
TCTTCCCCATTGCAAGGAAAGAAACTCCCGTTGCAACTACCTTGCACTCCTCTTCAATTTTGCCTAAAGCAACTTTAGATGCAATCTCTTTTTTTATGGCATTTGTCATCTGGTCAATATCAATATATTTTTCTTGTGTATTATATGTCCCGATTGGAATGATTGTACTACTCAAAATTGCACGCCTATTATACCTAACTAAATAACAAGCGTTAGAGCCAATATGCAAAAATACACCTTTTGCACTATCAATACTATTCACAACAGCATTGAAAAGATATTTAATATATTCCTCATCTGATAAAATAGAAAAACTGAGCCCAGTATTATTATAGATTTCATCAAAAATTCCTCTATAATTCCTTGCTCTAATTATGATATTTGAAGATACCGCAAAAATCTTGCCAACCTCATACTCTTCAATAAGTTTTCGATAGATTTTAAGCATACTTAAAATCTCATTTTTTAATTTTGGTGATATAAGCTCCATCACCTCAATTTCTTTGCCTACATCATAGTATTGAGTTTTATTTAAGGCAAGTATACTTTTACCATTTGATACTTTATATATTGAAAGTGACAAACCTCTTTCGTTAAGTTCTATAATTGCTACCTTTTCCATATTAACCTCTAATCTAATTTTATAGCATTTACAGGACAGCTTGCTTCACATGCCCCACAATGTATACATTTTGTCTTGTCCATTTTTGCTTTGCCGTCTTTGTCAAAACTTAGTGCGCCCACTGGGCATATGGCTACACAAGTGCCACAACCTATACATTTTGTCTTATCTACCATATATCCTCCAGTTTGCCTTATTTTAACATATTTTAAAAAGATTGTAAACTAAAGAATAAAAAATTTAAAAGATATCTTTTAAATTATTAGAAATTCTCTTGATTTTTATCTGATAATAAAAATAAATTTAACTTATAAAGCCATAAAAAAGAAGATATAAAAATGCCTGCCCTATTTAAAGTCTAGCAGGCTAAATTTTAATACTTTAAATTTACTTTTTAATTACCCAAACTCTTTTATATTTATTTTTCTTTTATCACTTTTATCACCTCTAGAACTGATAAAATAGATAAAAAAACTCCAAAGGCTACCCTTAAAATATCGCTTGGAAGATGACTTGCAAGCATAGAGCCTACAAGTGAAAATACTATTCCGCTAAGCACTATATAAATGATATTGTCGATTACTATATAGCCATTTTTATAATGAATTATAAGTGAAAATAATGCCATAACCAAAAAAGATACCAAATTTATGCCTTGACAAAGTTTTTGGTCTAGTCCTAAAAAAATTGTCAAAAGAGGAATGAGCAATGTGCCACCACCCATGCCAAGCCCTCCAAAAATGCCCGCAATAAATCCAAATAAAAGATAAAGAAAAATTGTAAGAAAAATATTCATAGAATAAGTTTAATCCCTCCTACCAACATAATTATTGCAAAGATTATTCGAACAGCTTTTGGTGGTAAAAATTTTAATACAAAAGCACCTATTATTCCGCCAGCCACCACTCCTATTCCAATAGTCAAGAGTGGCATTGACTCAATATAACCATTTATTACATAGATAAAAGCTGAAATTAAACTCAAAGGAAAGATAACTGCTATAGCCGTTGCGTGTGAGTGCTTTGCGTCCAGATTTAAAACTTTTTGCAAGATTGGCACGCAAACCATGCCACCTCCGCCACCAAAAAAGCCATTTAAAATTCCTATTACAGCGCCACTTAAAATTAGCCAAATTTTATTTTTAATTTGAAATTTGTCTCTCTTTTTTATATTTTCGACATTTTCCTCTTTTTTTTGCAGCAAAATAGCGCGATTTTTTGAAAAATCACTCATAATGCCTGTCGTCTTTGCGCATTTTAATTTTGGCTTATCTTGCTTGATGATGCTTTTATTTAATAACATATAATTATTATGAATAAATATCTAAAAATTATTTGATTAAACTTGATAAATGTTGTATACTACATGAGTAATACTTGGATTTACTAAAAGGTGGATTATGATTAAATCTAAAAGCAAAATTAAAAATAACCTATTAAAGCTATGCGTGGCTTTTTTATTTCCATTTACTCTATTTGGTGGGCTATCTCTCACTCAAATGTCTAATGCGGTAAATGCTGCTGATTATGTGGAGAGTTATCAAGAAAATGTAACTATCACAAACTCATCCTTTACTCAAGGCTCTTTTGCCTCGGCTAGCAATTCCCTTTCAGGTTGGAGCGCTATTGAATCTTCTTCTAAAGCAACTGGCATGTTCGTTGATGTAGGTACTGGAATTACTACCGATGAGACAGGCTCAAATGCTACTTTTTCTAAATATAGAGAAACATATATGCTTTCAAAAAATCCTGGCGCAAGAGGAAATAGTGATACAAGAATTTTGATGATTAACTCTAAAACTTACTCTCAAGACCAAAATGTTGCCGCACAAAAAGGATATAGAAGTGAAAGTATCACTCTTGAAGCAAATTCATATTATAGTTTTACAGTTGCTGTCAAAACTGATACCAACGGCGATGATAGCGCCAATGCTTCCATTTATATAAGCGGACTTGTAGATAAGGACGGAAAAACTCTTGACCCTATCGGTTATGAAAATATCTTAACTAAAGACTGGAAAGATTATCATTTCTTTATTGCAACTGGCGACCAAAGCCAAACAGTTACCATTGATTTATATCTTGGCAGCGCAAATGGCGGAAGAAGTTCTGGCGCTGTGTTCTTTGATGAAATTCGCAGTGTTAGATATTCTGAAAATGCCTTTTATCAAAACTGTTATCATTTTGGCTATAACGGCGAAGATACCTATTTAGACTACAACGCACAAACCTGCTTTTTAACTAATGCCCTTCTTCCATCAAGAGCTTTGGTAGATTTAAGTGGATATAACTTGGATTTTGAAGAGCCTATTGAGGCTGATACAAATACTCTAGGTGACGACTGGTCTATTGTTAGCCGCAATTCAAATGGGCATGCTGTGATTTCAAAGATTAAAATGCAGCCTTCCGATTTTGCTTCGCTTACTGGTTATTCTTACACTGGAAATGACCTTTCTTATGATAACGAGCAGTCTCTTATCCTTTATACAACTTCTAGCAATGGATATGTGGGCGTTCAATCAAGAGATATTGAAATCAAAGCTCATAATATTTATAAAGTTACCTTAAAAATGAAGGCATCTCAAATAGATAGTGGCTCTTTCTATTTAAAAATTCAAGAAAATGACAATATCTATACACTATATCCTAATATCTTAAGCGATGACGAAGATGCTGATAACTACTATGCCACCCAAAGCGGACAAACAAGTGGTATAACCTCAAATGTAGACAGCCCTTTTACTAACGACTATCAAACTGTTGAAATGTATGTAAAAGGTCACTCTCTTTATGATAGTTCTATCAACCTTGAACTATGGTTTGGAGATGCAACCACCGCTGCGCAAGGATGTGTTGTTATCGATAATATTGAAGTCGAATATGCTGACTATGATGACTTCTCAAGCGCTTCAAATAGTCTTGAACTTTTATCTTTCTCTTCATCGCCATCTGGTATAAGTAACTCATATTTTAATCAAACTAATTTTACTCATGAAAATAAATATCCTTTGATTGCTAGCGACTGGACAAGTGAAATTGAAGATGAAAAATTAAATGAAAGTGGGGTTATCTATCTTTATGATAGTGACAGCTATAAAACAATGTATAGCGGGAAATATGATTGGGCAGGCGTTTATCCTGGAAATCCAAATAATACCTTAGATTATGACCTACCTAACAATGTTTATATGATGCAAAACAAAAATAATAGCTATCAATCGCTAACCTCCTCTTCTACCACCCTTTCAAGCAATAGTTATTACAATATTTCTTTCGATTATTACAATCAAAATGGTGTGGCTGGATTAAATAACTCAGAAATTGTTGTTGAGCTTGTAGACTCAAATGGTATAGTTATATTCTCTCAATCTGGCATTGCTAGCCTTAATAGATGGAATAAGATGGAAATTTATGTTAAAACTGCAGAAACTGTTTCTTCAGATGTCAATATTAAAATCTATTTTGGTGAAGAAGAAAATAAAGTTGGCGGCATTGTTTATCTTGATAATTTCCAAGTTCAGTCATCAACTGAAGAGGCTTTTACTGCCGCTAGATATACTTGCGATTTGTCAGACTACTATTTCTCAATCACAGATAAAGGGCCTGTAACAAATGTAGTTACATCAGCACCAGCCTATAAACTTACTATAGACCAAATATATGATGATACTAAAACTGAAGCTGATTCTAGTGATTGTGCTATTGCAGGACTGGTGAGCGGAAGTGACAATCCTTATATAACTTTTGACCCTTCTTTAAAAATAGATGACTCAAATTTACTAGTTATTCAAACCATGTATGCAAGTAGCGCGTCATTAACTACTGCCTATAGTTTGACACTAGAAGCCGACAATTACTATATGCTCACTTTTGACCTTGCTACTATATTTAATCTATCAGCACAAAACTCTAAGACTGATGAGCATGATTGCAAGTATGGATTAACTATCACCGTGGAAGGTTTTGAAGAGGTGGCACAAATTGTAACCTCAACAGAATTGCAAAATTATAAATTATATTTGCATTGCACTGAGACCACAAATCCAACCATCAAATTCACTCTTGTGTCAGATTGTAACGATACTTTAGGCACTGCTATCATCACTCACTTAGATTTTACAACTATTACTCAAAATGATTATAACAATGCCAAACTATCTCCTCTATTTGAAGAAAAAGTATTCACCCCTGCTCAAACCTCATCCACTGAAACTGATGATGATACAAGCGATGATGATACTGCAGAAGATACTCAAGAGCCTGAAGGCAATAATGTAAACCCTCTTCTACTAATTTCTTCAATAATTATGGCTGTGGCTTTAATTTTCGCGATTGTGGCTTTTGCATTGCGCAAAGTTAAAATAAAGAAAATTGATAAAATTAAAAAAGAAACTTATGACAGAAAATTATCAATCAATCATGACGCCGTACTCAATGAAGCTCAAAAACAAAGAGATATTGAATTTGAAGGTTTGAAAAAAGCTAAACAACAACTTCTTGATGAAAAAGAAGAGATTGAAAGACAACATAAAGAGTTTATCAAAGAAGCTCGTCTTGAAAACAAAGAGAAGATTTCTAAGAATATGGAAAAAACTTTCAAACAATATAATGCAAAAATAAATCGAATTGATGAAAAAATAAATATTATCAATGAAAAGATTGACAACTGTATGAGTGCTGAATATCTACTTTCTATTCAAAGGTCTATTATAGCAAAACAAGAAGAAGAATTTACTTTTGAAAAAAGAGCATATAAAGAAGCTTTGAAGCAGAAAAAGAAAGAAGAAAAGAAAGCTGGCGACAAAACAAATCAAAAGAAAGATTAAAAAATAAGCAAGATAACTTCTTGCTTATTTTTATTTCCTTATTTATTTTTTTCTAAAAAGTTTTTCTCTTACTCGTCATCATCGTCAAAATCAAAATCGTCATCATCGTCCTCATCATCGTCATCGTCAAAATCATCATCGTCATCATCGTCATCATCAAGTTCTTCATCTGCAAAGCTGATATCATCATCGTCATCGTCAAAGTCAATATCTGGTGAAAGATCTTCATCATCAAGCAAACTTGATTTGGTTATATCATTAACAGAAGCCATATCGCCAGTTTCATCGTCAAGACTTATTTCATCATCTTGATCTTCTCGTATCATATAATCTTCCCAGTCGCCACTAAGTTCACCGTCTTCATTTTGATGTTCTTTTAAACAACTTGCACACATGATTTCATCTGGTTGAATATAATTGGTTCTGCAAATAGGACAAAGTTCAAGATCAATATCATCAACATAATCTTTTTTTGCCTCCATTTCTGCCTTGCATACAGAACAATATTTATCTTTCTTTTGAATATAATTAAGTTCACATCTAGGACATCTTATATAAACTGGTTTTTTCATTTTAATCTCCTTATTGTTAATGATTTTCTTTATCACATTATACAAATATATATAATAAATGTCTATTATTTTTAACAAATTTTTTAACTATTTTTTAAAGTCTTTTTGTTTAAATTTTCTTCTGCCTGACTATTGCGCAAATATAACGCAGATAGATTATTTTCATTTGTATACTCTTTCTTTTGAGCCTTATTTAAAGCAATATTTAAAAGGTCTATAGCCATTATTTCTACCTGCTTTTCGCAGATATTTTCTTCTTTTAGCGACACTTTATCACACTGCATTTTATCAAGTTCCTCTAAAGTTATCAACCTCTCTTCACCCTGCTTGCAGCCACTACTATCATATTCACAAATATAATATAAGCCGCTTAAAGCATTTATTACACAAACAAAGTTATTTTTAACTTTTTCGCTTTTTATATACCTTTCTGCCATTATATCAAAGGTTGTCATAGATACAATCTTTTCTTTGCCTGCCATAACAAAACCTTTTACAAGCGCCAATGCTATTCTTATTCCAGTGAAAGAGCCCGGCCCTATCACAACACCATAGCAATCATTGTCTGCTATTGAAAGCCCTAACTCCTCTAAAAGCGCGTCAAGCTCCTTTAATATGTTTTCTGCATGTTTACAGTTGCTATCAAGTTCTCTATAGCCTCGCAAGCCTTTTATATCAACTGCAATCAATGCTTTTTTTGTAGATGATGAGATTGCTATCATTTAACACTTCCTACTATAATTTTTCTTCTATTGTCATCAATTTTTTGAATTTCTATTTCTATGTGCGGACATTTTATTAAACCATCAACATTTTCTGGCCATTCCACAAAAACTACACCATCAAGAGAGTTTAAATCAAAATATTCACTAAAACCAAGCTCTACAGCTTCCTCTAAAGATGATAGACGATACATATCAAAATGATAAACTGTAAAATCTCCACCCTCATAGACATTCAAAAGTGTAAAAGTTGGACTGGTCACTAAAGCATTGCAGCCAAGACCTTTAACAAAGCCCTTGACAAAATGAGTTTTGCCAGCGCCTAAATCGCCTTTCAAAGTGAATACCACCCCTCTTTTTACTGTCTTTGCAAGTTTTTCGCCAACCTGCATAGTTTGCATTGGCGATGATGTTTCAACTGAAAAAATTTTATCCATATTTTTAATCTCGCTTAAAATTCTTTATTTTCTTTTTGACAATGTTATTATATATAATAATGGCTATTATAGCAAACAAAATTCCAAGAATTATACCTGTAATTGTATCAGTAAGATAATGTACTCCAAGTACCATTCTTGAAAAAGCGATAAGCACAGCAAATAAAAAACAGCTAATTCCTCCCAATATTTTTGTCCAGAGATTTTTAGAGGATGTTAATATCAAATAAAAGATAAAAGTTGCATATAATCCTGCACTTAAACTATGACCTGACGGCATGCTATAACCGCCAGCATCTCCATAATTCATTATTGTTTGATAACTCTCAAAAGGTCTGTCTCGCATTATAATTGACTTTAAAATTTTGTTTATAATTGTGGCAAACACAAATGTCACCACAAAAGCATAACTTAGTGAGCGTTTCTTAATAAATAGTATAACAAAGACTACAAGTGCGCCTAAAATACTTCCAAACAGTGTTATTATTTGAAATAATTTTATAAAGCCAACACTTGCATTTGCCTGCAAAAATTCAATTATATCCGCTTCAAATTTCATACAATTATATTGTATCAAATTAAAAGAAAAAAAACAACTTGAATTAAAATTTATTATTTTAATTCAAGTTTACTTATACTATAGCCATCTTCCACCTGATAAATTTCTGTTTGATAGTCTCTATCAAGTTTAAGTCTCTCCAAAAATTTTCGCATATTGACAACCATTGACCTGTGTTTATGAGGAATTTCACCTTTCATATTGACCATACCTTGCAAAAGCACATTATCTGCAAACAAAATACCTCCATTTGCTAAAAGCAATTTGATATTTTGATAATAATGAATATATTGACCTTTTGCACCATCTAAAAATATTAATTGATATTTCTCCTGCTTTTTAACAAGCATTTCAAGAATATCTTTGGCATCGCCTTCTAAAAGTTGGACTCTCTCTATTTGCCCATATTTTTTAAAATTTTCTCGTGCTAAAGCTAATCTAACTCCATCTTTTTCTATGGTAGTAAGCTTGCAATCACAGTTGCCAAGTATCAATAGTCCGCTATATCCTATAGCCGTGCCTATTTCTAATACTTTTAGCGGATTATATTTTTTACAAACATTTATTAATGCCTTTGCGGTTTCATCTCTAATTATTGGAATATACTGCTCTTGAGCATTTTTTTTTAATTCTTCCATTTTAAATCCTTAAAATTAATCAAGAGAAACGATAGTTAAAATCATTGGTCGTCTCTTCGTTCTTTTAAATATAAAATTTGAAATATTTCTGCGTAATGAAGCTCGTATTACTGACGGCTCAATACCTCGCAAGTCACTTTCTTTTAGTGATGCAATAATGCAAGCCTTGGCATCTTGCACAAAACTTTCTTGTTCATCAGCATATACCACACCTCTTGTAATAATAAATGGGTCGCCTATTACTTCGCCTGCAACATTGTTAATATTGACACAAATAACACATATACCATCTTCTGCAAGCTGTTTACGCTCTCTAAGAACATTGCTATCCATATCGCCTATTCCCATTCCATCGACAAGGCGCTGCCCTGCTTTAACATAACCCACAGACTTCATAGAATTTGCAGTCAGCTCAACCTGCATACCAATAGTTGGCAGGATTATATTCCTCTCCTCCATGCCAAGTCGCATAGCAAGTTCTTTATGAGTTTTTAAATGTCTAAATTCACCATGAATTGGCATGAAAAATTTTGGCTTTACAAGGCTGTGCATAAGTTTCAACTCTTCTTGACAGGCATGCCCTGATGTATGAACCTCTGCAAGTTCATCATAAATAACATCAGCGCCAAGTTTATAAAGGGCATTTATAACATTATATACATTCTTTTCATTCCCTGGAATTGGCGATGCCGACAATATGACAAGGTCATTTTCGCGGATTTTTACCGTCTTAAATTCGCCTGCCGCCATTCTTGTCAAAGCGCTCATAGGTTCACCTTGACTTCCTGTAGTCATAATAAGCACTTCGCTATCATCATATTTATCAAGTTTTTCAATGTCTATAATATTTTCGCGGTTAAAATTTAACTCGCCAATCTTCAAAGCAACTTCGCTCACATTAATCATGCTTCTTCCAGTAAAGGCAATCTTTCTTTTATATTTCTCGGCAATATCCATAATTTGTTGCATTCTATGAATATTAGAGGCAAATGTGGCTACAATAATACGATTGTTAGGATGATTTTTTATAATTTCATCAAGTGTTCTACCCACACTTTTTTCACTCATAGAATAACCTTTTCTGCAAACATTAGTACTTTCACATAAAAGTAAGCTTGTACCCTTTCTGCCTATTTCGCCAAGTCTTGGTAAATCGGTCATCTCGCCATCAATAGGCTCATAATCAATTTTAAAGTCTCCTGTATGAACTACAGTGCCTACAGGAGTTGTAATAGATAAAGCTAATGCCCCTGCTATAGAATGGCTAACCTTAATAAATTCAATTACAAATGAGCCTAATTTTAAAACATTCTTAGGCTTGACCGCCACCGCCTTATATTTTATATTATCATACTCTTTCATTTTGTTTTCGACAAGAGCAAGCGTCAATCTTGTACCATAAATTGGCACTCTTATCTGTTGCAATAAAAATGGCACTGCTCCTATATGGTCTTCATGACCATGCGTTAAAAGTAGAGCTTTTATTTTATCTTTATTTTCAATTATATAGGACATATCAGGTATAACAATATCTACACCTGGCAAGTCTTCATCTGGAAAAGTAAGTCCCGCGTCTATGATTATAATTTCATCATTATACTCAAGAGCGGTCATATTTTTACCTATTTCGCCTACTCCACCCAAAAAGGTAATTTTAAGTTTGTTATTCATATGTTAGTCTCCTTGTTTTTATAATTTTGCTTTTATCTAAAAGAAGATAAAAGATATTAACACAAATAAAATACTTAAATAGATATTTAAGCTTGCAACAAAAAAATTGTTTGCATGGCAAAAAGAAATACTCATCTTTAGTAAAGATGTCTAAATCAAATATTTAGCGTCCTCAATTTTGTCTACTTCCTCAAGGCGCTTTGGTGAAAGCACGGTATCGTTATCCACATAAAATCTCATACCTTGACTTGAGAAAAACATTACCATCTCAAAAATATGAAGAAGTGGACTGATAAGCGGCAAAATAATTATAATAGCATAAAGTCCAAGCACTACAGAAAGTACTATTGCCAAAAGAAAGATTATAAATGATGTTGAAAATACTCTAGCGCCCCTTCTTAAAACTGCACGCATGCCAATCCAATAGGATTTACAAACATTTTGATTGTATACCACTTTTGCTGGTGCCCATCCTGCATTAAAAGTCTCTTTAAATGCCATTAATAGTGCTGGCACAATTACAAACACAAATGGCATAATATAATCAAAAATTGCATTGTCAATTCTTGTAAGTCCTATCATACTTGCCACTATTAAAGCATTGAAAGGAATTGCATATAACACCTTAAGAGAAGAATATGCCAAAGAAGACCTTAAAGTTTTAAGCAGCGAACCTGTAAAACTTTGTTTTTGACAGGCAGACATATATCCATACATCATTTCACAAGTTACCACTTTGCCGACATTTAAAAATAAAGGCAAAATATAGAAAGATAAGAGACAAAAATATATGCCAAGTCCTATATGATTTATGAAAAGCTCTTTGAAAAAATTGATGGCAAGATTGCCAACAGCTGTCAGCCCTTCTGCAACAGAAGCACCATAAAGCGTCCCGCTTTTAAAAATTTCTTCAATGCCAGATTGATTGATGGCTAAATTAGCCATATCAATATATGTGTTATAAAAAATTGCAAGAAGCCCAACATAAATACCAATACAAATAATATGATAAAGCAGAAGTTTCCACACCTTATCAAAATTAGCACATAACAACTTGATAGAATTTTTAAACATCATAGACTAACAACCCAATATCTTTTATATTTAATACAACTTAAAAACTCCTTAAACTTTTAATTTAAGAATTTTAACTTGTTCTTATATATTTATTCTTATCTTAGATATATTATATATTATAGACAAAATTTTTGCAAGAGAATTTTATATTAAATTAAATTTTTATAACCGCTTTTTTTGTCATAAAAGCAATATAAATAAAAAAGCCCTATCAAGGCTATTTTATTTCAAGTATCTTATAAACTATAAAATCAGAACCGCTTTTAACTTTTATCTCTTCACCCTTCTTATGACCAAGAAGTGCTGAGCCAACTGGTGAAATATTGCTTATAATTCCTTGTGCCGGATTGCTCTCTGTAGAACCTAAAATTCTATACTCCAAAACCTCATCAAATTCCTCGTCATAAAGCTTTACAGTTGAGCCTATTATAACTGTATCCCCTGATTTTTTCTTGTCATCTACAATTTGACAGTTAAGCAAAATGTCTTCCATTTCTCTTATTTCTGCCTCAATTTGCGCCTGTTCTTCCTTTGCCGCGTCATACTCGGAGTTTTCAGATAAGTCGCCAAATTCTCTCGCTGTACCTATCTTTTTGCTTACTTCAAGTCTCTTGACTTTTCTATAGTAATCTAACTTTTCTTCAAGTTGTTTTTTCCCTTCAGGTGTCAAGATATGTGTCATATTTTTTAACTCCTTTTATACTTACAGTCTTATATTATATTCATTTTTTTTAAAAAAGTCAATGTTTTTTAACTCTTTAAGAATTTTTTTTGTAGTTACGCAAACAATAACTTTGGAGGATATTATTATGCTCACCATTATTTGTTTTATTCTTACAATTTTAGGTAATATCAACTGGCTACTTATTGGACTACTTCAGTATGATTTTGTCGCAGGTATATTTGGCTATCAAGCTAGTGTATTCTCTAGAATTATCTATATTATTATAGGAATATCTAGTGCAATCTTGCTTTATAAACTAATTAAAGGCAAAGGAGTAGTTTCAGTGTTTAGTAAAAATAATAAAAAGGATTTAAAGAAAAATATAGATAAAGTACTTGCAAAATCTTCAGATAAAGAAAGGTATGCCAATAGCAATATAGAAGCAGGAAAAGATGAATTTTTTGACCGCGAAGAGCCATATTCACACTCGCGCGGCGAATATTATGAAAACCATCATTATCATCATAGAGATAGTGGACTTTTTGATGAACATTTTGATGATAAAGACAATTATTAAACAAAATCCTTCAAATGAAAGATTTGATAGTTAATTTTATACAAAATCAATATAAAAGGTGTTAATTATGTTTAAAAATATCTCTCTTTTTTCACTTTTGATTATTTTTGGCGGCTGCCTATTTTGTATTATGTTTTTTAATTTGATTTGATGTCTATTTATGATAGCAACTGCCGTTATTAATCATAAATGCTCTATAAAGCTGCTCAAGTAGTATCACTCGCATTAAGTTATGTGGATATGTTGCTCTGCCAAAAGATATCTTGCTTTTTGCTATCTTTTTCACCTCTTCACTAACCCCATAAGAGCCACCTATAATAAAGGTCAAAGTGCTTGAAGTCAACATGTCTTTTCCTATCGCCTCTGCCAACTCTTCACTTGATAATTGCTTACCTGTAATATCTAATAAATATACCTTTCCTTCTAATTTTTCTAAGATATGTTTTCCTTCTTCCAATTTAATCTTGTCAATTTGGCTATGTTTGTTCTCTTCCGCCACCTCGACAATCTCTAATTTGCAAAATCGCCCTAGTCTTTTAATATACTCGTTACATGCTTCAGTCCAAAATTTTTCTTTTAAATTACCCACACATACAAGTTTTATTGTAATCATATGACACCCCATATAAAGGTAAATAATGTCAAAGCAGCCGTCAAAAGAAAGGTGATAATTAAAAGCGCTTTTGAAAGTTTTTCATTCTTTGACACCTTTTCATCGTTTAAAAGTGCGTTATCAATTTCGCTACCATTGCCGGTATCTATCATCTGCTCTTTATAAATCTTATCAAATTTTTCAAATTCTATCACTGCTTCTTCTTTGACAGGCTTATCTTCTATAATGTTCTTTACATCACTTAAATATTTTTCTCGCTCTAATTGTGTAATTAAGGCAATTTGAAGACGATTGATATTCTTAACCGCTGTCTCTTTAAATAAAAGCCTTGTCAAAGCTTTTAAAGCAAAGGCAAGTAAAACTATAAGTGCGATTACAAACACCAACCCTATTAGCGGATTATTTGCAAGAGAATAATCTATCCATGAGAACATGGCATTGAGAGGCACTTTATTTGAAACAGCATATGACATTACAACGCCTATTGCGTTATTCATGAAATGGACAATCATAGCTGGATATATAGTATCACATAGAATTGATATATAGCCAAGATATAAGCCAATTATTGTGGCATAGAAAAACTGCTCTATATTCAAATGAAGAAGCCCAAATAAAAGAGCTGAAATGATTATTGCTTTTTTTGCTCCCATTGTTGACATGCTTTTAAGTAACATGCCACGATGAGCGGTCTCTTCACAAACTGCAGGAAGAAAGGCTGTCATTATTAAGTTTACTATAAAAAGCCAAAATGGATAAGAGCCCGATGAGATAGAGGAAGAAAAAGTATAGCCAAATGCCATTAAAATAGAATTAAAGAAGGCAGCTACAAAGACATTCAAGATGTATACTATTATTCCTATTAAAAAGGCATAAAAAACTGCTTTCCATGACATCTTTTTATAGCCATAAAAGACAAACACATCTTTAGGCTTATTTTTTTGCAAGCCTGCAAATAAAAAGATTGAAATTGAAAACAAAAAGCCTATTTGAATAAAGATGTTAGCAATTATTTCACCTGTGCTACCTAAAAATGATAACACTCCTAAATAAGACAATATTCGCAAAGTCACAAAAAAAACAACTATCACAAAATAGCAGATTAACGCACTTCTAATTGTCTTGTTTTTATAGTTCATGAATTTTTTCCTTTATAATTATTTACTTTATATTTATATTATTTGATTGCCAAATTAATACATTATGTATTTGTAACAATGTTGGTTACCTCAACTATTGTGAAGAGAAGTAGTGATATGGCTATGGATATATATAATAATTTTGGTGCATATATATTTTTATCTATTTGCTCATCATTTTTTCTATTTTTATGAGCGAAATAGTAGCGGTCAATTATAAACAATATCCCTGCCGTTAAAAATAACAACACCGTTCCTATCAAATATAGCGGCCAGCCCTCTATCGCAAGTGAAAAACCAGTGGTATTTTCAATAAAGGTAAACATAACTACCAAAAAGTTATTGATAAAATGCACTAACATTGATGAAACTAAAGAGCCAGTTCTTAACACAATATAACCCATTATGCTGCCAAGTATAAATGGATAAATAAGCTGCTGAAAATTTTGATGCATTAGAGCAAAAAGTAGCGCACTCATAAAAATCGCTCCAATATCACCAAACCGACCGCGAAGCCCATTTAAAATAACTCCCCTAAAAAGCAGCTCTTCGGTGATAGCTGGAATAATAGCCAATACAAAAATTGCTAAAACAAATGTTCCGCCATCTGTTGGATTTATTGTATATCCCGAATTTAATGGATATCCTATCGCCTTCAAAAGATTGTCAATCATTGAAATAAAATACTGCACACCAAAGAGTGATATTATTCCAATTACTGCTATTATAAGATAAGTATGCCAAGGCATTTTGAAATTTAGATTTATAGCTTTATATTCAATACGATTTGCTTTATTATAAAGCAAATATAAAACTACATAAGCGATACCCATAACAAGGCTATATGCTGCAAGATACCAAATATTAGAATTAATTTCATCGCCTTCTAAGCCTGCTGCCGCCTCAATGACATTTGCAATTAATGTAAATAAAAGTGAAATAAGAATAGGTAAAAATAACGCTATTAAAAAAATAACTGTGCTATCTTTATCGTTGTAAAAATTTCTCTTTTGATATGTATTATTCTTTTCCATCTTTTTAATTATACAACAATAAATAATAAAAGACAACAAAAGTGCTTTACTTTAACAATAATTTTATATAAAATATTTCTATGAAAAATTATATGGAAGAAGCTTTGATTATGGCAAAAAAGGCTTATAAAAAAAATGAAGTGCCTATTGGAGCAGTCATTGTAAAAGATGGAAAAATCATCTCAAAAGCATATAATCAAAGAGAAAAAACTCAAAATGCTATAAAACATGCTGAAATTATCGCTATTGAAAAAGCTTGTAAAAAACTTAAGTCGTGGCGGCTTGATGGCTGCACTATTTTTGTAACTTTAGAACCCTGCCCTATGTGCTGCGGTGCAATTTGTAATGCTAGAATTGATAAACTGGTCTATTCTTCAAGTGAAAAAACCTCTAAGGACAATCTTTGCCAAACTATTTTAAAAAGTAGCCGCCTCAATCATACCGTTATTTTAGAGCAAGATAAAACTTTTGAAATAGAAACCTCTAATCTTTTGTCCACTTTTTTTAAAGATAAAAGAGGATAATTTTATATGGCGGGAAGGCTAGCGCGAAAACTTTCGCGCAAAAGAAGGCATGCTGGTCGCATGCCTTCTTCTAATTCCCGCAAAGCGGGAATTCCGCCTTCCCGCTATAACAACTTCAATAATTCTTTTTCAAATTCTTCTTCGCTTATAACTCCCTCTTCTTTCATCTTTCTTAGTCTTGCAATTTTTTCTTCTTTGCTTTCATTTATAATTTCTACATTGTCGCCTACTTGAGTGCTTTTATCTTTTTCAGGTTTAATCCAAACCCAATCTGAAATAAACATTGTGATAATTAAAAGTATACTGGTGACTGAGAAAAGATTGAAGATTATTGAAAGTACAAGTGCGGTCATATAATAACCATATCTTTGTCTAAATAACACACCATTTTTCCAAATAGCAAGAGTGAGCAGTACCACAACAGCTATACTTGCCGCAATTTCCAAAAATGCAAAAACAAGATAAAAAGTGGAAGAGCGATAGGCAGGCTCAGCCAAAAACCACATTACGATATCATAGATATCATAAGCTATTCCAAGTATGCTGGTGATAATGGCTGCAATTATTAAATATTTTTTAGTTGAATTCATTTTGCTCCCCCTAATGCAACAATTATGATAACACTATAGCTAAAAATAGTCAAATCATTTTGAACTTTTGATAATTTATTATATACTATTAATAAATAATTTATGTTGAGGTAATTACATGAAAAAAGTCAAAAAATTAAATATAATAATCACAGGCTCATCAAGTGGTATTGGACAGTCTCTAAGAAAATACTATGAAAATCAAGGACATAGCGTTCTTGGTATCAGTTTGGATGGCGACGACTACAACCTTGATGTCTCAGACAAAAATGCGCTAGCTAAAGCTTTTGAAGATATTGCACAAAAGATGGATAAGATTGATATACTTATTAATTGTGCAGGCTTTGGTCTTTCTGGCGCGATAGAATTGATTGATAGCGCTCAAATTGAAAAGGAATATGCTGTCAATGTTCATGGCACTATTTACTCAATTCAACTTGCCCTTCCTCTAATGAGAGAAAATGGGAAAATAATCAATATAAGTTCTGCTTGCGCATTGTTCCCTTTGCCATTTAGAGCATATTACTGCTCTAGTAAGGCTGCTGTTAGTATGCTTAGCGATTGTTTGAGAATGGAGCTTAGTAAAACCAAAATTCAATCTACTGCCATATGTCCATGCGATATAAAAACAAATTTTACTAAAAATAGAAAGAAAGATTTTAAAACAAATGAAAGATATAAAGAGGCAATTCGCCTTTCTGCTGAAAGAATTGACAGCCGTGAAGATAAGAGGATGAGCGTTGAAAAGGCTACTAAAATTATGACTAAAATTATTGCCAAAAAGAAACTTAAACCTCAATATGTAATGGGCGCGAGAAATAAATTGCTATATCAAATACAAAAATTCTTCCCAAAATCACTGGTGCTTAAAGTTATGACAAAACTCTTTTATATAGATAAATAAATTCCTATGAAATGAATAAAAAAATCCCAGTTGGGGATTTTTTTGTATTTTTAAAATATTTGTCTAATATTTTTATTTTTTTACATTTTATTTAATATTTTTCTAATTTTTAAAATATTTTTTTCAATTTATTTATTTTAAATATTTTTTATTTTCAATATTTTTTTTATTAATAAACATCGGCTTGTGATGGTTTACTTTTATCTTCTATCTCAACAACAACGGCTTCAGTTGTAAGCATTGTTGCCGCCACTGAGGCTGCATTTTGAAGAGCTGAACGGGTAACCTTGGTAGGGTCAATAATTCCGCGCTCTATCATATCACAATAATCATTGTTAAGTGCGTCAAAGCCAAAAGCTGCCTTATCAATATTTTCATAAATTTTATTTATTACCACTCCGCCATCAACACCACTGTTTTTTGCGATTTGACGAATAGGCTCTTCAATAGCATTTAATACAATCATTGCTCCAGTTTTTTCATCACCACTTAATTTAGAAATCAATTTTTTAATATCAGATGAAGTTTTAAGTAAGGCTACTCCGCCTCCAGGCACAACACCCTCTTCACTGGCAGCTTTAGTTGCAGCTAAGGCGTCTTCAATTCTAAGCTTTTTCTCTTTCATCTCAACTTCGGTGGCTGCCCCAACTTTAATAACCGCAACTCCACCAGAAAGTTTTGCAAGTCGTTCATTGAGTTTTTCAAGTTCATATTCACTTGTTTGTGACTTAATTTGCGTTTTAATTGACTTAATTCGCGCGCCAATCTTTTCTTTATCACCGCCACCTTCTACTATTGTGGTGTTGTCTTTGTCTACAATCACATTCTTAGCTTTTCCAAGCATATCCACAGTTGCATTTTTAAGGTCAAAACCTAGTTCTTCAGATATCACCTGCCCGCCAGTTAAAATTGCAATATCTTCAAGCATTGCCTTTCTCTTTTCACCAAAAGATGGAGCTTTCACGGCTACACAATTAAATGTCCCTCTTAGTTTATTTAAAATGAGCGTTGTAAGCGCCTCACCTTCTACATCATCTGCAATGATAACAAGTTTTGCCGACATTTTTACAACTTGTTCAAGAAGAGGCAAAATCTCTTGTATATTAGAAATCTTCTTGTCTGTAATCAAAATCAAAGGGTTGTCAAATTCGCATACCATTTTTTCGGTATTGGTACACATATATGGAGAAAGATAGCCTCTATCAAATTGCATGCCTTCAACAACTGAAAGTTCGGTATCCATAGTCTGCGACTCTTCAACGGTTATTACACCATCGCTACCTACTTTTTCCATTGCCTTGCTAATCAAAATACCAACATTCTCATCTCCAGCAGAAATTGCTGCCACCTTTTTAATATCACTAGAATCTTTAACAGGTTTTGAAAGAGCTTTTAAACTCTTCACCGCCTCTTCCACTGCTTTGAATATGCCATTTTTAAGTATAATAGGATTTGCACCAGCCACAAAATTTTTCATCCCCTCTCTTATAATTGCCTCAGCAAGCACACAAGCGGTAGTTGTCCCATCGCCAGCCACATCGTTGGTCTTGATAGACACCTCTTTTATAAGCTCTGCTCCCATATTTTCAAAAGGGTCATCAAGTTCTATCTCTTTAGCTATGGTAACGCCATCATTTGTAATAAGAGGTGTTGCAAATTTTTTGCCAAGCACCACATTTCTTCCCTTTGGACCAAGTGTAATTTTAACGGCACTTGCAAGTTTATTCACTCCCGCTTCAAGCGCCTTTCTAGCTTCAATACCTTCTAAAATCTTCTTTGACATATCTTCCTCCATCAATCTTTAATGACAGCTAATATATCAGGCTGTCTTACCACAACATACTTTACTTCATCTATGGTCACTTCCACGCCGCTATATTTGCCATATAGCACAACATCTCCCCTCTTAACGAACATGCCTATATTTTTTCCATCTGGCCCTAATCCATTTCCAACCTCTACTACTGTTGCCATTTGAGATTTCTCTTGAGCGGCAGATGGCAAAATAATTCCGCCTTTAGTTTCATTTTCATTTTCCTTGGGCAAGAGTACTACCCTGTCAAACAATGGTTCTATCTTCATAATTCCTCCTTATTGTCAAGTATTGGTCTTGCTTTTTCAAAGACCTTGCTATCTTCTTTTTTATTATACAACTTTTATAGCTGATTTTCAAAATCTTATCACACTATTTTTTCTCATAGTTTGCAAAATTTTGTCATAAACTAACATATAACATAAAGGAGCAAGTTTTCAATAGTTAATGCCAAAAAAATCAATTTCAACTAAAAAAATATTTATTTTTTCATTTGCGATGGCTGTACTTACCTTCTTTATTCTTGTGGCCCTTCTTTTGTCAAACCTTATTGTACAAAAAACTGGAAATAATGAAAATATATCTTCTCCTTCTTTTGATATTTATATGCTCTCACTTTCAAAATCGCAACTTGAAAAGGAATCACTTGCAAGAGCTGGTGACTTTCAACAGATAGGAGCTGGCGGTTATGTTTGGAAATATGAGGGCTATTATCATGTGATCACAAGTGCATATATTGAAAAAAATGATGCTATTTTAGTTCAAAATAGTATTAAACTCAATCAAAATCTGGAAAGTGAGATAATTAAAGTATCTTTCCCTTCTGTTTATATAGTCTCATCTTTTTCAAGCGAAGAGAAAAAGGTTTTATCTCGTTCACTCGTTGCCATAAAGGAATATTATCTTTCCATTTTTGATATAGCTATTAGTTTAGATACTGGAGTTTATAACGAAATATCAGCAAGGCTTGCTGTAAACAATGCACACAATACCTTGAATAATATAGTTGACGACTATAACACCCTTTTCTCTAGCAATCATGATAATCAGTTGTCACTTTTAAAAGATATGCTAAATAAAGCCTCGCAAATAAGCACTCTTCTTTGTGGAGGCGAAAAAATTAATCAAGGACAAACATATTCTTCCATTTTGAAATATAGATATTTGGAAATTCTTGATGTTTATTATCAATTTGTAAATCAATAATATTTTTGCTAACTTTGTTTTTTGACAAGCTTTGTTTATTGGTTATAATAAATTGACATGACTAAGGTTGAAAGAAAAGATTTTTGGAGCTACTTTTTTAAAACTTTTAAAAATGGAAAATATCTTTTAGTTAGATATGTTTTGTCGTCTGTGCTTTTTATTATAATTTCTGTTATGTCTAATCTTTTGGCTGTTAAAGAACTTACATATTTAAACACATTTTTATCGTTAAATTATTTTTCTGCCATGATATCTTTTGGAATTTCTGGAGGAATTTTAGTTTTTGTTAATCAAAATATAAACTCTAAAGATAAAGTGTCAAAATATGTGAGAAGCGGCAACCAATTAAATATTATTGTGTCAGCAATTTTTACAGCCCTACTTGTTATTTTCCCTAGATTTTTTATGGAAAACCATAACCGGTTATCTCCCTGATGATTACACTTTTTATTATATAATGTGCGGATATTTCTTTATCAGTTGTGTATATGAGTATCTTTGTGATATTATCCAAAACTTTGAGCTTTTTAAAATAAATTTGTTTGTTGTATTAACTCCCCTTATTCTTACCATTGTGGCATTCTTGATTTTATACTTTGCAGGCAGTTTTTATCTTAACCTCATCGCAATTATGTATATTGTAGCACAGCTTGCTGGAACAATTTTTGCCATATTTTGCATAATGCGAAATAACAAATTTAGAATTAATATATTAAAACCGTCATCTTTAAATTTTACTTCCCGTCAATGGAAACTTATTTTTTCAACTTTCTGTATCGAACTTATTTGGGAAACAGGCTATTTTGCCACAAGTATTGCCCTTCTCCGTGTTAATGAGGGCATCTTTAATACATATTCTTATCTTGAAAATGTGCTAGATATTTTTAACGGGAGTGTGTCACTTCTCAGCTTGTAGACAAAAAATCAGACTGTTCAAAAACAAGCGAGGCAAGGGGAGAAAAATGCCTAAAAGCAGGAGTTTAGTTCTCCTAAATGACTGTTTTTAGGTGTTTTATTTGGGGACGCCCCGTAAATGCCTTGGCATTTATGGGGAGAGGAAAAGGCGAGCGTTAAAGTCTAAGTTGTTTTTAACAACTTGACATAAGCGTAGCCTTTGACGAAAACACCGCAAGAAAAATTCAAAGAATTTTTCGGTCGCGCCCTTTTTCAACAGTCTGA
>CASDQU010000053.1 GCA_949282835.1 uncultured Bacillota bacterium | reverse complement strand
ATTCAAAATCATGAATGCGTATATGAATAGTATTGCGCCTATCGTAAAAAGAAGTGGAGGATTTATAGATAAATTTATTGGAGAGGCAATCGTGGCAGTATTTCCTAAAGCTGATAGCGCTCTTGACTGTAGTAGAAATATAATAAGAACGATTTGTGGCAAGAATAAACAAACAAGCACATATGCACAGATTGCATTGCATTATGGCAAAATTATTTTAGCTGCTAAATCGGAAGAAGACAAAGTGCCAACTATTATTTCTAGTCTAAGTGTGGCCAATAAGATAAGCGAAATTGCAAGATTTATGAATGGCGGAATTGTGTTTAGTAAGGCGCTGCTTGACAATCTAGCTCTTCATTATCATATTGATTATAGATATCTAGGTTCTTTTAATGAGGGCGATGACCATGTTTTAGTATTTGAAGATTTGTCAGTCTATCCAAAAGATTATGCTTTAAAATTGATAAAAAATAAGAATATATTTGAAAAAGGAGTTATTCTCTACAATAATGGGCAGTTTGATAAGGCAACCTACTATTTTGAAGATGTTTTACGAAACATTCCTGACGATAAGGCAAGTTATATATATTTTAACAAGGCTAAAGAAAAGTTAGAGGCGAAAAGTTGACAATAAAGAGTAATTTTGATATATTGTAATCATGCAAAAGTTGTCGCGATTTTCAAAAAAAATTACCTGTCCTAGATGTGGACTAAAAGTATATGAAGAAGTGCCAAAATGTCCTGATTGTGGGCTAATTTTTTCGCGACTTGATATTGCAACAAATAGAGACGCAAAAAAACTCATGCAAAAAGGTGAACGGGATTTCATTTTAAAATCTACTCGTCTGCCAAGTGATGTGAGTTTTATCAAATTGTTACTTTTGTCCATATTTTTAGGGCCTGTGGGCGCGCATTGTTTTTATGTGGGAAGATATTATAGGGCAAGTGTGATTTTATTAGATATGATAGCTATCTTTCTTTTAGTAGCTTTTAATGGCCCTTTATTAGCGATAGATGATGGCGCTTTGCTTGGTTCATTTTCTACCATTTGTGGAATTATTATGCTTATGTGGCCATGGGATGTTTTAATGATAATTACTAAAAAATTTAAAGTCCCTATCGCAATCAATCTTACCTCTTCTGACATAGATGAGCTTGAAAAAGTTGAGAGTGAGAATACTTTAGAAATAGACAAACAAATTAAGTCGCAAATCAATCTTGAAAAAGATGGCCAGAGCGAAATAAAAGATATTGGTCAGAGTAAAATCAATAATGATAGCAAATCAAATTCGCTAGAGGCTTTAGATGATAACATAGTCACTATTAGGCAAGAGAAAAATAAAAGCTCCTTAGATAAAAATGCAAAGGCAACCATAAAACAGGGAAAAGATATTCTTGATAATGAAGAGTTGTACAATCCTATAACATGGAAAGAAGAGCAAGGTAAAAGAAAATCTAAAAAGAGGAATAAACAATGAGAATTGTAGTAGGAGTTAGTGGAGGAGTGGACTCCTCGGTCGCTGCCTATCTTTTAAAAGAACAAGGTCATGATGTTATTGGTCTTTTTATGGTAAATTGGCAAGAAAAAGATGGCAGTTGCACAGCAGAGGAAGATTATGAAGATGTAAAGAGGGTTTGCAACAAGATAGGTATACCTTATTTCTCTGTCAACTATTCAAAAGAATACTATGATAGAGTTTTTTCATATTTTTTAGATGAATATCAAAAAGGAAGGACGCCTAATCCTGATGTTTTATGTAACCGTGAAGTTAAATTTGGGCCTTTCTTAGAACAAGCAAAAAAGCTTGGGGCTGACAAAATAGCAACTGGACATTATGCTAAAAAGTTTGAGAAAGATGGATTATATTATTTAGCAAAAGCTGATGATTTAAATAAAGATCAATCATATTTTCTAAATCAACTTAATCAACAGCAACTTGCAAGTGTAATTTTCCCTTTAGAAAACATTGACAAGCCAAAGGTAAGAGAAATTGCTCATAAATTAGACCTTGTCAATGCAGACAAAAAAGACAGCACTGGCATTTGTTTTATAGGGGAGCGTAATTTTAAAAATTTCCTTAAAAGTTATCTGCCAGCTCAAAAAGGAAAGATACTAGATTTAAACGGTGAAGAGGTAGGCGAGCATGACGGGCTTATGTATTATACACTAGGTCAAAGACGCGGTCTTAATATAGGCGGTCGCAAAGGTGGAAATGGCGAGCGATGGTTTGTTGTAAAAAAAGATTTAAAAAATAACATACTCTATGTTTCTCAGGGCGAAGATGATTTACTCTATAGTGACTATCTTTTAGCAAGCGGAATGAATTGGATTCCAAAAATTCCTAAGGAAAAAGAATTTGATTGCTTTGCCAAATTTAGATATCGACAGCCCGACCAAAAGGTAACTGTAAAGATTATAGACCAAACACATATACGCGTTGATTTCAAGGAAAGACAAAGAGCTATAACTCCAGGACAATATGTGGTTTTGTATGACGAAAATGGGCTTTGTTATGGTGGCGGTGAGATAGACGCAAGTTTTGATAGCAAAGGTAGGCAAATAAGTTAGCATAAAATTTGTATTTTTAGCCATGCTAATAATAGGAGGTTAAAAATATGATTATTGCAAACTATATAGCTCTTATTTTGCTTATGATAGGCGGATTAAATTGGGGACTTGTAGGTATATTTAACTTTAATTTAGTTGCGTTTATATCTATGGGCAATAGAGTTATTGAAAGGATTATTTATATCATAGTACTTCTTGCCACAATTTGGTTAATAATCTCAGCCATAATTGACGGTGGAATTGTCCTAACAAATGCACTTTACAATAAGGTATAATAAAAAAATCGACATTGTCTTTAAAATGTCGTTTTTTTGTTCACAAACATTATAAAATTTTCATAAATATTGTTGAGTTGTGGAGGAATTATGAGTGACAAAACAAAATCTTCAAATTTTTTTAAAAAAGCTTTTAGTTTGCAGTACATATCTTTGCCTCTTTCTATCTTGTCTTTGCTACTAAGTTTGCTTGTGGTATTTATGCCGTTAGCTAGTTATACTCTTGCCGTTCATCATGCTGCAATTTCTTTATTTTTTATTGCTTTTATTTTATCGTTAAGTGGCATAATAATAGAGGTGATAAAATTGATAAAAAACGACCAGTCGACTTTTAGTATACAACTTGCGATTGTGATGTTTTCGCTTTTTATTGTCTGCATTGTAGCGCCGCTTACAATAAATGCCTATTCTATTATAGCTTAATAAATTACAAAGTTTCTCTAGATAATTCTAAAGAAACTTTTTTTATAAAATCATTTATTTTGATTTGATAATTGACAAAAGCATTCAATCATGTTAGAATTTTAAACATGCAGAGGTGGTCGAGCGGTTTAAGGCGCACGCTTGGAAAGCGTGTGAGGTGATAAGCCTCCGCAGGTTCAAATCCTGTCCTCTGCGCCAAAAAAAGGACGCAATTTTGCGTCCTTTCAGACTGTTGAAAAAGGGCGCGACCGAAAAATTCTTTGAATTTTTCTTGCGGTGTTTTCGTCAAAGGCTACGCTTATGTCAAGTTGTTAAAAACAACTTAGACTTTAACGCTCGCCTTTTCCTCTCCCCATAAATGCCA
>CASDQU010000052.1 GCA_949282835.1 uncultured Bacillota bacterium | reverse complement strand
CAAATAAAATTTATTCATCATATTTTAAATTATATCACAGCTGCCTTTATTATGTCAAAATAAAATAATATTAAAAGAATGATTTTTGTCGAATGGCACGAGGCGATATCGCTTTACACAAGCGGCTGTTTGGTATATAATAATATCATGAATTTTTGGCTTGCACAGGCATTAGGCGCAGTAGGCGCAATATTAACTATTATTTCATATTTTGTGGGCAGCAAAAAAACATTTTTATTGTTTCAAGTTGTGCCATATATATTTTATGCACTTGCATTTTTGGTAGATGGTATATATGTCGCAGGAATAAATTCTATAATTGTCACGGTTGTAATTGTATTATTCTATATTTTTGAAATGAAAAATCGAAGTATTCACTGGCTATATCCAGTTATATTCTCTATTGCCTGTATACTTGTTGGGGTCTTTTTTATGAAGACATATTTTGATATTGTTGTAATAATCACGCCTATTTTATATATCTTTGGAGTATGGCTAAAAGATGTTGACAATGTTAAACTTGCTCTTCTTTTACCCAATGCCATACTTGTAGCCTATGACATTGTACTTGGAGCTTTTACCAATTCTATTACCGACTTTGTAGAGACAGGTGTGGCATCTATCAGTGCCATTTTAATATTGATAAAGCGAGCAAAATTAAAAAAAGCAGCGGCAGTTTTAAAGGCTAAAACAAGATATAATAGAGCAGTTTCTGTTGAATATAAATTTTATAAATAAAATTATCGGAAGCCGAACTTGCAAGGGTAGGTTGATACATGCTATAGACAATTTATTGTGTAATAGCACTTGTAATTAAAATTTAACTTGCTTAAATTTAATATCATAGTATTTATTAGGCGATTAGATATTTTTTAGGTATAATGAGGCTATGAATTTTATTTTAGCGCAAGTTATGGGCGGTATAGCATTAGTGCTAGTTGCCTTATCTTATTTTACAAAAGAGAAGAAAAAATTTTTTATAATACAAATAATAGCCAATATTTTCTATGGTGCTTCTTTTATTTTCAATATGGCGCTTGTAGGTGGCATAAATTTTCTCATTTGCACGATAAGAATTGTAGTGTTTTTCTTGTATGAAAGAAAGGAACGGGCAGTACCTATATATGTAGTGGCTTTCTTTTGCTGTGCTTTTATAGTGGTTGGCGGAATATTTTTCAAAGATTATTATGACCTTATAACTATTGCCGCTCCAATACTTTTTACCATTGCCATGTGCATGAAAGATATGCAGATGGTAAGATATCTTATGATTTTACCAAATGTTGCAGTTACCATCTATTCTATTATCAATCAGGTATACACTTCAGCCCTACTTGATTTTTTAGAGGTTTTGGTTATAGTCGTCTCTATAATAGTTTATCATATAGATAAAAAAAGGCAGATAAGATATCTGCTTTGACTGTTGAAAAACGGCGCGACCGAAAATTTAATAAAAATTTTCTTGCTATGTTTTCGTCAAAGGCTACGCTTATGTCAAGTTATTAAAAACAACTTAGACTTTAACGCTCGCCTTTTCCTCTCCCCATAAATGGCAAAGCATTTACGGGGTGTCCCCAAATAAAACACCTAAAAACAGTCATTTAGGCTAACTAAACTCCTGCTTTTAGGCATTTTTCGAGCCTTGCATCGCTTGTTTTTGAACAGTCTGATTTGTCTGTCTACAAGCTGGGCAGATAAGATATCTGCTTTGAGAGTTTTTAGCCTAGCAAAAAGCCGTTTATAATCATATTTTCTGCCTCTTTTTGGTTTAGACCAAGTGTCATAAGTTTTACAAGCTCATCTCCTGCAATTTTGCCAATAGCCGCTTCGTGAACAAGAGAGGCATTGCTATTTCGTGCGTCTATCATAGGCAGCGATACAATTCTTGCATCTCCAAGCATAATTCCGTCACATTCTACATGACCAAAACAGATATTTTCACCAATTAGATTTGATTTGAATTCCTGGAAAGAGTGGTCTTTTGCTACGCTATGGCTTACAACTTCGACACTGCTGTTTTTGCCTTTAAGCCTTACATTGTAGATTGACTTAGATGTGTGAGCATCTGTTGTCAAAATATTTTCTTGAATTTTAAGGATGGCGCCGTCATCAATAATAGCGTTTGTTTTGCGCACAGTTGAAGTAACACCTTCTATTTGCAGCGACTCAAGCTGCATCTGGCTGTTTTTTTTCAAATATATTTTTGTAATAGGATTTAATATTTTCCCGCCGCTACCTTCGCCTTCACCAACATGTTTTTCAACATACTTGACCTTGCTGTTTTCGTCAATATGGAAAGAATGAATGCCATTATGCATGCTTGTTTTGCAAGTTGCGTTGTGAATTCCGCAGCCAGCGACAATTACAACATCACAATTTTTGCCTATGTAGAAATCATTATAGACAAGGTCGTTAAGTCCGCCGACTGTGATTATCACAGGGATATGCACACTTTTGTTTTGAGTGCC
>CASDQU010000051.1 GCA_949282835.1 uncultured Bacillota bacterium | reverse complement strand
CCCAAACTCAGGATAAATAAGTTTGAAAGCAAGACAGCATAGCCCCGCCTTCACCACCTCAGCAATAAAGGTGGCAAGTGCTAGACCAAAGCCAAAATTCCTAAGCATATTCATTGTGCCAGGATTGCCACTTCCAAGTTTGGTGATATCTTTTTGTCTGCCATACCATGCAATTATCTTTGAAAAATTTATAGTTCCTATAAAATATGAAACAAATGCCACAAGAATAAATATTAGCGCATTGACCATCTATTCATCTCCTTTACCTTTAATAATAAACTTAATTGGAGTTCCACGCAATTCCAGCCTCTCTCTAAAACGATTTTCAAGGTATCTTCTATAGGAAAAATTGATTAATTTAGCATCGTTTACAAAAAGCACAAAGGTTGGAGGACAAACTGAAGTTTGAGTAATATACTTAATCTTAGTTTTAATTGTGCCTTTAGATGGCGGCTCAAAATTGAGAATTGCATCATGCAAAATATTATTTAAAAGCCCGGTAGTTATTCTTCGCGAAGAATTTTGATAAACTTCTTCTGCAAGCTGCATAATCTGTCCAACGCTTTGTCCAGTGAGCGCAGAAACATATATCGTTTGGAAATAACTCATAAAACTTAGGTCTTGCTCAAGTTGCCTTTCAAAATTTTCTTTGGCTTTAGATTTGATATCCCATTTATTGACTACAATCACTGAAGGTTTGCCAGCCTCATGTACATAACCTGCAATACGCACATCTTGCTCTGACAGTTTGTCTTCACTTCCATCTACCACAATAAGCACAATATCTGCCTCATCTATTGCCGACATTGTACGCAGCACACTGTAACCTTCTACCGACACCTTTTCCACGCTTCTTTGTCTCCTAAGCCCAGCTGTGTCAACAAGTGCATAATCTTTTTTATTATACTTAAAAGGTACAAGAACGCTATCTCTAGTAGTGCCTTCAATCTCGCTTACTACCACTCTATCCTTGCCAAGCAGTTTATTGACAAGAGAACTTTTGCCTACATTTGGTCGCCCTACAAGTGCCACCTTGCAATACTTACTTTCTGCTTGGTCTATCTCTTCTTTAAAGTTAGAGACAATAGCGTCAAGAATGTCTCCAATTCCTTTGCTTTGCATAACAGAAAGCGGATAGGGCTGTCCCAGCCCCAAACTGTAAAAGTCATAGGTGTTTTCCACCTCAAATTTGTCTAATTTATTTACAACAAGCACTATCGGCTTTTTGCTCCTGTGTAAAATAGCCGCCACCTCTTCATCGTTAGCTGTCACGCCTACCCTGCCATCCACCATAAAAACTATCACATCAGCTTCATCAATAGCAAACTTTGCCTGTCGTCTTATATCATTTTGAAATTTATCATCGCTAGTCGAATCTATCCCGCCAGTATCTATCAATACAAAATTATGCCCACTCCAATCTGCGTCAGCATAAATTCGATCACGCGTCACTCCTGGCGTGTCGTCTACAATACTAATTCTTTTGCCACAAATCTTATTAAAGAATGTGCTTTTCCCAACATTTGGTCTGCCCACAACGGCAACAATAGGTTTATACATAATTTTCTTTCCAAATTTAAGATTAACATAAATTAAAATAATTTTCAAGCAAAAGACAAAAATGATACAAAAATTAATTAATTGACTTTAAATATATTTAATGTTATTATATATATAAGATTTCTTTATAGATATGGAGGTATCTATGGACAGTAAACAAATGCAGGAAAACTTTATCAAAAAAGTGGTATTTTTTAATAAATATGTTGTTTTAACAGAAGATTATGAAGGTGACCGAATGGGCTGGGAAAGAAGACTGTTCGACGATCCTCCTAAACTTGGAAACTACTATAAAAACTATTCAGGCATTAATGGAAAACATTTTGTGCAGGTTGAAGAGGGAAACGAATTTATACCTCAGCTTGAAGATATATATATTATCAAGGAAATTGATGATAAGTTTATCTACTTAATTAAAAACGGCGAAAACAAGGTTATTAAATTTAACAAAATTCAAGGCGACTACTCTCCTTTAGATCTCGTATATCTATGCGATGATAAGTTAATCAAAGACCAAACTTTTACTAAATATTTCAAAGAATTTTTATCAAAATTTAATCAAAAAGTTACTTTTGACAAAAACAACTTTAAAATGCATAGATATCTTGT
>CASDQU010000050.1 GCA_949282835.1 uncultured Bacillota bacterium | reverse complement strand
TGGAACAACTTCTGTCAGAGTACTAGAAAGTTGTTCAAATGAAAAGGGAGAAATCTTCCCTTGCAAAAAAGAAACAGATATATTCATTTATCCTTCATATAAATTTAAATTTGTAGATGCTTTAATAACCAATTTCCATCTTCCAGAAAGCACATTAATCATGCTTGTAGCTGCTTTTGCAGGTTATGACCAAACCATGAAAATTTATGATATTGCAGTAAAAGAAAAATATAGATTCTTTTCTTTTGGAGATGCAATGTTTATTATATAGTCGCTAAAATGTGTATACTAGTCACAATATATAGTATAAAAGGAGAGTAACATGTCTCAATTTAGTTTTGAATTAATTAAAGAATGTCCTCATACCCATGCAAGAGCTGGAATATTTCACACTCCGCATGGAGATATTGAAACGCCAATTTTTATGCCTGTTGGTACGCAGGCTACTGTAAAAGGTTTAAGACCGGAAGATTTAAAAGAGCTTGGAGCACAGATTATTTTATCAAATACCTATCATTTATATTTAAGACCTGGTCATGAAATTGTTAAACAAGCGGGAGGTCTTCATAAATTTATGAATTGGGATAGACCTATACTTACAGATAGTGGCGGTTTCCAAATTTTTTCTTTATCTTCTCTTCGTAAGGTTAGTGAAGAAGGAGTTGAATTCCGTTCTCATTTAAATGGCTCAAAACATTTTATAACACCTGAGAAAGACATGGAAATTCAAGAAGCTTTAGGAGCTGATATTATTATGGCATTTGATCAATGCACTGAGGCTGGTTGTGATTATCAAAAAGCTTGTGAAGCTCGACGAATTACAAAAATTTGGCTTGAGAGATGTTATAAAGCACATACTACAGAAAATCAAATGTTATTCCCCATTGTTCAAGGCAATATTTTTAAAGATTTAAGGAAACAGTCTGTGGAAGACTGCCTTCCATATGCTAAATGTGGTATTGCGATTGGCGGTTTGTCAGTTGGAGAAGAGAAGCCTATTATGTACGATATTTTGGACTTTTTGCATCCTCTTCTGCCTCAAAATCAACCTAGATATCTTATGGGAGTTGGCTCTCCTGATTGTCTTGTAGAGGGATTTGCAAGAGGTGTGGATATGATGGATTGTGTTCTTCCTACTAGAATTGCTAGAAATGGTACAGCATTTACAAAGCGCGGCAAAATGGTTGTCAAAAATGCACAATACAAAAATGATTTTTCTCCACTTGAAGAGGATTGTGATTGTTATGCTTGCAAAAATTATACAAGAGCATATATTAGGCATCTTATTAATGCTGGCGAAATGCTTGGAGCAGAACTTTTATCAATACATAATTTACATAATTTAGTCAAACTTGCTCACGATTGTCGCCAAGCGATATTGGGAGATTATTTTAAAGATTTTAAAGAAGAATACATGGCAAATTATGATTTATCAAAATCAAGATTTTAATAAAACAATTTAACAACTATCAAAATAAAATGTAAATCAGAAGTTTTCTGATTTATTTTTTCTATATCCTCAAATTATTTGACTTATTTGAAATATTCTTATATAATTTCTATGATAGATTTTACTATCTTAAAAAGGGGATATTTATGAGCAGTTTAAGCATGTTATGCAATGCTGCTGTAACCGCCGGAGTTGTAAGTGGGGTAATTGCCTTAGTTTTAGGGGCATTACTCGGAGCTATAGTATATAAAATAGTCGCTAGCAAAAAAATAGGCAGAAGTAAAACTAATGCTGTAAAAATTATAGAAGAGGCGTACGCAGAAGCAAAGAGCATAAAAAAAGAATCTATTTTAGAAGCCAAAGAAGAGGCTCAAAAAATTAGAGATGACGCAAATGAAGAAGCAAAAGAAAGACGAAGTGAAATTCAAAAGCAAGAAGAAAGACTAGATCAAAGAGAAGAATATATTACCAAAAAAGAAACTTCTCTTGACAACAAACAAGAGCAACTAGAAAATGAAAAAGCTTTACTTGAAAAAAATAAGATAGAGCTTAATGAAAAGATTTCAGAGCAAGAACAAATTAAAGAACAAATGCTGGAAAAATTAGAAAAAATTTCTGGTCTCACTAAAAAAGAAGCCAAAGATATCTTAATTGAAAGTATCACTGAAGATGCAAAAAAGGATGCTGGTTTAATAGTTAAAAAAATTGAAGATGACGCCAAAGAAAAAGGAGATAAAATCGCTCAAGATATTGTAATGGGCGCTATTCAACGATGTGCAACCGACCTTTCTTCAGAAATGACTGTTTCAACTGTTGCTCTGCCAAATGATGAGATGAAAGGACGAATTATTGGAAGAGAAGGCCGAAATATTCGTTCGATTGAGAGTGCTACAGGAGTAGAACTTATTGTAGACGACACACCAGAGACTATTACAGTATCGAGCTTTGACCCTATAAGACGAGAAATTGCAAGATTAAGCCTTGAAAAACTTATTATAGATGGCCGCATCCATCCAGGAAGAATTGAAGAAGTTGTAGAAAAAGCTACTAAAGATGTTGATAAAACTATAAAGGAAGCGGGCGAAAATGCTTGCAATGAAGTGGGTATCTACAATTTAAATTCTGAACTTGTCAAGGTTTTAGGAAGGCTTAAATTTAGAACCAGTTATGGACAAAATTGTTTAAAACATAGTATTGAGACTTCTATTATCGCAGGGCTTATTGCAACCGAATTGAATGCAAATGTACAGGTAGCTAAACGGGGAGGGTTATTACACGATATTGGGAAGGCGCTTGATCATGAAATAGAAGGCACTCATGTATCTATTGGTGTTGACCTAACCAAGAAATATAAAGAAAATGAGGCTGTTATTCATTGTATTGAAGCGCACCATGGTGATGTACCTTTCCATAGTATAGAGGCCGTTATTGTTCAAGTTGCAGATGCAATTTCAAGTTCAAGACCTGGCGCTAGAAGAGAAAGTTTTGAAAATTATATCAAAAGACTTGAACAACTTGAAAGTATATGTAATGACTTTAAAGGTGTTGAAAAATCATATGCAATTCAGGCAGGAAGAGAAGTGAGAATTATGGTAAAACCTGAAGAGATTAACGACACTGATGCAATGTATCTTGCAAAGGATATAACAAAGCGAATTGAAGATGAAATGCAATATCCAGGTCAAATCAAAGTTGT
>CASDQU010000049.1 GCA_949282835.1 uncultured Bacillota bacterium | reverse complement strand
CGAAAATAATGACGAAAAGGAATAATTTTTAAATATGTTACATGTTATCGCGCTCCATGGAATGTCATGTCATCTTGAAGAATGTTGGCTTGATAATGTGATAGAAAATTTAAAAAAACTTGGCATTACAGATTTTCAAATACCACACTTCCCCCTGCTAAAAGAGATAACTCTTGAAAGATGGGAGGATGTTTTATTGCAATATAAAGATATCTTTGATGAAAATTTAGTTATAATCGCGCATTCTCTTTCTACCAATTTCATTATTCACTTTTTATATGAATATAAATTGCCAGCCAAAGCGTTGATTGCTGTAGGCGGAGGATATGAGAATAAAGAATATGGAGAACTTGGCTACCTTGCGCCATTTACACCCAAAGATTATCAATTTGAATATGTAAAAAAAGCCGTCAAAAATCGCTATCATATCTATAGCGATGATGATACAATTTGGTCGCAAAAACAAATTGAAAATTATAATAAATTTTTGTGTCCCATTGAAATTAAAACTCATAATTGTGGTCATTATGGCAGGACTTCTAAGGTAAAAGACATTCCACAAATTTATGAAATTGTAAAAAGTTTAAAATAGCTTATAATTCAAAATTAAAAGCTTAATTAGTAGATAAATTGAAAAATAGCCTTAAATTTAATTAAACACACAAAAAAACATGCAAATTTGCATGTCAGACTGTTGAAAAACGACGCGACCGAAAAATTCTTTAAATTTTTCTTGCTGTGTTTTCGTCAAAGGCTACGCTTATGTCAAGTTGTTAAAAACAACTTAGACTTTAACGCTCGCCTTTTCCTCTCCCCATAAATGCCAAAGCATTTACGGAGTACCCCAAATAAAAAGCCTAAAAACAGTCATTTAGGCTAACTAAACTCCTGCTTTTAGGCATTTTTCTCCCCTTGCATCGCTTGTTTTTGAACAGTCTGATTTATTTGTCTACAAGCTGAACATGCAAAATTGTATGTTTTTTGTTATTTTCTAATCTGATATGCTTTTTAAATATTTTTTATCAAATATGCTTTTATTTGTAAATATTTTTTAAGGTGATTGTTTTAGTCTTGGTAACCTCATCAAAAGTGCTCATAACTCCTTCTGTGCCAATGCCTGAGAATTTATATCCGCCAAAAGGTATTTCAAAACTTCGGTGGAAACTTGCACCATTGATAACCACGCCGCCACATTCAAGCTCATTGGCAAATTTGAAAGCTTTTTTCATGTCTTTTGTAAATATACATCCACAAAGTCCATAATTAGAAGCATTTGCAATCTTTAAAGCTTCCTCTTCTGTGTCACATGGTATAATGCTTACAACTGGCGCAAATACCTCTTCATCAAGCGCTACTGCCGCCGTTGATGGAATATCAGTTATAACAGTTGGCATAAGCACAGCTCCACTGCTTTGCCCGCCGCATAAAATTTTGCCACCTTCTTCTACAATTTGATTTATTTGCCTTACAGCTTTTTCACAAGCAGCTTTTGTAATAAGTGCGCCTATCTCTGTCTTTTTGTCAAGAGGATTGCCAACAACCAGTTTTTTCACCCTTGCAACAACTTTTTCTTCAAATTCTTTTAGTACTCCTCTTTGTACAATAAATCGCTTGCTTGCACAGCAAACCTGTCCAGTATTATACATTCGTCCCCAAATAACCTCTTCTACAGCAAGGTCGATATCGGCATCATTGAGCACTATAAAGGCATCATTGCCGCCAAGCTCAAGAGCAACATGAGCAAAGTGCGATGCTCCATTAAGATATGTTGTCTTTCCAACAGCTGTAGAGCCTGTAAAGGTTATACCGTGAACATTAGGGTCTTGAGCAAGC
>CASDQU010000048.1 GCA_949282835.1 uncultured Bacillota bacterium | reverse complement strand
GGCGCGACCGAAAATTTAATAAAAATTTTCTTGCTGCGTTTTCGTCAAAGGCTACGCTTATGTCAAGTTGTTAAAAACAACTTAGACTTTAACGCTCGCCTTTTCCTCTCCCCATAAATGCCAAAGCATTTACGGGGTGTCCCCAAATAAAACACCTAAAAACAGTCATTTAGGGAGACTAAACTCCTGCTTTTAGGCATTTTTCGAGCCTTGCATCGCTTGTTTTTGAACAGTCTGATTTATTTGTCTACAAACTAAGGCGCAAATTCTTGCGCCTTTTTTGATTGATAATTATTGCTTATTTTTGAAGCAGGCTAATTAATTTGTCTCTCAGTTTATCAATTCGTTTTTTGTTTAGTTTAATGAGAATTAAAAGAAGAATTGAAACTAATATAATAGCAAAGAAAGTGATTAAAACAGTTACAGAGTGGTCATATATTGAGAATAGTTTTGGAATTGCGATTATTGCGCCAGTAATACCTACAAAAGATATTCCTAAAGTTATCGCTTTTAGCAAAGTGAAAGGATAACATAGGGTGGCAAGATTTAAAAATCCTGTATATGTCAAAATGAGTACTACAAGCGTTCTATATTCGCTAAATGTTAAAGTTTGTATAGTTTGTGAATAGTATAATGACATTATAATTAATACATTAATTAGCATAAGTAATGCTCTTGGCAATGCTCTTTTCATAACTTGCGGTATAAAATTACCTTTAATATGTTTGCTATTAGGTTCAAAAGTAAGCATAAATGAAGGCAAGCCAATTACAAAGAATTCTAGAAGCATCATCATGCTCGGTCTAAAAGGATAAGGTAATTGAATAAATAGTGTGATAATTGTTAAGATAATTGCAAAAAATGTTTTCATTAGGAAGAGAGAGGAGGAATTTTGAACATTATTTACAACTTGTCTGCCTTCTTTTACCACATCAGGAAGGGATGAGAAATTTGACTCAAGCAAAACTAGTTTTGATATACTTCTTGCGACTTCGCTTCCATCTGCCATAGCTATTGAGCAGTCTGCTTCTTTTAGGGCAAGGGTATCATTTACGCCATCTCCCGTCATTGCCACCACTTTACCTTTATTTTTTAATGCTTTAATTATAGTATATTTTTGCTCAGGTGTAACTCTTCCAAAAACAGTAAACTGGTCAGCCATAGTTTCTACATCTTTTAGACTAACTCCATCAAGAGAAACATATTTATCACTGTGGTCAACTCCAACTCTTCCAGCTATTTTTGATACTGTAGCAGGGTCATCACCAGATATGATTTTGATTTCAACGCCATTATCTTTAAACCATTGGATTGTTTCGATAGCATCTTCTCTAATTTTTTCCTCTATTATAACAAGTGCAAGTAGGGTGGATTTTTTCCCAGACATATTTTTATCAAAAGCGCCACTTGCTTGTTCAGCAAAAGCGAGAACTCTCAGCCCTTTGCTTTGCATCTGTTTGATGCTTTCTTGCTGCTGCATAGTTAGAGGACAACCTATTCTTGTGGCAGCGCCTAAGAAATATATTTTTTTATTTTGCAGCTGGGTTATTGAATATTTGCGTTCAGAAGAAAATTCAACCACATTGATTGCTTTATAATCTTCATTTCTACCAAACTCCATAATCATGGCATTAGATGTTGCATTCATAGTTTTTTGAGCATTAAGCACACTTGCCAAGAGTTTTGTAATGCTTGATTTGCGTTTTTTGGTAAAAGTTAAAAAGTCAACTACTTTCATAGTACCATCAGTGATAGTTCCTGTTTTATCAAGACATAGGACATCTGTTCGAGCAAGCATTTCAATGGAATAGAGGTCTCTAACAAGCGTTTTCTTTCTTGTTAGTTTAATAACGCCTATGGCAAGGCTGATAGTAACAAGTAAGAACATACCTGCAGGAATCATACTTGTAAGCGCACCACTTGTATTGGTAATTTGGTCTTTAATAGTTGAGCCAGCCACTGAATATTCCTTTAAAAAGGTGAGAATACCGATTGGAACAAGTGCAATACCAATATATTTAATAAGTCTATTCAAGTCTTTGAAAAGGTTGGATTGAGGGGCTTTAAATTCCTTTGCTTTTTTAGCCATTTGGTAGATATAATTATCTCTTCCAATTTTATTAACTTTGGCATAGCATAGTCCTGAGACAATAAAGCTGCCACTAAGTAAGGTATCATTGACATTTTTTTCAATGGCATTAGATTCTCCTGTCAGCAAGCTTTCATTTACATCTACTTTGCCGTCAAGTATGATACAGTCGGCAGGGATTTGATTTCCGCTTGTTAATATAATTACATCATCAAGCAAAAGTTTATCGGCGGCAATTTCCCGAGTTTCTCCCTCTCTTACCGTTTTAACTAAGGGAGCAGTTACAATAGAAAGCTTTTCGACTGCAATTTTGGCTCTTATCTCTTGTATTATTGCTATTGCAGTATTTGCGACTATAACAAGAATAAAAATCAAATCACTATAAGAGCCAACTAAAAGTAAAGCCACCGCAATTATCAGCCAAAGCATATTGAAAAAGGTGAAGATATTTTTGAAAAAAATTGAAGCATATGATTTTGTGGATTTAACTTTAGTATTATTAGTCAAATTGTTTTGCGTTCTGTTTTCAATTTGTTCTTTGTTTAGTCCAGTATGGATGTCAGGATTATATCTTTCAACATTTTCTGTAACAATAGGTGATTCTTGTTTTTCTTTATGTTTAAACTTAAAGCTGTCCATTACTTTTTCTATGAAAGGTCTATTATTTTGTACTCCTTCAAGAGTATAAAAAAGTATTGACAGCGAATTTATTTCTGACAATTTTTTATTATATTTAATTTTATGTTTAAGTAGACAAGGATATATTGTCTCAGTTTTCTTTTTTCTCATACAATCTTATTTTATTATAAAATATTTATTGACAAATTGTCAAACTTTATTATTAAATAGATTTGACTTTAAATAATAAAAGGGCTATTCTATAAATATGCTAAGCAATGTTAAAAATTTATTGGTTTTTACAAGTCAAATTACTAGTTTTCAGTTTAGCTTTTAATACAAAAATAATTTATTAAAATAGAGGAAAGAATATGCAGATGGAAGTTCCACAAAGTTTAATAGATTTATCAAATCTTTTCCCTTGTCCATTATATATTGTGGGCGGTTTTGTTAGAAATTCTATAATGGGCTTGCCAAAAGATGATATAGATATTGTATCAGCTTTAAAAGTGGAAGAGGTAGAAAAAATTTTAAATGGTAGCAAATATAAAATAAAAATTAAAAGCAAAACTTTGGGTAGTGCCTTGATTACTCTTGACAGCGGCGAGGTTTTAGAATATACAACTCTTCGCAAGGACTTTTATCCAAATAACGGTCAACATTTACCAGAGAGAGTGGAGTTTGTTCAAGATATAAAAGAGGACGCAAAAAGACGCGACTTTACTTGCAATGCAATTTATTATGACATAACGAATGAAAAGATATTGGATTTTTATAATGGTATAGACGATATCAATCGAAAAATTATAAAAACGGTAGAAACTCCAGACCAAGTTTTTTGCCATGATGGTCTGCGAATTTTAAGATTATTTCGTTTTCAATGTGAGCTTAATTTTAAAATTGACAAAGAGACCAAGCAATCTGCCTTAAGTTATAAGAATAATCTTACAGCAGTGTCAGGTGAGCGCTTTATATATGAAATAACAAGAATACTTCATAGCCCTCTCAAATATCCTAAAATTGCAAAGAAAAATGCTTATATGACAGCCTTAAAACAATTCAATAATGCCAAGCTTTGGCCAATTTTTGGAATTGATAGTCCTAAAATTAAATTTAAAATGGTTAAAAAAGTTGATAGAAAATCAAAAGGATTTTTAATAGATGTCATTGACACTGTTAATCCAATTTCTATTTCATACTATCTAAATTTAATTCTATCCGACTCTTTTAAAATGCCTAAAAAAATGGTAGAGCAATATATAAATATACTTTCAGGATATTATGAAGCATTAAATAGGCAACAAAACAAACCATATTTCTTTAAATACTTTGATAATTTTCCAGAGATATATGCTCTTCTTATACACAAATCAAAATATTTGGCTAATAAATATCAATTCTTCTATAAATATATTATTTCTCACAAGCTTATTGTATCAGTTAAAGACTTAAAAATCACAGGTGAAGATATTAAAAAACACTATCCTACTGTAAAATCAAATAGATATAATCCTATTTTAGAGAGTTTACTTAGTGATATCTTTGATGGGCTTATTGAGAATAACAAAGAAGAACTCATAGAAGCGGTTGAGAAAAAGTTGAAATATTTATAAAATTTTTTAGTTTAAAATGTAATTATTTCTTTTTGGATTTTGCAAATATTTTTAAGATTTGCAAAATTATTTTTAATATGCTTAAAACCAATATTATAACATCAGCCACGATGTAAAGTTTAAACAATTCTTTTAAAGTTGATATCTCTTGCTCATTGAAAATATTAGAGGTTTGCAAAACTGCAATAGCTTGCTCATTTGCTTTTTTCTCTACTTTAATGTTTATGATTTGTAAAATAAATACTAGAAGATAAAATCCTATTCCAACAAATAGACCTATAATGGTAGGAATGCCGGTAAAATTGGTAATAAAATCTATTATAAGCCCAATAACGACTGAGCCATAAAAAAGAAGAGGGGTGAATAATGTTAAAATTTGTAATACATATCTAAATATAAAACTCTTATCTTTATTTTTGTGTTGAATAGCAAGGCAAGCTTTTTGCACAGCAATACCAACGGCAGTTACCGAGGATGAATTTAAGATATTTTTTCTTAAATATATTGTCTTCATCATTACACTATAATGATTTCCAAATAGAAGTATTCTTCTAAAAAAACCTAGTTTTTTGATTTGTATATTTTGAAGACCATTAGCGTCAAGTAGCGACCTGGCTGTTTGCTGTGAAGTTAATCCATTAGCTAAAGGTGTTTTATTGAATTTTTTATATTTAATTATTAATACAATTTGCACAATAAGTGCCACAACTAAAGCAACGGCAATAAGTCCTGATACAATCATTATAGCAAGTTCAATTCCGCTTAAATTTCCCATAAACTACTCCCTTTTTAATAATTCTACAAGATTATTCATCATAAGTCAAATCTTATTGATAAAATATTTGACTTTTTGTTATTATATTATTTATAATGAAGTTAATTATTAATATTGGTGGAGCGTAAATGAGCAAAAAGAATTATCAAATCAATGTTGTAGAAGCAGAAGGTGTTAAAAATCAAAATAATTTAGAAAATGGCACGATTGAAAATCAGCCGCAAGACAAGCCTAAAGAGTTGAAAACGGGATTTATGATTGGGGGGCTTATAACATTTTTCCTTGCGATATGTTTTATGGCTTTTACATTATATTATTTATTTCAAACATATAGTTCAGATACCGATGCACAAAAAGCGCTTACATTTGTTGTCTTCATCTTGTCAATTGGTTGGATTAGTTATATTCCAGGTGCGATTTGCTCTATTATTTCTTTATGTTTAAATCCCTTTGTTATTAAATCAACAAGCAAAGGACAAAAGGCGGTAGGCATCATATTTACTATTTTGTCTATTCTTTTAGTTCTTGCATTTTTGGCTATTGCAATTTATGTGCTTGCATTACCAAACAATTAAAAATTTGCATAATAAAAAAGGAGTACTCTTTAAAAGTAGCACTCCTTTTTTTAAATCTCTTTAATCTATACCGAATTTCTTTTTTGCATTTTCTAAAGTAGTTTTGTTAACTTTTTGAGGTGAAATATATTTAACATTAGAGGCGGGCAAGGTCATACCTTCGCCAAGTTCACTTGTTCCTTCCACAATTATACCATTTTGAGGTTGATAATGGTCGTGGCGAACAAGTTTTTCTTCAATAACTTTGCCATCTTTGATATATTGAATATAGCCTTTAGTTTCATATCCTTCTTGAGGGAATTTCAGCCGATAATATTCGCCTTTATATAAAACTTTATCATAGTATTCTCCTTTGCTATCTTCTATTATAGTATCGCCATTATGAGGAAGCACTTTTATAAGTTCGGTGCGAGTTTCTATTGTTTTGCCGTCTTCTAAAGGTTGCCCATAAATTTCCACCGTTGCCTCTTCGTTAGTACAAATGCATTTTATATATATTGGACAATCTCTTGAATTTTGAAAGACAAGGTCGGCATA
Organism: uncultured Bacillota bacterium; assembly: GCA_949282835.1. Classification (GTDB taxonomy): domain Bacteria; phylum Bacillota; class Clostridia; order Christensenellales; family UBA1242; genus Caccovivens. The sequence continues at coordinate 20,609 of CASDQU010000048.1, read as the reverse complement.
GCCTTCACTTACCATTGCATCAAAAGATAGAGGCACATAGGAAGCAGGCAATGAATGATGATTGACTTGAAGAATTTTCACATCTGCTCTAAGTAAAGCATTATATAGTGTGCTAGAGGCTTGACAAACGCCGCCGCCAACGCCAGAAGTATAACTTCCATTGAAAATAATATAGGCATTTTTGTAACCATTTGAAGTTGTGCGAGAACCTGTAGTTGAATTAAAAGAGACCTCTTGCATTGGCTCAACAATCATACCATTGAATTTAGAAAGAGCAAGTTTTATATTATCCTTGCGATTTTGAGTTGATTTTGAATAATTTGTTGTGTAACTACTTACCAAAGTAATATTTTCAAGCATTTGCTCAAGTGAGCTGTCTGGTAATACCTCTTCAAAAGGTATTTGAATAACAGAATAATCGTTGTTTTCAATGGCTTTATTAATTTCTTCTTCAAGTTTGCTTCGATTAACTTTTACCGATTTTCCTTCATCTATCAAAGTGAACATCTCTTTAGAAGAAGGGTCAAATTTAATTTGGCTTGCCTTTTTTTGTCCTTCAATTTCCTTTGCAATCTCTTCAATTTTTTGGTCCAATCCGCCTATTAGACTTTTGTACGAGACGGTCAGCATTAAGCCATCTTTTTTTATTTGTTTTTCAATTTTTTTCTTTTGAAAGATATTGCCATCTTTGCCATATTCAATAATCTTATTTAGAGAATTTTCAAAATTTCCAACCATTTCAAAATCTTTACCACTAATTTGCCAATTTTTTTGCCCATCGCTAAGTGTTATATTAATTTTATTTTTGCTTTCTAGAAATTTAGTAGTTAAAAGATTATTGGCATCTTCTTTGGTAAGTCCTGATATATCTACTCCATTTACATATGTATTTTGATAAAAAGTAGTCTTATCAGTTATAGTGTCACCAAAATAAAATTGACAAAATAGCAATAAGCCTACTGCAAGAAATGACATAGACATAAGCCACAATAACGATGTTTTTTTAGTTTTCTTTTTGTTTTGTTCTTTCAAAGTTATCTTCCTCATTTGTTAGTATAGATTTAAAGAGAAAAAATATACTTACAAGAATTGAAAAGAGGAAATTAACTATACTATTACTATGCAGCTTTCAAATACAAAGAAGATTTTAAGGATAAGTTTGGTAGTTTTAATCGTTGCAGCAATTATAACGCTTGCTTACTTTATTTTGGTATGGACAGGGCTATGGGAAAAATTAAATTCGGTAGATAAGTTTCGCAAACTAATATTAAGTTTAGGCTTTTGGGGCAGATTTGCCTTTGTCTTCTTTCAGTTTTTACAGGTGACTTATCTGCCAATTCCTTCACCAATTTTAATAATTGCAGGTTCAATAATATATCGTCCTTTTCAAGCAACTATTCTGTCGCTTGCGGGCATACTGCTTGGCAGCGCATTTGCATTTTTTTTAGGAAAGGTTTTTGGATATAGACTTGTTAAATTTATGGTGGGTCAAGAGAGTGCAAAAAAATGGCGATCATTTTTAAACAACTGTAAATTTTCTTTTGTTTTGATGATGCTTTTGCCATGTTTTCCAGATGATATATTATGTTTGGTTGCAGGTTTGACCGATATGAGTTGGGGATTTTTTATGACAACACAATTTGTCACAAGACCAATAGCTATTTTCCTTGTCAGTTATTTTTCGAGTGGACAGATTATACCTTATCATGGTTGGGGGCTTATAGTTTGGGGAGTGATTATAATATCGTCATTAGTTTTAATTTACCTTTCAAGTAAATATAGTCAAAATATAGAAAATTTCATGCAAAAATCAATAAATAAAATAACTAAAAAAAATAATAAAAAATAAAATATTATTTGATAAAATTATTTTTTTATATTTAAAATTGATATTTTAATATTATTAAAATATTATTAGTCTATTTTTTATATTTTTTTGATTTTTTAGGATTTTATATAATTTTCGACAATTTTTTTAATAATATATTTAATTTAATTAATTTTTCTTTTGATAAATAGCACTTTGCCCTTTTTTATCATTTTAGGTAGTATATTGTTTTGAAGTAGAATTGATAAAAAAGAGGTGTTGTATTTTGCTGCAATCCCATCTAGGGTGTCATTTTCCTCGACAATATAAAGTTCATTCAATACTTTTTTCATAATTACCTCTAGTTTGTATTAAATTTTATGCTTGTCTAATAAAATATATGAGAGGTTAAGATGAAATCATTATTTAAAACAGTTGCTTTAATAACAATATTTTCTTTTCTTACTAGATTGATTGGATTTATATTTAGAATTGTTTTATCAAGAGAAGTGGGAGCAGAAGGTCTAGGACTTTATCAGGTGGCTTTTTCAGTTTTCATGGTTTTGCTAACAGTTTTGTCAAGCGGTATACCACTTATTATATCAAGAATGACTTCAGCATATACCGCTAGTAAAGACAGCAAAAAGGAAAGCTCCTTGGTAGCGGTCGCTTTGGTGCACACTCTTTTGCTTTCATTGTTTTTATGTTTAATTGTTTTGTTATTTAGAAATGTCTTCACCAATATTTTTACCGATGCAAGATGTTTTCAAATTTTGATATCGCTTTTGCCAGCCTTAGTATTCTCTTCAGTTTATTGTGTGCTTCGTGGCGCAATGTGGGGAAGAGGAAATTATTTTGCTTTATGTATTACAGAGTTTTATGAGCAAATAGTAAGAATTGTTGTGGCACTACTTTTGATTAGTTCAAGTTTATCTGCCATAGAGAATGCGCTAAATTTAGGTTGGTCGATGTCAATAGCCTGTCTTTTTTCAATGATATTTGTCATCATTTTATTTTTTTATAATGATGGCAAGCTTGGCAAATTAAAAAAGGGCTACTTTAAACCTTTGGTAAAACAAAGCACGCCCATCACGCTCATGCGAGTTGCCGGCTCATTTATACAACCTTTGATTGCTCTTATTGTTCCAGCAAGACTGATGACTATCGGCTATACAAGTTCTCAGGCACTTAGCATGTATGGAGTGGCTGTAGGTATGACTTTGCCCCTACTATTTATCTCAACTTCAATAATTGGCTCTCTTTCAACTGCGCTAATTCCAGATATTTCAAGAGCCAAAGCGCAAAACGATAATAATCATATCAACGAGAGAATGAAAAAATCGATAGTTTTTGCTTTGATGATTTCAGCTCTATTTGTTCCGCTTTTTTTAGGTATGGGTGAGATGATAGGAGTGTTTTTATATGATGATATATTAAGCGGAACGCTTTTACAGTCTGCCTCTTGGATAGTTATACCATTGGGACTTACCAACATATCTTCTGCTCTTTTAAATTCTTTAGGTTATGAGATTAAATCGTTTATAAATTTTATAATTGGTGCAATATTTATGTTTGCAGCCCTTTGGATTTTGCCAACTATTTTTGGTATAAATGCAGTTATATGGGCAATGGGCATCGATTATACAATAACAGCTATTTTAAATATTCTTTTATTAAAAAGAAAGACATCAATAGATTTAAAACTTGCTCCTCTTTTAATCAAGATAACCTTGCTGCTTATACCAATTTCAGCTTTAACCGCTTTTGTTACCAGTCTAACTAGCTATCTTTTCCCAGCCTTTATTACTATATTGATAGGAGGAGTGGTAAGTCTTGGCTCAAGTTTACTTCTTGCAAATATTTTTAATATATTTGATTTTAAGACCATTGTTATGTATGCAAAAAATAAATTTAAGCCAAAAGCAAAAATTAAAGCAAAAACATAGTATAAAGATATAAAATTGCACAAAATAGGGATATGTTAACAATAGTAATTAGGTCAATTCTTATTTATTTGATAGTACTCATAATATTTAGACTGATGGGCAAGCGTCAACTTGGGCAAATGCAACCTTTTGAGCTGGTATTAACTTTGATAATAGCAGACCTTGCAACTATACCTATGGCAGAGGTCTCAGTGCCTGTACTACATGGTATTTTGCCGTTATTGACACTTGTAGTATTACATTTTATCTTAACTCTAATAAGCAGAAACAGTCTAAAGTTTAGCAAACTCATAAGCGGAAAGCCGGTAATAATAATTAATCCTAAAGGAATAGATTATAGTGCGTTAAAAAAGCTCAACCTTTCCACCGATGACTTATTTGCAGCCCTTCGTGAATGTGGCTATTTCAATATCTCTCAGGTACAATATGCAATTATGGAAACAAATGGCAAGGTCAGTGTTATGCCAAAGACTGAATATTCGCCAGTTACAAATAGCGATATGGATATAGAAGTAGAGCAGTCCTTTATACCTATTGTGCTTATTAGTGAGGGGAAGATTATAGAAGAAAATGTTGCTCTTGCGGGTTTAAGCAAAGAAAGAGTGCAATCATTTTTACAAGAGCATGCCGAACAAAAAAATGTTAAAATTAAAGACACTCTGCTTTTAACAATTAATCAAAATGGAGAGTGCTACTTGCAACTCAAGAAAGGAGAGGGGAAAAGCTTCCAGACTAAAAGGTTGGTGGTGGCATGAAAGTCTTTCATTATATTAATTTTATTGTGATTTTTTTAATAATAGTAGGGGTTTGTATTACTGAAGATATTATAGTTTCAAAGTCGCTCTATGAAGTTCAGCAACGCTGTTTTGAACTTGAGGATTTAATTGATGAGCATGATGATTTAAAAAATATGGAAATTGTTTTATCTATAGACAATCTAGAATATAGATGGATTAAAGATGAAGAAAAACTTTGCTATCTTGTCAATCATAAAAGTATTCAAGAGATAGGACAGGAGATTGCAAAACTTAAGTTGTATATAGCAGATAACGATATAGCTGCAAGTAAAGTATCAATAGAGCTTATAAAATATTATTGTCATAGTTATCTTCATTTTATGGGTGCAAATATTCATAATGTGCTTTAAAAAATCAGAGACAAACTCTGATTTTTTGATTTTTACCAAACTTTTTCTCGCCTTTTTTTCATGACTGCAATTATAATAGTAATAATAATTGAAAGTATTGCAACGGCAACTATGATGTAGATTACAAAAGTGTAGTCAGTTGGATTTCCAGTTGTCACAGTTATTCTTCTATCACTTGATATAGCAGTGGTGGAGTAATGAGATTGATATCTGCACCAAACCTCATAAGTGCCAGAAATTTCATTGTCATTAAAGGTGAACTCAGTGCCAGTCCTATTATATCTTTCAGGCCAAAGCGGAGTATAACCATCAGTGTAAATTCCTAAGGCAATATCATAATCGTCATTTAATAGACAATATTTTGTGCCGTCAAGTCCAACGCCATCGATATACCAAACAAGACATGACTGGTCGATATATTTATATTCATCTGCATTTTTGAGTGTAAAAAGATAGGAATTGTGCATTGAGTTATCGCTTGGAATAGCAGTTGCTTGAATTTGTGGCTGACTAAGCTCTCCACTTGGTTCTACAACAAAGAAATCAGAGGTAGAATTAAAACCATTTATATCAATAGTAAATCTATAAATTCCCCAACCTTGAGCAATTTTTGTGACATCGCCTATCTTTTCTGTTATTCCTTCATCAATATTAAAAACATATGTGACCTCTTGCAGCTCGTTATAGTCATTTTTGGTTATTGAGCGATTTTCGCCATCAATTACAACATCTTCAAATAGGACTTTAGCGTCAATATTAAATCCGCCTTCGCTGTCACTATAGCCTTGCAAATATTCTACATTAATTGTCATTGTATAGTTTAATATTTCTGGGTCAGAAGTGTCAGGAATGCCTGTAGGTATGTTATCTTCATCAACAACATATTTTATTCTAAATTCTTTACTTTGTGACCATTGAGAGACAAATGCTGTACCACCAGAATATTCAATTTGTGAAGGAAATGGAGTTACTTCATCTTCGCGATTTACAAGCTCAACTTTTACGCTATTTCCTAATGCGCCGCTAGAAGCTTTTTCTTGAGCATTTGATGAAGAATTTATTATATTATTTGGTAAAACTAATAGAATTGCCAATACAAAGATTGCCAACAAAATAAACAAATTTTTTACACTAAAAACCTTTTGCATTAATAAATCTCCTTAAATTAAGATATCTCAAGAAAACTATATTTGGCTGCTATATTGATATAATAGCATAAATTTAAAATTTTAAAAAATGATTTTAATCATTTTAATTTATTATCTTTCAATTTTTAATTATTATAAAATTGATTTTTATTTTTCCACTTATAAAATAAGATAAAAACATTTTATTAGCGCAAGTTGTTGACAATTTTTTTTTGAAAAGATATAATTTGAATATGGAAAAAGAAGATATTGAAATAATGGTAGCAGAAAATCAAATGTCGTTTGATTTTTCACAGATTGAAAATGAAGAAAAAGAAGAGAGCGCAATTTTTACTCAAACTTTTATTAAGGCAAAAAATTATGATTGGATTAAAGATGAGGTGTTGTTTGTAGCAGTTAAAGCAAATCACTATGATATTGCCAAAGATTTTTCAAATCTCAATCTATGCGGTAAAAAGATGCTTGACTGGGTTTTGATGGCGGGTAGTGACTGCGAAAGTAAGATTATTAATGATAGTGACGATATCTTTGCATCTATAAGGTCGTTAGCTACTTCAAAACCGATAATAGCTGTTTTTTATAGCGATACTCCTTTACTTGACAAAATTACTTTCAATAAAATTTGTGATTATTTCTCATCTAGAAATATGAATTTTTTGCAACTTAGCAGAGGTTTTGTGGTAAAAACTGAATATATCAAAAATAATAGATATTTTGCTCAAGGTGTAAATTTATATGAAGACAAAAACCTGTTAGTTGCAGACAGCGCTAAAATGATAAGTCAAATAAGCAATTTGTTATACAACAAAATCACCGCATTTCATCAAAAAAATGGCGTTATAATCTATGGACAAAACACAGTTTTTATTGATGCCGATGTGGAAATAGAAGGCGGCGTGATTATCTATCCTAACAATGTCATACAAGGTCAGTCAATTATTGGTCAAGGTGTAATATTGCAAAGCGGAAATATTATAAAAGATAGCATTATTACAAGTGGCTGCACTCTTAATGCTTGTTTTGTAGAAAATAGCAAGATTACTAGCACTTCTGCCATTGAGCCTTTTAGCAAAATTATTAACGAGGAGATATAATGATTATTATCATAGGGCTTGGGAATATCGGTGTTCAATATGCAAATACTTATCATAACCTTGGATTTAAAGCCATCGACAAGTTAAGTGCAATATTTAACATATCAGTTGAAAAGAAAAAATATAAATCGCTAATTGGCAAAGGAACTGTTAAAGGACAAGAGATAATACTTGCAAAACCTATCACTTATATGAATAATAGCGGCATGGCGGTCTATGCCTTGAAGAAAAAATATAGAGATAGTAGAATTATTGTTATAGTAGATGATATAGATTTGAAAAAGGGTGAAGTTAGATATAGAGAAAGGGGAAAGAGTGGCACTCACAATGGGCTTCGCTCAGTTGTTTCATACATTGGAGAAGAGTTTGAACGAGTGAGAATAGGAATTGGACGAGATACCACAAAAGACCTTGCAGATTATGTGCTTTCAAATATAAAGCAAGAAGAGGGGCAATTATTTATTGAAGCGATAGATAAGGCATGCAAGATAATAGAGGAGAAAATTGTTTGATAGGGGCAGATAAATTTAAAAAAATTTTGTCTAATAAGACAATATCTGGACTAGGAGAGGGCGAAAAGATTATGCTAAGCGCGCAATATAATCGCCTGATTTTTTTGTCAAGCGATTTTGTAAGTGCTGGTAAGATTAAGCGAGGACTTGAGGGGCTTGGCAAGAGAATTGAGATTGTCTCTAATTCGCGTGAAAATGATGACCAAAATGATAAAAATTTATTGCCTTTTGCATGTAGCATAATGAAATATTTAAGTGGACAATTAGACGGACTAATATTTTTGCCATGTTCTATGATTGTCAAATTTGATTTGGAAAGTTTTAAGCCTTGCCAGCTGAAAAAGGGCGACTGTATCAATTTTAAACAATTTATAGACAGATTAATTTCGCAGGGTTATGAAAGGACATCTTTTGTAACAGGTGCAGGTCAATTTGCTATTAGAGGAGATATAATTGATATTTTTACCACCTCTTATGATATGCCTATTAGAATTGAACTTTTTGATGATTTGATTGAAGAAATATCTATTTTTGACATTTCATCTATGAAAAATATTAAAAAGTTAGATTTTGTTGATATTTATTTAGCCTGTTTGCCAATAGGAGATAATAACATCACTCATCTTGAAGGCACAAAGATAGTTGATGAGCCCAAAAAAATTGAGGACGAAATAGAACTTTTAAAACAAAGTTATTTGACTACCTCTTTTTATAATCCAAATTTTTATGAGAACTTTGAAAATTTAATAGAAAATGCCACAAATATCTTTGACAATTTTCAGCTTACAAGACCTGATTATTATAATGAAATGATAAGCCATAGATCATATCTAACTGATTTTATGGCATTAAAAACCGATTTAGAGGATTTTAAAAATTTAAATCAGGCAATTATACTTTATGCAGGCAATGAAAAGCATAAAGAAAATTTAAAGCAATTTTTAAGCGAAAATAATATTAGTTATCACGATAATGATACTGATAATCTTGTAAAAAGAAATATCTATTTGACAAGCGAGGCAATGTTTTACTCTTTTTCATTTTTGAAAGAGGGTATAATTGGTATTGGCTGTGATAGTCTATTTAGACATAGAGAAAGTTTTTCGCAAGGGAAACATAGCGTATTCTATTTGCCAAAGCTTGGTGAGTATGTTGTTCATTCTTTTCATGGTATAGGAAAATGTATCAAGATTGAAAGAATGAGAATAAGCGATGTTGAAAAAGACTATTTTGTAATTGAATATAAAAATGGAGACATACTTTTTTTGCCAAGTGAAGAGGCAAACACTCTTTCTGCTTATGTAGGCAGCGAAAGCGAACCTAAACTTTCAGCCCTTGGCGGAGCTGAGTTTTCAAGACTAAAATCTAGAGCGCGTGCTTCAATTAAAGAGATGGCAATAAGCCTTGTTGAAATATACAATGAAAGACAAAGTCTTAAAGGTTATAAATACCATAGAGATGATTTTTTAGAGCAACAATTTGCAGAGGCTTTTGGCTTTCAAGAGACAGAAGACCAGCTTAAAGCAATAAAAGATATTGATGAAGATATGGAGTCTGGCAAGGTAATGGACAGGCTCATTTGTGGTGATGTTGGTTATGGTAAAACAGAGGTTGCCTTGCGTGCTTCTTTTAAATGTATTTATAACGGCAAACAAGTTTGCCTGCTTTGTCCGACTACTATCTTATCTTTGCAGCATTATAGAACAGCTAAATCAAGGCTAGAACCGTTTGGGGTAAAGGTTGAACTATTAAATAGATTTAAAACATCGCAGCAAGTTAAAGATATCTTGTATAGATTAAAAAATGGCGAAATAGATATGATTATTGGCACACATAAAGTACTTGGCAAAGATGTTGAATTTAAAGATTTAGGACTTCTAGTGCTTGATGAAGAGCAGCGTTTTGGCGTTGAACATAAAGAGAAAATTAAAGACAAGAAAAGAAATATTGATGTTTTAACACTTTCAGCCACACCTATTCCTAGAACGCTCAATATGTCACTATCTGGAATACGAGATATTTCTATAATTGAAACGCCGCCAAAAGATAGGCTTCCTATCCAAACTTATGTGGCTGCCGAGAGCGATGAACTTATAAAAGACATCTCTTTACGAGAGATAAATCGTGGTGGTCAAGTATTTATAATTTTCAATCGTGTTGAATTTATAGATGAGTTTGCCTCTCATGTCAGAAATATTATTCCAAATGCCAAGATAGCTGTTGCACATGGTCAAATGCAGGAGCGAGCACTTGAGAGTATCATAGAAAGCTTGTATGATGGCAAATATAATATCTTTATTTCCACTACTTTAATTGAGAACGGAATAGATTTGCCTTCAGCCAACACAATGATTATTATTGAAGCGGACAAATTAGGATTAAGTCAACTTTATCAACTTAGAGGAAGAATAGGTAGAAGTGACAAACTTGGCTATGCCTATTTGACCTATAAAAAAGATAAAAAATTGACAGATGAAGCATACAAAAGGTTGGAGGCAATCAAAGAATTTAGTCAGCTTGGTAGTGGATTTAAAATAGCTATCCGTGACCTTGAGATAAGAGGAGCTGGCAATATCTTTGGCAAAGAACAGCATGGACATATTGCTAAAGTCGGATATGATATGTATGTTAAATTGCTTGAAGAGGAGACAAATAAGATTAAAGGTGAAGAGATTGACAAGAAGAGCGATGTAAAAATGGAAATTGCTTTAAGTGCATTTATAAGTGAAAAATATATTGAAGATGTGGAAGAGCGAATTAATTTTTATACTAAAATTAGTCAAATTGCCTCTCAAAATCAACTTGTTAGCATATGTCAAAGTTTAGAAGATGCTTTTGGAGCTGTGCCAAAAGAGGTTTTAAATCTTTGCAAGATTGCATATTTAAGGAATTTGGCATCAAATTTTGCTATTTTAGCCATTAAAATCAACAAAAATGAATGTAAGGTTATTCTTCAAAAACAGGATGAGATTATCGATGAAAGATTGGCTGCCATTTTAGATGAATTTGGAGCAAGATTAAGTTATGACCATGATATAAGCATCAAATTTAATTTGAATACCTCAGTTGAAGGCAAATTGGACAAATTGATATCTTTTTTTACTAAGGCTAATGAAAGAAAAGATTGAATGAAAGATATTGAGCAACTTTACAATTTTTTTAACTGCAAATTTTTAAAATTTAATTTTATTAAATTAGTTGCAAACAAAAAGCATTATGTGCTAAGATATATAAGTAGTTATTTTAATATATTTTTTAAAATATTACTTTTGAATTTTTAAATATATGTCAATAATTAAGCGGAGATAAAAGTTACAATGAAAAAACGATTTGCTGGAATTTTAATGTGTATGATGATGCTTTGCATGAGTTTACTTGCAGGCTGTTCTTTGGTTGAGCGTGATTATAATAGATATTATTCTCAAGCCGTTGCCGTTGTTAAGCATAAAGAAAATGGCAAAAGTGCACAGGTGACAAAACGCGAGCTTGTAGAGGGCTATCAAAGCTATGGTTATATGTATGAACAATCATATGGTTATACAAGAAAAGAGGCGCTTAGCTTAACTTTGAGTATGCTTGAAAATAGAAAAATCACACTCCTTGAGGCTGAAGAGAAGTTTGGTGTTTCTGGAAATGGCAAGGAAGGTTTATCAACGAAAGAGCAAACTTATCTTTACGACCAAGTTGTCAGCTCGCTCAAAGCAAATCTTGAAGTTTACTATAATCAAGTGACCGGTCAGTCAACTTCAGAAGAAGAGAGTGAAGATATCACTTTTGAAGGATATGATAAGACAGCTATGCTTGAGTACAAAAACGGACAATATGCAATTATAAAGACACAGACAACTGAAGACCCTTTAGCAGATTACAAATTTGACTCTTCTAATCCAAAAAATTTCTTTAATAATGAAGATTACAAAGCGATATATGAGAATTTCAGAGAGAACATTCTTGGAGCTGATGAAGATTATCAAAAGGCATTTTTAGAATATGCTAGAGTACTGCGTTTGAGTGAATATGGGCAAAATCTTTCAACAGATACTCCATCAATATTTGACAGAGAAATTCAAAGATTATATAGCCTTGCATATGAAAATTATATGATTACCAAATATTCTTATTCCAATAGAAATTCTTCTAATGTTTCTTCTGTTACTACTAGCGATATTTTGAATATGTATTCAAGCAAAGTGAGAGCTGATTATACAGAATATGTCCTTGAAGGCGATAGTGGTTATGATGAAGATATGCAAAACAACTTGAATGAAATGTATTATATTAAACAAGATAGCGAAGCTACAAAATTCTTTACAGTTGTCAATGTACTTTTCAAATTTACCGATGAGCAACAAGCAGAATATGATGCAATAACCGCTCTTAGTACCGATGAAGGTGGATTGACTAGCGACCAAATAAATCAAAAGTTAGACAGCCTTTATGCAAAGATTACTCCAGTTGTTAGATCGTACAATGAAAATGACGATATATATGAAGAGGTTGAAGAGCATAGTTATACTGTTTCAGATATTTATAATAAAATGTCTAGTCTTCTATCTTCAGCTAAGGCGACTGGAAATGTAAATTATATTGGAGATACCATTAACGACTTTATCTATCAGTATAATGAGGATACTGGCATGTTTAACGCAGCAAACAACTATGTGATTGGCATTGATAGTGAAGGTGAGGTTGTTTCAAGTTTTGTAGACTCATTTAATGAAGCTGCAATAGAGTTATATAATGGCGGCAAAGGTCAGGTCGGTGATATCTCTGGTCTTGTACGATCGGAATATGGTATACATGTATTGATCTATACTGGAGAATGTAAAAATCTATTTGATACTATTAATGTGTCAGATCAAGAGGCACTTGAAAAGCTGTATGATACAAGAGTAAATATCTTGGTTGATAAAACATATTTTGATGTTATTTATGATGAAATTTATGTAGATAATTACACATATTTTGAAAACAATCATATGAGATATCTTCGTCAAGAATATACAATCAGCGAATATCAAGGAAGATATGACGATTTATTAGGTTAATTTAATTTAAAAAATAAATTTAATTAAGTAATTTTCAAAACAAGCACCGTTGCCTTGACAGTGGTGCTTGTTTTTGTTAAAATGATATCATGGCAAAGAATGGCAACAAAAATCAAAGTACCAATCCAAATGAGTTATTAATGCAGACAAGCATTGATGATTTTTTGTTGCAAAATGAGCATCCTAAAAATAATCTTTTAAATAATGACATAGTTTTATCAAATGAAAAATTAGAAACTGACCAAAAAGATTTTGCTAATAATAAAGATAAATTTTCACAAACTAATCAAGTGGAAGATAGTCAAAGTCAAATTTTAAAAAAACAAGAAAAATTATCAAGAAATAAGTCATATATATCAGATTTGACAACTAAAAAGAAAGAAAATTTTGCCGTTGATGATTTTGATTCTATAGAAAATCAAAGAAAAAAACTCGACCAAATAGAACAATCTGTATCAAAACAAAATAGTAAAAAGAGCAAAATTTTAAATTTAGTTTTTTTCCTTGTTAATATTTGTGTTGTTGCTGGTATCTTAACTTATCAGCTATTGCAAGAAGATTTTACACCAATAGAAAATTTTAGAATTGATGTAGGCTCGCTGATGTTAGCGCTGCTTTTCTTTGCACTTACTGTAAGTGCAGAAACACTTTGTATTGGTTATTTAATTAGACAGAGCACAGGCAAATGGCGACTAGGCTTATCATATAAAACGGCACAAATTGGAAGATATTATGATTCGGTAACACCTATGGCGACAGGAGGGCAGCCTTTTCAAATTACCTATTTAAAAAAGAGAGGAATGCCGCTGCATACTTCTTTATCAATTCCACTTGCTAAATATGTATTCAATCAAATAGCTTGGGTAATTTTAAGTTTGGTATGTTTAATAGTCTCTTTTACCAATAAAAATTTTGGTACATTTGTATCGATTACCAGTATTCTTGGTTTTGTTTTATCTTCTATTATGCTTTTTATTACAATCTTTCTTTCTGTTTGCAAGAGTTTGGGACGAAAAATTGTTGTAAAAGTTTTAAAATTGTTACAAACGATGAAGATAGTTAAAAACTATGATAAACAGTATGAAAAAATAACAAAATATATTGGCGACTTTCAAGATGTTATGAAACAGTATGCCAAATCGCCAAAAGACTTCATTGCCATGCTTTTTTTTAGCCTACTAAAATTATTCTTTAATTATTCAATTCCTTTCTTTGTAGCAAGATTATTTATGCCGAATGTAGCAGGAGATATGTTTTTCAATCTTTTTGTAATGACAACACTTGTAGACTTATCTTCCTCATTCTTCCCATTGCCAGGAGGTACAGGACTTAATGAAATATCTTTCTCGGCAGCATTTATAGCGGTCATGGGTCCTACACAATATCTAGTGTATGTACTTCTTGTATGGAGATTTTTCTCTTATTATATATACTTGTTGCAAGGTATTTGTATTTTGTCATATGATGTTGCTTATGGCAACAAGAAATACAAATGGGAGGTTGTGCGAAATAATTTAGCTCAAGAGAGCAAAGTTTTTAAACAAAATCAAATAAATAGATTTCGCGCAGAGAGAGCTCGCCGAAGAGCTGGCAAGCAAAAAAATAACAGCATAAAAGAATATTTATAATATTTTCAAACAAAATATTATTATGAAATTGACGAAATCAAATTTTGGTTGGATTTTTGCAACTTTTGGTCTTTGCATACTGCTTATTATTTCTATTTATTTAGGAGTATCTGGTTGGTATTTTAAAAATGATTTATCTTACACAACAGATTTAGAAATAGGCAAAAGTATTTGCATAGGAATTAAAGAAAATCAAGCAAATGCAGTATCATTTAATCTTGATGGGTCATATTTGAATGGCTTTAAACTTCCTCAGATAGTTAGTGTTAGAAATTCAAGCAGTGAAAAAGACATTTTTTTACGCGCAAAAGTTTATGTTTACACATCGGATGGTCAAGTTTATAAAATGAATATTGATAATACAGCGAATTGGACATATAACCTCGAAGATGATTACTATTATTTTAATTCTACATTAGCTCGCGAAGATAAAGTTGCGCTATGCTCATCTATTGCTTTTGATGAAGAGGGCAGTTATGTAACAAATGTCAAATATATTGTCACCTTTGTCTTTGAAGCGCTTTCTTCAAGTGAGGATGTAGAAAGATTATGGGGAATAAATCTATTAAAAGATTTGACAAATATATAATTGATAATTAATATAGTTATGTAAAAGGAGATTATTATGAACGAAATTCCTCCACAAAAGCGAAATATTCCTATTCCTCCAAATATGCAAACAATGCCTAATATACAAAATGTTTCACCAGAAGAAAAAGTGCAAGAAGATGACAAGAAAAAGGGAAAAATAAAGCTCAATAGTCAGGCAAAGACTATTTTACTTGCTATGTTTAGTGCGATAACTTTTCTTGGCGCGATTGCATGTTTTGTGTTGATGTTAGTTTTATAATTAGATTTATTTGACAGTAAATTAATTAATTTTCGACAAAACAGTTTGAATAAAGTTTATAAGAAGGGCAATCATTTCTATATGAAAAGAATGATTGTTTTTTTATTGTTGTTTATAGTAGCTTGTAGCATTTTGTATTTTAAAGAGCAAACAAAGATAGATGATTTTGACTTTTACAAAGTTACATTTGTTTCAAAAGATTATAAAGAAGAGTTCAAAAATTATATCTCTAAAAATGGCAATCAATATTATTATACTTTTGATAACCTGCAAAGTAAAAATTTTAATATAAATTCTTTAAAACTAGATGGCGTTGTTTACTATTTAGATGACAATATTGATGTAAATAAATTGTTAAACAAACTAGATTTTTTCTATCAAGGCAAAAATGTAGAAGATTATCAAATATATTATGGCTATGATGCAGACATTAAAGATTTTGTTTATGTAGGCGGCAAGAAGATAAATATTCAAATTGCTAAACGCTCAAATGATATTGTTTTAGGTTCGCCTCTTATTCTAACTGGCTATTAATAAAAATTATGTCGAATTACTTAAATTAATCTATAAGTGGAATATTTTAATGTATAAATTGCCTCCTAGTGGCAATAATCGTGGTAGGAGGTAATATGGAAATCACTAAAAAGAACTCGTTTGTTGAATTTATCAAAAAATTCTGGGTTTACTTAGTCGTTGGAGTGGTAGTATTTGCGGTTGCATTGACATTTACTTTGCTTGCAACTTTAAATGGCGCTGCTCCAACAGGAACTACAAACTTGGATTTTTACATGCCAATGAATAATGCTTCTGTAATCAAGGATTTCTCTGATTCACAGCTTCAAGAGAATGAAACATTAAATCAATGGGAGGCACACCTTGCTGTTGATTTAACTTCAGAAAACAGTGAAGTTTTTTCAGTCCTTGCAGGAACAGTTGCAAGCGTGGAATATGATTATCTAAATGGCTATACAATCACCATTGACCATGCAGATGGATTTCAATCTATATATTCATCTTTGCAAGAGGAAGTGCTTGTAAAAGAGGGAGACAAAGTATCTGCAGGGCAACAAATTGGCAATGCAAGTGATTCAGCTCAAGGCGAACTAGATTTAGGATCGCATTTGCATTTCACACTTATGCTTAATGATGACCATGTTGATCCAAATGATTATCTTGACTTGCAAGAGAAGTAAGATATTTGTAACTTTGAAAAGATTAAAAATCCAGGTTTAAATGATAAATTCAACTTAAAAAATGCGATTTATAAAAATCGTATTTTTTATTTGCATAATTTTTAAATTATGGTATAATACAACTTGGAGGTTGGTATGAAAACTATAGACAAGGTTAAACAATTAATCGCTGATCAATTATGTATCTCAACAGACGATATTAAAGATGACGCAAATATTATTGAAGATCTTGGTGCTGACTCTTTGGATGTGGTAGAACTTTTGATGTCATTTGAAGATGAATTTAAAGTGTCTATTCCAGATGAGAAGCTTGAAGATTTGAAATGTATTCCAAATATAGTTAAACTCATTGATGAATATACAAAAAAATAATTTTATTTATTAAACAAGAAATCTTTTATGCAAATTAGCATAGAAGATTTTTATTTGTAGCCTTATTTACAATATTCGCCAAATATTGACATAAAAAAACTATCTTTCTCATAAATTTATACAGTGGAGGTATAAGATGAAGGAAGATTTGGTTGAGCGAATTAGGCTTGTTGCATCTCACATATATCAAACACATGACACTATTAGAAAAACAGCATCTATCTATGGCTATAGTAAAAGCACAATCCATCATGATGTTTCAATTAAACTAAAAAGTATTGATTACAATCTATATTTAAAAGTAAAAGGTATTTTAGAAAAAAATTTTGCTGAAAAACATTTAAGAGGAGGGCAGGCGACAAAAGATAAGTACAATAAGAAAAAAAATCAATAGTAGTTTAGCTATTGATTTTTTTTATTAAGCCTTGCCAGCACTAAATAAAAGATTGAGAATTTTATCTTGAACAATCTCTTCAGTTTTATCTCTACCTGCACCTAAATATTTTCGAGGGTCAAATTGCTCTGGACTTTCAGTTAATATCTTTCGAACCATTGATGTGATAGAAAGCCGCAAATCAGTATCGCTATTAATTTTTACTATGTTATGATTTTTTATAGCTTGAGTAAGAAGTTCTTTTGGTATTCCATTTGCATTTTTTAGCTTTCCTCCATATTGATTGATTAGAGCAATTATATTGGGGTCAACAGTTGACGCGCCATGTAATACTAATGGATAATTGGGCAAAGCTCTTTCAATTTCTTCAAGAATGTCAAATCTTAAAGTTTGCGCTCCGCTATATTTGTAAGCGCCATGACTTGTTCCGATAGCTACTGCAAGCATATCAATATTTGTTTTTTGAACAAAAAGCTTTGCCTTTTGAGGATTGGTATAGTGATGATTTTCGCTGTTTACATTATCTTCTATACCTTTTAACTGACCAAGTTCGCCTTCGCAAAGTTTGCCGTTGCTATGTGCATTATCACAAACTTTCTTTGTTAAGGCAATATTGTCTTCAAAATCTAGAGCACTCCCATCAATCATAACACTATCAAATCCGAGGTCAATCGCTTTTTTGCAGATTTCAAAACTTTTGCCGTGGTCGAGGTGGAGAAATAGATATGGGGAAGATTTTTTTGCACAATTAGCCAAAGCCATAAGATAATCTTCTCCCATATAGGCGAGTGCGCTTTCGCTTACTGCGATAATCGCAGGACTTTTTAATTTATTGCAAGCCCTTTCAATGGCTTGAAGATTTTCCATATTACTGAAGTTAAAT
Organism: uncultured Bacillota bacterium; assembly: GCA_949282835.1. Classification (GTDB taxonomy): domain Bacteria; phylum Bacillota; class Clostridia; order Christensenellales; family UBA1242; genus Caccovivens. Next base: position 2,587 of record CASDQU010000048.1, on the reverse strand, counting down.
GCGCCTAATGCAAAATGTTCTTTTAATGCTTTATTTATATAGTATTTTAAATTTTTCATAATTACCTCTAATTAATTTTAACACATTTTTTACATTTATCAAACATATTGTATAGAAGAGGAGTATAAAATGAAAAAAATATTAGCAACTTTTATGGTAATTTTTGCCTGTAGTTTATTTTTGGTTGGTTGTACAAATGAGAGGAGTATTGACCAAAGTATCAGTGAAATCACAACAATATATTTCAAAGGAGAAGATGAGAATGGACAGGCTCAAGCCTCTATCAGTGTTGGCGAGCGCGATGAGCCATATAATATTGATGGTGTTCATCATAAAAATGTAGATTTTTCTTTGATAAATATAGATTTTGGGCAAAAAATTTCAGATGAACAACTCAGTGGTAAAATAATAGTCAATTCTGTTGAAAGCGAACTAACCCTATATTTCAATCCTCTTTCCAACTCTTATATGGGAGACCTTGGATATAAATTGAATGACAATGATAGTGTGATTATTGTGATTGGTCAGAATGAAATTGTATTTGAAAATATTAGTAAAGATTTTGCGGTCAATTACTCAAAAGCGCTTGAAATTGGGAAAGAAAATTTAAAAAGTGAAATAGTTAAGATGACTAAAGATGGCGACTTTAAAGGTGAGTGCTATTTAAAAATACTTTCTTCAAATTCAAATATGAAAGAATTATTTTGGGCATTTACTTTGGTAGGGCAAGATGGCGAAAGTTATAATGTCGTTATCAGTGTAAGCGATGAAAATATTGTTTATAAACAATGAGCAGTCTATTAATTGACACACTGAAATAATCAATATAAATCGATTGTCTTTCTTTTTGTTATTTGATATAATAACAATATGAGTAAATTGCAACAACTACAAACACAAAAAGAAAATGCGATAGTTATAACTGTCTGCACTAAGAAAGAAGACAGCTTAGAGAGAAAGATAGATGAGATAAATAGGCTTTGCCTTTCTTGTGATTTAAATATAATTCAAAATTTCTATCAAGTTATAAAAGATTTTAATAAAGCAACAGTTATAGGCAAAGGCAAGGTAGAACAAATTAAAAAGTTTATAGAAGATTGTGGTCAAATAATCGATGTCGTTATTGTTGACTATCCTCTTACTGGCTCACAAGCTAAAAATCTTTCAAATCAATTTGGCACAAAAGTAGTGGATAGGGTGGGAGTAATTATAGATATTTTTGCAAGGGGAGCTAAATCAAAAGAGGCAAAACTTCAAGTTAAGCTTGCTCAAGATCAATATATTTTGCCTCGTCTTTCTTCTCTTACTGGAACAAGTGGGCGCTTTGGAAGTGCAGGAGTTGGCATGAGAGGGCCTGGAGAGACCAAGCTTGAACTTAACAGGCGTATTTTAGAAAAAGAAATGGAAAGTTTACAAAAGCAAATTGAGAAAATAAAAAAGCAAAGACAAGAAACGCGCAAAGAAAGGCTTAAATCTTCATTGCCGTTAATTGCCCTTGTGGGTTATACAAATGCAGGGAAATCTTCATTATTAAATGCGCTTGTAAAAGAGAATATTTATGCCGATGACAAATATTTTGCAACTCTTGATACGACATCTAGAAAACTATATTTAGGTGATGGACAATATGCAATCATTACCGATACTGTCGGTTTTATAAGTGATTTACCTCATCAACTTATAGAGGCATTTTCTTCTACTCTTGAAGAGGCTTCTCAAGCCGATTTATTACTCCATGTTGTCGATGTTTCGCTAGATAAAGAGGACAATAATTTAAAAGAATATCAAGCCAATATGAAAGTTACCGAAAGATTGTTAGATAAACTTGGCGCAACTAAAAATCGTATCACTATTTACAATAAATGCGACCTTATTAGTAAGCCGTTTTTGATAAAAGAAAATGAGGTTTTAGTTTCAACTAAAACCAAAAAAGGTATAGATTATCTACTTAATCTTATCAAAAAGAAATTGTTTTAAAGATAATTTTGATATCTGTAACTTAAATTTATGCTTATCATTAAAAAAATCAGCTTTTATGCTGATTCAGACTGTTGAAAAAGGGCTAGGACCGAAAAATTCTTTGAATTTTTCTTGCTTTGTTTGCTGAAAAAAGCCTAAAAACAGTCATTTAGGAAAACTAAACTCCTGCTTTTAGGCATTTTTCTCCCCTTGCATCCCTTGTTTTTGAACAGTCTGGTTTATTTGTCTACAAGCTGAATCAGCTTTTATGCTGATTATTTTTTATTGTCATTATAAACTTCGTTCAATTTTTTTACTAGAAAATCACAATCTACATCATGTACCTTAGCCGCCTCTTCTACTGTCTCTTCCAAGCCAAGATGGCAAAAAATACAGTGCATGCCAAAGCCAAGAAAGACATCGCCTAAGCGTTTGTCTAAATTTATTACATCATCTATAATCATATCTTTTGTGATTTTTTGTTCTATTTTCTTTTTCATAGTTAATATTTTAGCATTTTATTTTATGAAAGTCAAAGACAAATTAGGAAAAATAGAAAGAATTTGTCGCATTTTATACTTTTTTGTTGGATAGTAATAATAGTAAAGTAAAGTAAGTAAGATATAGC
>CASDQU010000047.1 GCA_949282835.1 uncultured Bacillota bacterium | reverse complement strand
TTTTCACTGATTGCGCTCATTCCTTTTGCGCCTGCCACTCCGCTGCCTCTAAAAATATGCATTAGGATGGTTTCCGCTTGGTCAGACATATGATGTGCTAGCGCAATTTTGTCGACAATGCCCTTTCTTAGCAGTGTTTTGAAAACTCCATATCTTGCCTCTCTAGCCGCGCTTTCCAAGCTAAGCGCCTTCTCCTTTGCAAGCTTAGGCGCATCGACACGGAATTTATAATATCTAATTCCAAGTTCTCTTGCCTTCTCTTTTACAAAATCGGCATCTAGATAGCTGTTTTCTCTTATTTCATGATCGACATGAATTGCAACTACTTCAATATCATATTTTTCTTGATTTTGTGCAAGAAAATGTAGTAGCGCCATAGAGTCGCTTCCGCCGCTACAACCAACCCCAATAATTTCTCCGCTTTTTAATAGCTTATTTTGTCTAATAAATTCTTCACAAGATTGCATAAATTCCTTCCTATTTATAATGCACATATTATACTAAATAAAATGTTGCTATGCAATATAAAAAGAGAATTTTTTATCTATTTTTTGAAAAAATAACGAAAATTTCGACAAAAATCAATAATTTTTGCCTTTTTTTAAATTATTTTCACAACAATACAAGTCATATCGTCTACCGCATAGCCATTGTTATTTGCCTTGGCGCGCTGCAAAATTAAATCTGCTTGCTCTTGAGGATTTGCCGATTTTATGGTGAGTAAAAAATCTTTAAACTCGCTATCACTGCCAAATGAGTCGTTTATACCATCAGAGCAGATTATTATAAAATCTTTCTCCTTTAAGACCACCTTTTTTGTAATGGCTTTTGCCTCTTGCAATACTCCTATTGGCAGTGAGCCGCTTTCAATTATCTTACACCCCTCTTCTCCTCGTATATATGAAGAGCTTGCGCCCATTTTAACAAAATCGGCAATTCCACTTTTTAAATCTACAGTGCATAGGTCAATAGTTGAAAATATATCATCTTTTTCTAAATTTAACAATTTATTGACTGAAGAAAGTATGATTTCATTGTCAAAGCCAGCCTTATAAAAATTTTCTATTAAATCTATTGTAGTTTCGCTCTTTTCGCTCGCCTTTTCACCACTTCCCATGCCATCACAAATAGCAAACATAAACTTATCGCCATCTAGCCTTTCAATACTATGACAGTCGCCAGAAATATTACTGCCCGACCTCGGCTGAGAGGCAAGACCAAATATACAATCATAAGATGGAGCAGTTTTTAAATTGACATTGACAAGCCCAGCTTTTTCTGTTGGCACTATATCATAGATAGTCATCTTTTGATTGCAAATCTTAGAAACTATTGAAGGCAATTTGAGTTTGTTTGCGTCTTCTTCTCTTACCACCACACTTGCCATTGAAGTTTTGGCATCTTTTTCATAGACAACCGCATCACTGCAAACAATATTAGAAGAGATAAGCTCGCTTATCAAAGCTTCTTCCCTTGCGCTATCAAAAGATATAAGGCTGTCCACTTCTGTCGACAAATCTTTCATAAGCCCGCTTATGCCGCTAAGCTGGTCTGAGATAAGAAGTTTGCTTGTATCTACATTGCCTACAAGTTTTGAATAAGATTTATACTGACTTGTCAAGGTGTTGATTTCGCTTATTAGCACATTGCTCTTGCCGCAGCGTGAGGCAAGATAACTTGGAAGGTCTAAAAGTGTCACCTTTCCTCTTTCTATAGCAACCTTTATAAGCTGCTTGAAGACCAATTTTGTGTCTTCACTAAAAGTTCTATGACAATGTTTTTGCTCGCTACAACCCTTGCAAATGGTGTTTTTTATCTCCTCATAGAGCATTTCGGTAACTTCTTCTTCACTCATTTGGCTTTTTATCATCTTTTTAAAAACATTGTTCATATCAAAAAATACTTCAGAAAGATTATTTAATCTTCGATGAATAAGGTCGCGATTTCTATTTATCACACTCTTTATCGCCATTCGCTCATTTGAAGAAGAAAAGAGAATGGCAAGTTTTTTATAGAATTTTTTAGGAAGGGCTAAAAAGATAAGCGTGCTTAATATACAAGGCAAAAATTCAATTATTCCAAAAGAGTAATAAAGCTGAAAATAATATCCTATCAGCGCCTCGCTGGCAATCAAAGCTAGCGCAGGGAAAATTCTATTTTGAAATTTAAACAAAGTAGCAGCAAGCGCCCAAATGATAAATGGAGCAATAAAAAGGGCGTTATTATTGCCAAGCAGAGTGCCTATACCCATAATAGATGCAAAATACAAGGCAAGATACCCTTTCCCAGCATAAACAATTATAAGGACTGATAAACTGACAAAAAGTTTTACAAAGGAAAATCCTGAAATATTTAAACTGGCAAGCCCGTCACCTATTGCCATTAATGTGAGAGCGCCGCAGGCAAGTTCGGCAACTGTAAGCCTGCTAGAAAATCCGCGTATAATAAGCGGCTCAAATATGGAAATGGTGCATAATAAGAATAATAATCCTAAAACAGGCTCTAGTATGACAAAAGCCAAATTAACTCCGCCCGTTATATTAAATGCCACCATAGAAATTTGGCTTAAAAAAGCATAGAGAAAAAGCTCCCATTTAGCCATCGGCTTTTTGGTTAAAAGGTGAATATAATAAGGCACAATTAAGAGTAATACTACGCAAAAAGCACAAAGCACAGCCTCAAAATCATGATAGTTAATCAAATAGCCCGCCAAATAGGCAGGAGCAATTAGCCAGACTTTTTGATTTGCCCATGCAAGAGCGAACAGCATTGCAAAAGCAAAAGGATAAATTTCGTTATAAATACTCGCCCTTGACAGCACAAAAAACAGCAAGACATATAAAAGAAAATAGATTATGTAATTTAACTTGTTTTTCATAATTTCTCCACCTTTCTATTATAAGAGGAAAATTATGAACTTGCTGTATATACAGCTGTCTATAATTGTCAAAATTGCTCATTTTTTGAAGAATGCTTTTAAAAAATTAAAAATTCCTCTTTTCTGCCAATTTATCTTGCATTTTTAGGGTTTAACGAAAAAAGAGCGCTAGACTCTTTTAAAAATAAAAAAACAACCATTTTAGGTTGTCTAGTTGCTGTCTTTTTCTTTTATCTCATCCATATAATCATTGATAATTTTCAAGGTTTTTTTCAAATCAATGTTTTCTATGACAAGGTCATAGTATTTCTTATGCGCTCTTTCAAAATCTTTTCTACTTAAGCGAATTTTTATTTGCTCTTCGCTATCTCCTCTTTTGCGCAGTCTATCGATTAGCACCTCATCTGGAGCGTCCAAAAAAATTGATAAAACGCGGCATTTGCCTTTGAGATACTTTCGTATACTCAAATTGCCCTTTACATCAATATCTCGAATATAGTCATATTCTTTATCTTTTACCACCCTGTCAAGAGGCTTTTTAAGCACACCATAATAGTTGCCATGCACCTCTTCATGCTCGACAAACTTGCCTTCATCTACCATTTGCAAAAATTCTTCTTGGCTTGTGTAGAAATAGGTATTAAAACTTTTATCGCTTTCCCTCGGCTCTCTTGTAGTGACAGATGAGTGCTCAAGAATTTTTAAGTTTTTCCTCTCTTTCACAAGATTATTCATAACGGTGTTTTTTCCACTTGAAGAAATGCCTGAAATAATAATAAACATTGTTGCTCCTTAATAAGGATAGGATAGCAAATTATTAAAATTTTGTAAAGTTATTAGCTATATTCTCTTTTTTTTATTGGTAGGCATCTCTTCTTCCTTGTTTTGTTCGTTCGCCTGTTTGATTGCCGCCTCTATTCGCTCCTGCCTTGCTTTTCTCTTTCATCATTTTATCTATGAGCTTCATTGTGAATATATCTGCTATCTTCAGTCTTTTCAAAAGTATAGAGGTTAGATATACCAGTTGAGCCTAAAAAGCCATTAGCAAAGAAGTTAAGTGACTGAGAAGTTACCATATTGTAATAGGTACAAGTTTTATTGATTTTTTCAATACTGATACATTTAGGAGTGGTAATCTTTGGATTTCCGCTCTCATCAAGTACCTGTCTAAAGAAAGGTTGTCCAACTTGTGAGTAAAGTGCGTCTATTGACTTTTCAAAAGATAATCCGTCTGTATTGAATAGTCTGTGTGAAAGCACTATTTCAAGCTCACTGCCATCATCGAACTTCATTAGATAGTAATTTGAATAGCTTCCCTCTTGCGAATAATTAAATAATACAAAGGAATTTTCTATATCACTATTTATCAACAAAAATATGTCCATAGTTATATCATTGCCATTTGTACAAACTGCAAACATCATAGAAAAAGTAGCCACACTGTCATACCTTTGGTCAAAAGTAAAGACATCGGTTGTGTATGCCGGCTCATTTCCTGGCTCAATATAAAGCCCTTGTCCTTCGTCAATTCGCCTATTTAGCCAATTAGTGTTAAAAGTTGCTTGGCTGCTATCGAATACTAAATCGCCATCAGTGTCATCTAATATATCTCCGCCATCCATGACTAGCTCATTAGGTGTCACAAACATCATATATGGCATCTCCATGGTGTCCCATAAAGATGTGTCATACAAAAACTCGCTTGTATTCACCGAAACAGAATAGGTCGGAGCAGAAAATTTAACTTTTCCGCCGACTGAAAGGTTAACAACTGGAAAACATAGCGTCCCAACAACGCCAAATACTAATACAAAACAAAAAGATAAAATTATGTATACAATCTTATAACTCTTTTTCATACCTTCCCTATTAGTATTAAAATTTCACCCTCTATTATACCCCCCCCCGAAAAAAGAGGCTAAAAAAATAGAAATTTGTCGTCTAAAAGGCAAAAGTTTATCCTTGTCTACATCTTAAAATATGCAAGTATTCCTGCAAGCAGAGCATAACAAAACCTTTCTTCATATTCTTTATTTTGAAGATTTTTCTCTTCCTCTGGATTAGATAAAAAGCCGCACTCTACAAGCACCGCTGGAATGGTTGAATAATTAAGCACAAAGTAGTCGCCAACCGTCACATAGCCTCTTGCATTGGAAAAACCTTGACATAACGATTGTTGCACACTTTTGGCAAGGCGCTCGCCGCTACTTTTGCCGCGGCCATAAAAAACTTGCGCTCCGCTGCAAGAGGAAAGCGGAAAGCTATTCATATGCAAACTAATCATCAAATCCGCGCCGCTATTATTGATAATATTTTTGCGCTTTTCCATTTCACTCTTCTTTTTATTTGAGGCATTTTCGTCATAAAGTCCGTTCATATCTTTTCGCGTCATGACAACCCCTATTCCATAATCATGACATAGCCTTTCCAAAGTCTTTGCATACCTTAAATTTAGCTCGCTCTCTGTAATCCCACTTTGTTTGCCGACCGTACCACCATCTCGTCCGCCGTGTCCCGCATCAATCACAATGGTATACTCTGGCTTTGGCATAGAAGAAGTTGTTATTGCCGCCACCGAAATTACACTTGCAAAAGCCACTAAAATACTCAATACAATCACAATAGTTTTCTTTTTAATCGTCAAAAATGTCATAAAGTATTTTATTATATAAGCTTGTTTTATATAACAAAAAATCAAAACATGGCACTAAATATTGAAATATGCAAAATTTCAATGTTATTCTCTTTTTGTATTAAAATAAAGGGAGATTTAAATGTTAAATAATGAACAATTAAATTTGCTTTTCTCTATTACAGAAAATGAAAAAGATTATGAAGAAGAAAAGCGAAAAAACAAACAAAAACTTGTGAGAAACGAGTTTGAAAAAAGTGGCAAGTATGGGATGCCACTTATCAAAAAACAAAATATCGACTTAGATAA
>CASDQU010000046.1 GCA_949282835.1 uncultured Bacillota bacterium | reverse complement strand
TATGATGCTCAAATTACCATCAAACTTTCTGCCTATGACTACCAAAACAAGCAATATTTCTTTAAAGATGTAAATGTCAATGATCTTGACGCATATGGCATGAGTTATGGCCAATTTGATGAAGAGGAAAATGAAGCGATTCAAGGCAAATACGGTTTTAGAATTGACAACGGAAGCCAATATGCCAATGCTAGATTCACAGTGACTATTGAGACAATGAATTCAAATTCTCCTGGCATTAAAGAATTTACCATTGATACAAATGAGATAACAGGTATAGCAACTAGAAATGTTAGAGCTTCAAGCGGTACTCAATATTCTATATTATCTAACTTTGACAAATACAATACCAACCAATCATTTATCTATTCATGGAATGAAAAAGCAAGTGGCGCTACCACCTATGGTTATATCACTCGAATTGACCTTCAAAGCATTAATTACTACTCATCTCAAGCCACAAATTCGCTTTCTTCACTTTTAAATTACTGGATTGGACAAGGCACACTACCTGTTTCTTTCAAATTAGATATATCAAAGCAATCTTCTTGGCGCGAATATCAAAATACAATTAATAATAACAATGTTGTCGATGCAACTTATGTGTTATCTACTAGCGGTCTATATATCTTAGAGGTTTACGATAATGCTGGTAATTCTGCTTTCTATATAACTTTACTAGATACAAGTGAGCCTATCTTTGTTCAAATTTCATCAGGCAATACCACATCTTATCAAATCCTTGCTAATAGTCAAACAATTTCAATACCTGAAGATGGCACACAAATTTCTATTAATTGGTCAGATAGAAAAGCTATCTATATAGAAAATAGAACAGGCTATCAAAATATTCAACCTTATTCTTCTACTGTAAATTTCGATGCTGCAAATGAGAATTTACAAGCATGTTTGAAAGCTTTCTTTGAAAGCGATCAAAATGGCGATATCTTCAATGTATCGAGCATCAGTGTCTCTCCTGTAACAAATTCAGATACTGGAATTTCAACAGGACTAACTAGTTATAACGGCTATTATCTTGCTATTGATATTAATGATACTGCCTATGTGAAAGATGCAAAAAGTTCAAGTCTTGGACCTTATAACGGCAATAATTATCAAATTAATTTCTTTAATGAAAATAACGAAGCAATAGAAGGAAGTTATATCATTTCAATCATTGACGATTCTAACACTAAAATTACAGGCAATGCTTCTGTTGACTATACCAACTATTCTTCTTCATATGTCACTTTTAATGTGACAAGTGACGCTGCTAGATTATCGGTATACTACACCGAAAATTCTACTCAAACTCAATTAATACTTTCAAGTTATGATTTGACAGGAAATCTTTATAAAGAAAATGACGACACACTTACTCACCTGCCAAAAAGTGATGCAACAATGACAGACTTGACATATAAATTTGCCTATTACACACCTATCAATGCTGACAATGAAATCACAATTTCGTATGTGCCTTTTGCCGATAATGGCTCAATTTTGCAATCATTGACTTTACAATATTACCCTTATGTACAAAACAATGAAAGCAATACAGTGGCTACTGGCAAACTTGAAAATAACAATGGCCAAGGTCGACCTGTAACAGAAATAAGACAAGAGTACTACTATACAATAAGTGAGAACCCTGCTCAATCTATCAATATATATACTTATAATGAAAGTGTTACATATGACTCAGGAGAGACTCTTACTTTTACTCTTGCTCTTGGTTCGTCAAATTTACCTCTTGATGGCAGATATGTCTTGACGCGTGAATACAGAACTGAAAATCAAGATGGAGAAAGTGGCAGAGACGCTTATAGTGCTTATGACTATTTCAGAAGAACACTCACTTTTGATGTAGACAGCTTCTCACTAATTAGTCAAACAGAAAATATAACTTCAGGACAAAATAGTTCTCTTGAAAGTATTGTGGGCGGAGATATTTTCGTCAATATGTATAGTGGCAGAGGCAATACTTCTATTCAAGTTTCCTTCCCTACCTATATAAATGGCTTAAATAGTGGCTCTTTCTACACCGATGATAGCTTTACAGAAACATCAAATGTGTCTAAATATGCTGTTAGCGGAGACAAACTGCCAATTTCACTTTTTATTCCTGGTGTAAAATATACTAAATATAACACTATTTCTTATAATGATAATGGTACAACCTCTTCAGTAATAGACAATTCTTTTACAAATACAGGCGATGACACTCTGAATTTCTCTTCTGTATATAATGACAAGCTTTCCTATTATGGCAATGCTTCTGTTGAACAAAGAGATGACGGGCTATGGTACATTATTGTAGAAGGCGTTGTGGACGGAAATGGTTTTACAAGTGAAAATGAGGCTTTAAACTACTTAAATAGCCAACTTGCTATTGCAGAATATAAAATTAAAGCTAATATCACTGCTTCTCTTGCTAATGGTAGCACAAGATATTATACAACTAATGGTAACTTGTCTAATGGCTTCTTACAATTCTATGAGGCAGATAAAAACTTTAATATTACTAATACTAACGCGGTTGAAAATTTCTATTTGGAAGGAAATTACGAAATCACAATCTACCAAGCTTCAAACTTAGGACAAGTGAGCAATTTCTATTCATTATATAAGTTTGGATTTGAAATAATTTCACAAGCACCTGATTTTGATATCATTGGCGGCGATGGTTATACACTTAGTGAAGTTGGCGATACAAATACTTATTATACCAATTCAAATGAGCTAACTATTCAATGGGAAATTCCAACTAGCATTTATAAAGCCAAAATTGATGAAAGCGCTATTCAAATCACCTCAACAGAAGGCAGCTTGCCTATGAGTGAAATTACTGGCGAAAATATCCGCTCTTTCACAATAGACACCTCTTCACTTGCTAAGAGTTCTAGAGCAAACCCTGCCCTCACTATTACAATGCAATATGAAGGTTATAATAGCAGCTATTATAGACAGATAAGCAAGACAATATACTTTGATATTTCTGCTCCTACTGCAAACCTTCAAAATCTTATGGCTAACACAGAAAATGCTACTGACGGCACTTTCACTTCAAGCTTCCAAATGTTATCTATGAGAAGATATTTTGATAATAACCATCAAGAAGTAGCAGTAAGCTCTATAAATGATGTTGCAAATATGAGTTATTCTTATAGTGCAAATACAGGCTATTTCCAATATTATAGTTACAATGTTACCACCTCTTATTTCTATAATACTTTGATGGAAACTATCAATAATGCTCATTTAAATAATTATAACACCCAATATATTTACTATAAAGAAGTACCATCACTTGACTCTTATACCCAAGTAGATAGAGATAGTTTCTCAGCAAATCAATACACCCTTCTTCTTGCTTCAGATAATCTGGGTTTGAGATGCGGATACTATGAAATTGTTGAAAGAGACTATGCTGGAAATATGTGTGTTTACCTTGTATATCTCATAGATACAGAT
>CASDQU010000045.1 GCA_949282835.1 uncultured Bacillota bacterium | reverse complement strand
GTTGCACCAGTAGCACCTCTTGGAATACCGAAAGTTAGTTCTACACTAGAACCTGTTTGACTCTCAGAAACAGTAGCATCGCTGCCAGGATCAAGAGTATTGGTTGCAGCAACTGCAAATGTGGTTATTGCTCCCGTTGGGCCGGTAGGGCCAGTAGGACCAGTTGGACCGGTAGGACCTGTCGCTCCTGTAGGGCCTGTTGGACCAGTTGCGCCTGTCGCACCAGTTCCACTTGCGCCAGTAGGACCAGTTGGACCAGTAGAGCCGGTAGGACCTGTAGGGCCAGTTGGGCCAGTCGCACCAGTAGGTCCGGTAGGACCAGTTGGACCAGTTGCACCAGTTCCACTTGCGCCAGTAGGACCCGTTGGACCAGTAGGACCGGTAGGACCGGTAACACTTAAGCCGATTGCACCAGTAGGACCAGTTGGACCAGTAGGGCCGGTAGGACCAGTAGGACCAGTTGGACCTGTTGCACCAGTAATGCTAGGACCGGTAGGGCCGGTTGCGCCAACAGGACCAGCAGGGCCAGTAGGGCCAGTTGGTCCGCCTAAAACTACGGTTGGAGGGAATGGTCTACAACAACAATTTCTATTTTGAAAATTGAAAAAATTAGACATATTACCTCTCTTAGAACAATTTTGGATAGTTCCTAATTGTTCTAATACAATATATGTTGAGTAAAAGTAAAATGTTTTCAATATTCTCGGAAGCCGAACTTGCTTGCAAGAGTGAGGCTGATGGTCATACATACTATGTGATGGTGTGCAATTTGTTGCACATTTTGCGTTAGCAATATTAAAATTTAACTTGTTTAAATTTTAACATCATATAGTCTATATTATCGGAAGCCGAACTTGCTTGCAAGAGTGAGGCTGATGGTCATACATACTATGTGATGAGAGTGCGTAAGCACTTAAATGCGTAAGAATTTATAAAATTTTATATCTAAACTTTTAACATCTCATATTTCATATTAAAGATTTTATCTAGGAAAGCTTTTCAATTTAAAAAATTATATATATCTTGTAAGTCGTTTTTTATGAGCATAATAAGCCTATTATACTGCGGAATATTGATTTGGCTATCAAGTTCATTCAAAGATTTAATCATTTTAGCTAACAGCTCTTTGACTATTATGGTATTGTTAAAATCCACTTCGACAAGTTCAAGCGGTGAGGCAAATAAAGAGTAATAAAGATTTGATAGCATAAGTTCGCTTTCATCCAGTTTCTCAAGCAGCTTATTTTCTTCTATTTTTTCTTTTAAAAGAACTAAATCACAGTAAAGCTCTTGTAATAATTTTTGAATGTTTGGCAGCAGTGTATTTTCGGCAAGTATTCTTGCTTTTGCATTGATAGTATAACTCCTGCTACTTGAAAGTTCATATTTTTCAGTCAAGTAGTTATATATACAAAAAAACTTGTGCATAGTTTTTCTCCTTACACAAGTTTATATGTCATTATTCACAAAAAAGTTAAACCATTAAAATAAATATAATTTACATTAATCAAGTTTTTACTATTTCACTTGGAAATGCTGCGTGTAAAATTGGTGGCAGGGCAAGATTGATAAAAAGCACAAGCACAAGCAACACAGCAACTCCAATTAATGTGTTTCTAAGCCTAGCAACAGCACTTTTTCTTTTTTCGTCATTTTCGCTTTTTGCAAGATTGACACCAAGGACAATCGCATAAACACTTCCAGCGCCGCCTACTACAGCAAGAATTGCATATAAAATTGGTGGCAGCGTCTGATAAACATCTTGCAGCCATGAAAATTGTCCAGTAAATTGATATGCATTTAAAAGTGACATAAATAGTTGCATAATATCTCCTACTTTTATATTTTAACACAATTTATTGAATAATGCAAGAATTTTAACAATTTTAGAAATATTATTATTTTTTAAAAAAACTCTTATTCTAAATTTTACTTAATAATTAAAATGAATTTTTTTAGAAATATAAAAAAGCACAAATCTTGTGCTTTTTATATTTTATTTATCGCTTTACTTAAGAAGAGATAATATTGGTGATATTAAAGTGTCTGGATTTTCTCCAAATTCTCCGGCACTATCTTTAACATTAAATGCTGATAAGAGTGCAGGTAAGAATGTGTTGAATACTAAGATAAGTGCAAGTGTAACACCAACAGCAATAATAACTGTAATCAAGTGTTTTTTAGCGTCATCTCTTTTACCTTGTTCATCAGCTCTTGCAAGTTGTACGCCAAGATAGATAGCATAAACAGCACCGATAGCACCTACAATACCAAGAACAACCCAAAGAATGATTGAAATGATGTTAAAAACCTCTGTTAAAACTTGTGATTGGTCGGTATTGTCAGTACCAAAATTTTCAAAATAAGCACTCCAGCTCCAAACCACTTTGTTTAATAAAGATGCCATTTTTATCCCTCCTTTTTGTTTTTTAAAGCGTTTAAGCTTTTATTTACAAACCTAATATAACATAAAAAAACACAATTACAAAATGATTTTACAATTTTTTTTAATTTTTTTTAAAAAAATATTTTTTATTTTTTATCTTTTGCAAAAGTAGATTTTTTATTACAAAATTTTACTTGAACTTTTAAAAGTTGAAGCTTGAATGATTGAAAAACAAATGAAATATTAATAAAAGAATAGAAAAAGAGGCTTTGCTTTATTCGCAAAGCCTCAGACTGTTGAAAAACGGCGCGACCGAAAAATTCAAAGAATTTTTCTTGCTATGTTTACTGAAAAAAGCCTAAAAACAGTCATTTAGGGATACTAAACTCCTGCTTTTAGGCATTTTTCTCCCCTTGCATCGCTTGTTTTTGAACAGTCTGCCTTGTTGAAAAAGGGCTAGGGCAGAAAAATTGAAATTAACTTTTAACAAATTAAATACAACAAAAAATTTATTTGCCAATGCCTTAAAAGTTTATAGGGATTAATTAAAAGAAGGTGTTATTATTTTGACCAGGGCAGGTATTTTGACCACAGCCAAAGCAAGAAGAATTGTTGTTATTCTGTCCATTCAAAGCGAGCAGCAACAATAGCAAGAAATTAGTATTGGTATTAAGATTGGTATCGGTTGCATTAGTAATAACTGACAGAAGAAGAATAAATAAAATATTAAATGTATTGTTGTTCATATGTCCTCCTTATAACAAAATCATTTAAAATCTGACAAGATAGAACAAAATTCTATTTTGTATTTTTCTTCTGTAATGTCAAAATTTAATTGTAAGTACATAACTATTTATGACATAATCGCAAAAAGTGTTAAAGGAGAGTTTATGGAGCAGAAATTTTTACTTTTATCGGAGAGAAGCCGAAGAGATATACTTTCAAGTATGCCGCGAGAGGGAGATATATCAAAACTTGCAGATTATTTTCAAAATTTTTCAGATTCAACCAGAATAAAAATTTTGACATGTCTTTCTATGATGAATATGTGTGTAAATGACATTTCCAATCTTCTTGGGATAAATCAAACTACAATATCTCATCAACTTAAGCAACTTAAAGACCAAAATATTGTGGCATATAGAAGAGAGGGGAAAATTCTTGTTTACTATTTAACCAATAATAATGTCAATGATATGATGATGTATGCAATAAATGCTTTTTAAATTAAGCAATTTCAATTTTAGGCAATAAAAAGTCATATAAAGTTGACTTTTTTTTATGTCGGTGTTATCCTTTCAAAAGGAGAAATATATGAGAAGGGTGATAGATACATTAAATGAGATGTCTTTTGAGCTGCCAAGCGATTTTGCGGTGACTGAAGACAAATATTCACTGATGAATGGGCAGGGTTTTATAAATAAAGAAAATTATCTTTCAAAAGATGGAAAGGTTATAAGTCTATTTGAAATTCATAGAGACCCTGAAGATTTTTTTGAATATTACACCACATTAGTTG
Source organism: uncultured Bacillota bacterium (assembly GCA_949282835.1). GTDB lineage: Bacteria > Bacillota > Clostridia > Christensenellales > UBA1242 > Caccovivens. The sequence continues at coordinate 2,139 of CASDQU010000045.1, read as the reverse complement.
AAAATTATAAAAATATTACAGACAAATTTGAACTTGAAAAAATTTTAAGTCTTAAATTCGGTGAATTTAATTTTCCAATGTATGTTATAAAAGGCTTTAGAGATAAACTCATCTATGTTGTACAAGTTTTTATTAATTGTGGTGACTGTCTGGGATGTTTGATGATTGTGACAAACAAGTTTAATAGCGATGTAAAGAAATTTGCTCAAGAAGACTCGCTGTTTAATAGTCTAATCAAAATACTTAGGACGGTTGAATAATGAAGAGATTATTAATGCATAGCTGTTGTGGACCGTGTAGCACTCAGGTTATAAATGTACTTAAAGATGACTATTTAATTACTATATATTATTATAATCCTAATATAGATACCGATGAAGAATATAACCATAGGCTTAGTGAGCAAAAACGCTTTTGTGACATAATTGGAGTTGAGGTTATTGAAGAGGAGCATTTGCCAGAGGAATTTGATTGCCTAGTTAAGGGACTTGAAAATGAAAAAGAGGGCGGAGCAAGATGTGCGGTATGTTTTAGATTAAGGCTAGAAAAAACAGCGAAAATAGCGAAAGAGCTTGGTTATGACTACTTTGGAACTACACTTACTGTATCTCCTCACAAAAATGCAGAAGTTATAAATTTGATTGGCAAGGCAATCGAAAAAAAATATGATATCGCATTTTTAGAAGGGAACTATAAAAAGCAAGATGGCTATAAAAAGAGCATTGAATTTTCTAAAAAATACAATCTATATAGGCAAAATTATTGCGGATGTAAATATTCAAGGAGAGATTTGAATTAATGCAGTATAAATATTATCAGGATATTATATATGAGAAAAGAGCAGACAAGGTTTTCTGTGTCTTAATTTATCTATTATTAATATTCTATCTTTTAGTGTTTGTTTGTAGTACTGCTTTTCAAAATTCGTATAATTATATTACTATACGAGGTGCTTCTATGCAACCAACTCTAAATGCTGACCCAATTTATGAAGACGGTTATGTTTTTCAAGATACCGTATATGTAAGGCTGACTAAAGATATAGATTATGGCGAGATTATCATCATTGACAAGTCAATAGATAAGGATAGAAGCTCCACCATTATCAAACGCGTCCTTGGCTTTGAAGGAGATAAAATTACCATTGCTAAACTGCCAATTTTACAAGATGATGGCTCAACAAGACTTGAATATCGATTTATTAGAATTAAGGATAAGCCTAACAGCACTATTGAAATACTTAATGAAGATTATATTAGCGGCTATGTAAAAGGCGAATATAAAGATGGCTATGGCGCTTGGAATAGCGAGCCTGCCGTTGTAGATGATGGTGATATATTGTTAGACACTCTTATTTTGACAACTGAGCAAGATTTTTATCTAGATTATATTAGCGATAATACCAGTATAAACACTACTATTTTATATGAAAGAGAGTTTTATGAAAATTATCTTTATAGATATACTGCCGATGTCGTAATAGAAAATGTGCCATATAATGGTGAAATATATGCTATGAAATTTTTTGTTATAGGCTCAAACAAACAAGATAGTGAACCTGACCAAATTTTCTATATGGGCGACAACAGAACGGGTAGCAGTGACGCGCGCTTTACTGGCACTGAGGGAATGGATAGAGTGGTAGGCCGAATTGTCTCCATTGTTCATGATGGCTACAGTTTAAAAAACAGTCCGTGGAGCTGGCTCAATAACATAAAAGAATGCCTTATTTTAATTTGGAATGAAATAGAACGCTATTTTTCTATAATTGTTTAAAATTGTTTTGATTTTAAAGGAATATATGCTATATTAATCTTAGACATTAGTCAAAAAACTAATAAAAGGAGATATGGTAAATGAATAAACAACAATTTATCAAAGCATTTGCAGAGAAAGCACAATTCACTCAAAAAGATGCAGGAATTGCTTTTGATGCTATGGCAGCAACAATCGCTGATACTTTAAAAAAAGGAGAAAAAATTCAAATTGCTGGATTTGGAACTTTTGAAGTGAAGAAAAGAGCAGCTAGAGTTGGGATTAATCCTATGACAAAAGAAAAGGTTAAAATCGCAGCTTGCAAAGTGCCAAGTTTTAAATTTGGAAGCAGCTTCAAAGACGGATTAAATAAATAAGAAAAAA
>CASDQU010000044.1 GCA_949282835.1 uncultured Bacillota bacterium | reverse complement strand
GTAGAAATTTCTGAAGACGGGCTTGTTGGAGATATAATTTTTGAAGATTTTGGCAAGAAAAGTTTAATGCTTGAGCTTGCACCTCTTGAAATAATTAAGGAGTAGATATGGACAAGATTGAAAGAATGAAAATGTTAATTAACGAGATTAATAAGCACAATTATAACTATTATACTCTTGACAAACCAACAATTTCAGATGGCGAGTATGACAAACTTTATTATGAACTTGTCGATTTAGAAAAAGAGTGCGGTATAGTTCTGCCATCCTCTCCAACTCAAAGGGTAGGAGGCGAGGTGCTTGACGGCTTTGTCAAGAAAAAGCACGAGGTCAATCTTTATTCGCTTAATAAAGTGAGAGATTTTGGCGACCTTGAAGATTGGTGCGGTGAGATGGAAAAATTGACAGGCGGAACAACTTTCGCGCTAGAATATAAATTTGATGGCTTGCAAATAGTTATAGAATACAACAACGGCGATTTTGTTAGTGCTACCACGCGAGGTAACGGCAGCATTGGCGAAGATGTATCAGCGCAGGTCAAAACTATCAAGTCTCTGCCTCTTACCATAGATTTTAAAGGGCGTCTTATTGTGCAAGGCGAGGGTATGATGACCAATAAAAGCTTTGAAAAATACAATAAGACAGCACAAGAAAAACTTAAAAATCCTAGAAATGCTGCGGCAGGAGCTATAAGAAATTTAGACCCTAAGGAGACCGCTAAACGCAATCTTGATTATTTTTGCTATTCAATTTTACTTTGTGAGGGCAAGACATTTAATTCTCAAGCAGAAATGCACGACTTTTTAGTGCAGAATGGCTTTAAAACGGGGAATTATTTTAAAATATGCAAAAATGTACAAGAAATAATATATGAAATAAATAAAGTTGACACTATCAAATCTAAGCTTGATGTGCAAATAGATGGTATGGTTATTAAAATCAACAATGTTTCTCATCGCGAAGATATAGGATTTACCAGCAAATACCCTAAATGGGCTATCGCATACAAGTTTGCCGCCGAAGAGGCTACAACTCTGCTTAAAGAAGTTGTTTGGCAGGTAGGAAGAAGTGGCAGGGTGACTCCTATTGCAAACCTTGAGCCAGTTGAGCTTGCTGGTGCTAAAATTCAAAGAGCTACCCTTAATAATATTGACGACATAAGACGCAAAGATATCTATGAAAATGCCATAGTATTTATAAGGCGTAGCAATGAAGTTATTCCTGAAATTATGGGTCTTGCTCAAAAAACAGAAAATTCAAAGAAAATAGAGCAGCCTAAATATTGTCCAAGTTGTCAATGTGAATTAGTGCAAAAAGGCCCTCTTTTATTCTGTGAAAATCATTTTGGATGTAAAGAGCAAGTGGTAGATAGAATTGTGCATTTTGCAAGCCGTGAAGGCTTTGACATTGAAGGCTTGTCCGATAAAACGGTACTTGCTCTCTATGAAAAATTAGGAGTAAGAAAGATAAGCGATTTGTTTAAGCTAACTAAAGAAAATTTGTTGACATTAGATAAATTTAAAGATAAAAAGGCTGATAATTTGATAAAAGCTCTTCAAAATAGCAAAAAAATTGATTTAAGTAAGTTTTTGTTTGCTCTTGGCATTGGAGAAGTTGGTAGTAAAACAGCAAAAGATTTGGCAAAAAACTTTAAATCGCTAACAAACTTAAAAAATGCCAATAAAGATGATATATTAAAAGTGGAAGATATAGGTGAGGTAATTGCTGAGAATATTGTGACATTTTTCGCCGATGAAAACAATCTAAAGGAAATTGAAAGTCTTTTATCGCAGGGTGTAGAGATAGTAGAGCCTCAAAAAGCACTGTCTAATATTTTGGAAGGTAAAAGTTTTGTTATTACAGGAACTTTATCAAAACCGCGGAATGAATTTGAAAAGTTGATTGAAGAGCATGGAGGAAAACTTTTAAGCAGTGTTTCTAAAAAAACAGATTATCTTCTTGCTGGAGAGAACGCAGGAAGCAAACTTGACAAGGCAAAAGCTCTTGGCATTAAAATAATTGACGAGAAAGAGTTAAATGACATGTTAAGATAGTTATGGGGCTAAAGATTTTTTCAATTCAAATTAAGACTATTTATAGCAAAAATATGAAAGCAGAATTTGATTTTAATTAATTAAATTTTTTATATATTAAAGCATGAATAATAATCTCATGCTTTTTCTAAATATTTCCATTTCGCGACCTTGTTTCAAATTTAACATAAGCACAATTTTTGCTATTGACGATATAATCAATGTGTGATATAATTGGGCGGGTTTAGGAGGGAAAATTGGCAAATAAATATATTGTTAGCGAAGAAAACTTAAAATCAATGTCACTTGAAGAGCTTGAAGAGCTTACAAGATTATTAACTGATGATTACAAAAAAGCTTTACAAGGTGGGACTGCAAAGAAAT
>CASDQU010000043.1 GCA_949282835.1 uncultured Bacillota bacterium | reverse complement strand
TTTTGCAAGCCGTGAAGGCTTTGACATTGAAGGCTTGTCCGATAAAACGGTACTTGCTCTCTATGAAAAATTAGGAGTAAGAAAGATAAGCGATTTGTTTAAGCTAACTAAAGAAAATTTGTTGACATTAGACAAATTTAAAGATAAAAAGGCTGATAATTTGATAAAAGCCCTTCAAAATAGCAAAAAAATTGATTTAAGTAAGTTTTTGTTTGCTCTTGGCATTGGAGAAGTTGGTAGTAAAACAGCAAAAGATTTAGCAAAAAATTTTAAATCGCTAACAAACTTAAAAAATGCCAATAAAGATGATATATTAAAAGTGGAAGATATAGGTGAGGTAATTGCTGATAATATTGTGACATTTTTCGCCGATGAAAACAATCAAAAGGAAATTGAAAGTCTTTTATCGCAGGGTGTAGAGATAGTAGAGCCGCAACAAGCTCTGTCTAATATTTTGGAAGGCAAAAGTTTTGTTATTACAGGAACTTTATCAAAACCGCGAAATGAGTTTGAAAAGTTGATTGAAGAGCATGGAGGAAAACTTTCAAGCAGTGTTTCTAAAAAAACAGATTATCTTCTTGCTGGAGAGAACGCAGGAAGCAAACTTGACAAGGCAAAAGCTCTTGGCATTAAAATAATTGACGAGAAAGAGTTAAATGACATGCTAAGATAGTTAGAGGTTAAAGATTTTTTCAATTCAAATTAAGACTATATTTATAGCAAAAATACGCAAACAGAATTTGATTTTAATTAAAATGGCAAATACAAATAATTCATGAAATTACTTAAATCTTTTGCTCTAATAAAAATTAACGATTAACTAGATTTAAGTTTTGTAATTGGAGGAGTTATATTATGAACATTGAAGCAACAATGGCTATTCGAAGCCTTAAAAGGATAATGCAAAATGGTATAAATTATCAAACAAATTTGGGAAAGCAGGTTTTATTATTACCGTCAGATGTAGATATTGTTATTGATGATAATCAGCAAGTTGAAACGAAAGGTCTTGGCGCACTTGATAATAAGAAGAAAGATTTGTTGACACATATAAGAATAATTGAACCACTGCATTTAATATATGAAAATACTAATGTGATAATGCCGCGCACATATGCTGAAAGTCTTACGCCAATTCCTGAACATATGAGTGTACAATGCCTTATATTTGCAAATATAGATCACGACACTGCAAACTTTATAAATGAAACCAACAAAAATAATCCTTATGGGAGAGTTGAGTACGATCGGTTTGTAATATCTCGAAATAAAAATATTAGAGTAAATGCTGGAGATATTTTATATATAATGAATAGGCGCGTGGGTGGATGGGATGGAAGTATTGACCATCCAGTTATTGAATTGTTGGGTGCGGGAGGACATCTTGCTACATATTATGATTCCGAATCTGGAAGTTTTAAACCTGTAGATTATTTAGCCAACCTGCAAAGAGAATTCAGAGAGGAACTGAAGATTGATGTAAATAAGGGAAACCTTGCTATTTTTGGAGGCTTTCATAACAGGAAATCAAATGAGCTAGTTGTTTTATGTGGAGTATTTATAAATGGTGCTGAGGTAAAATCGATATTTGAAAATACGCGAAATAACATTAAAGAGAATTTGGCAGGTATATATGTAGGATATTTTGATGAGGTAATTTCTATGTATTTGGAAGATGCAAATTCATTTGCTGGTGGTCATGCAGCTTTGCCAACGAATTTTCCAAGTCAAGAGGCTTTAATGAAAAAAGTTGCTGCCTATTTAAATATACATAATAATAAGTAGTTTTCAAACGGTAAGGTTATGATTATAATTTTTGCCGTTAATTTATTTAAGCAAAAGTTTATGTTTAATTAAGAAACGATTTGAACATGATTGCTATCTTTCGTAATCTTAATTGCTAATTAAAATTTTTCTTCAAAAGTTAATCATGCATATAGAATTAATATAAAAGTACATAAAATAGTCTTGTTATGGTTTTCACTAGAAAAGCACAACATTGCTATTGACGACATAATCAATGTGTGATATAATTGGGCAGATTTAGGAGGGAAAATTGGCAAATAAATATATTGTTAGCGAAGAAAACTTAAAATCAATGTCACTTGAAGAGCTTGAAGAGCTTACAAGATTATTAACTGATGATTACAAAAAAGCTTTACAAGGTGGGACTGCAAAGAAAT
>CASDQU010000042.1 GCA_949282835.1 uncultured Bacillota bacterium | reverse complement strand
TTGAAAAATAAAAAATACTAGATATTGTATTTATATCTAGTATAATGGAGCAGGCAACGGGAATCGGACCCGCGAATTATGCTTGGGAAGCACACATTTTACCACTAAATTATGCCTGCACTTTATAAGTTTAACATTATTAAAGACAAAAATCAACTTTTTCAATATAATTTAAGCTTTAATATTAAGCCTGCTATTTTAAAACTTTTTATTCAAATCTTTTTGTTTTTTCTTTTTTTTGATGTATAATAATCATAAGGAGGGTATTATGGCAAAAAAATCAGGAAAGGATTATTTTGGACTTGGAAGATTGGTTAGTATCATTCTTGCAATTATTCCTATCACAGCATGGATTCTTGGAGCAATCACAAGATTTTCAGAAGGGAAGATTGTTGCAGGATTACTTAGACTTATCTTTGGTTTCAACATCGTTTGGATTATCGATTTAATCTTAATGATTGTAAACGGCAGAATTATGAGAATACTCAACATTTAACAAATTTTGAAAAACAGGGCGATATTGAAAGCCTTGTTTTTTTATAGACAAAATTTTCATTAAATCTTTCTAAAAAGCTTTTAAATGTTTGACTAAATTGCAAAAATATATATAATATCTTAAGCAAAGTAAAATTATTTTTATATTGAATTATAAATTTTTTTATGCTATACTAAAGTTAGGAGAGTGTTATGGGAAGTTTACTTTGTAATTTTTTAGTTGATTGGGGTGTGTCAATCAAAGAAAGCATAGGCGAAACAGGAGTTATCATATGTTTGGTAGTGTTTGCCGCTCTTGCCTTTCTTATATTTTCAAATATGTGTATTGACGCAGTTAGAAAAGTCAATAGAGACAGAAAATTTAAAATGTATTGGTTTAGGCTGGTATTTTTAATTATAGTGATATTGTTTGCTGTCTGGTTTGCGACTATGCTTTAAACCTAAATCATAAAGAATATTTACTTAAATTAATTTCTTAAGGAGTTTTATAATGTCAAGTTTTGTATCGGTGCTTTTAGATGAAGTTGTCAATGATTTTTGGTCAAGTTTTTTGCCTGTATTTAGGTATGTGCTTTTTGGTATAATCGTGGTATGTGCCATTGTTATGATTATTACAACGCTTATGCAATCAAATGATGCGTCACAAAGTCTTGATGCCTTTACTGGAGCTAAGCAGGAAAGTTATTATGCGCAAAATAAGGGAGCGTCAAGAGATAATATATTAAAGAGAATTACAATAGCTATGGCGATTATAATATTTGTTTGCATTATCCTCTTCTTTGTCAGCGAACTTATTTATGGAGCATAACAATGCAGGCCAAACAAAAAATATTGGAATTTTTATCAAAAGATGGTCTTGCCGTAAAAGGGCTTGACAATCTTTTTTGTTTTATCTCTAATACCTATAATATTTCACTAGATGAAGTTAAAAATGATTTTAATAAACTTTTAAAGGAAGGCTATATCTTTGAGGAGCGCAAAGGCAGGTTTATTACAATACCTTCTAAAAATTATCTTAAAGGCACATATATTGGCAATGCCAAAGGTTTTGGATTTTGTAAAATAGAAAATAGCGAAAAGGAAGATATCTTCATTCCTGCTAATATGAGCAAAAATGCAGTCGATGGCGATGGCATTATTGTAAAATTGCTTTCTGATAATATCGAGGGCGGCGAAGGAGAAGTAGTTAGTATATATAAACCTATAAAATTGGTGGCTGGAGTAGTGCAAAAAATTGGCGGCAACTATTTTATAGACCCTGACAACAATAGAATACCTTTTAAGATTAAGATAATAAAGGGAACAAAAATAGAAGAAAATGATAGAGTTGTTGGCAATATTATTAGAGGAAAGGTCATGCAGGCCACAATTAGCGAGGTGCTAGGTAAAAGTGACGATGTTAAAGCTTGTGAACTTGCCATCATTCGAGACCATCAGCTCTATGAAGTTTTTTCAGATGATGCTTTAAGAGAGGCAAAAACAATACCTCAAAATGTTACAGAGAAGCAGAAAAAAGGTCGTCTTGACTTAACTAATAAAGTGATTTTTACTATTGACGGCGAGGATGCCAAAGACCTTGACGATGCTGTATCAATAGAAGTTACCGAAGATGGCGGCTATCTTCTTGGTGTACATATTGCCGATGTTGGAGAATATGTGAAATATGATAGTCCGCTTGATGAGGAGGCTTATAATCGCGGCACAAGTGTATATTTTCCAACTTCCGTCCTTCCAATGCTTCCAAAAGAGCTTTCTAATGGTATATGTTCTCTTAATGAAAATGTTGAGCGGCTGACTTTATCTTGCATTATAAAGCTTGATAAAGAGGGTAATATAAAGAGCCATGAAATAAAAGAAAGTGTTATTAAAAGTGTAGCCAGATTAAATTATACCAATGTGTATAAAGTATTATGCGGACAAAAGGCAGACAAAAAGACGCAAAGGGTGGCAAATGAGCTTATTTTAATGAATAAACTATCTTTGCTTTTAGAGGCAAAAGAAAAGGAAAATGGTTCTCTTGATTTTGAGATAGGCGAAGTGCAATTTGTATTTGATGAAAATGGAATGGCAATAGGCTTTGAAAAACGAGAGCGAAATGATGCACATAAACTTATAGAAAATTTTATGATACTGGCAAACAAGGTGGTAGCCAAAGAGTTTTGTGATAAAGATATTCCATTTTTGTATCGAGTACATGAAAGCCCAAGAAAAGAAAAAGTCATCAATGTGCTAGAATATTTAAAAGGATTAAATATCAAAACGCCATCTCTTCCTGCTATTATTACGCCAGCATATTATCAAGAGCTTATAAAGCTATGCGAAAACAAGCCTATTACTCAAACGGTGAATAAGGTAATTTTAAGGTCAATGCAAAAAGCTAGATATACCAATCAATGCTTAGGGCATTTTGGTCTTGCACTTAAATATTATTGCCATTTCACATCGCCTATTAGGAGATATCCAGACCTCACAATCCACAGAATTATAAAGGAAAGTTTGCACAAAAAGATAGAGGGGCAACGAATTAGCGAGCTTGAAACTTTTACTTTTGAAGCGGGCGAACAGTCTAGTTTAACAGAAAAGAATGCTGAAAAATGTGAAAGAGAGGTTGACGACCTATGGAAAGCATATTTGATGAGAGATAGAGTGGGCGAGGAGTTTGAAGGAGTGATATCTTCGGTGACCAATTTTGGCATTTTTGTAGAGCTTGAAAACACAGTTGAAGGGCTTATAAAAATAGAAGATTTACCAGATGATGGATTTTTACTTTTTGAAAAGCAGCTTAAACTCAAAGGTCAAAAAATGACTTTTTCTGTAGGCGACAAGCTTATTGTCAAACTGCTTGCTGCAAACATATATACTAGAAAGATAGATTTTGGCTTTGTGAGTTTTGCAAAATAACTAAAGAAAAGCGATAAAAAGTCGGTAATTTAACAAATTTTCTTGTTTTTTTGCCGTTTTTTTATTAAAATTAAAAAAAATTACACTATTTATAAAAAAAATTGAAATAGGGTATTGAAATTCTATAAAATCAGTGTTATAATAGGAGGCGAGATGAAGATACTAACAACTAACAAGAAAGCCTATCATAATTTCTTCGTTTCAGACTTTCTTGAAGCTGGTATAGAGCTTAAAGGTAGTGAAATAAAATCAGTCAGTCAAGGCAAGATAAGTTTAAGCGACAGTTTTGTAGTAATTAAAGAGGGCGAGGCATATCTTAAAAATTGTTATATCGCTCCTTATGAAAATTCACTACCACAAAGCGATACAAAGCGGACGAGAAAGTTGCTCTTGCATAAAGAGGAAATCTTGAAGTTAGAGCGCAAAATCAAAGAAAAAGGCTTTTCAATTATTCCTACCAAAGTTTATATCGAAAAAGGAAAAGTCAAAGTTGAGATTGCACTAGCAAAAGGGAAAAAACTTTATGACAAGAGGCAGGTCCTGAAGGATAAGGCTATCCAAAGGGATATCGATCGAGCTTTAAAGAACCAACCCTAGTTTGGGGGCGTTTTGGTTTCGACGGGGAGCATTGATCAAAATGTACAGCATGTGGCGTAAGTTCTCTTGCCTTATAGGGGACATTTGCAAATAAACGCAAACGAAAACAAAACTGTTCGTTTCAACAACGCAAGCCTTGCAATGGCTGCCTAAACGAACAAAAAAACTGTGGTTAAATTGATTTAACCAAACCCATACAATCTTCGCTAAAATTGTAAAAGGGTTTTCAAATTAGCGCTCTTGCACTTAAAAAGTCTTGATTTAAGTTGCAACAATTAAAGACTTGTTAATAAAAAGATTGTTTATGGTCGTTTTATTAATGAAAATAAAGCATAAACTAAACATGTAGAAAAGTTTTGAACAAGTTTTTCGGAAGCGGGTTCAAATCCCGCCGTCTCCACCAAAAAAGTAAGTCGATAAGAAAACAAGCCAAAAACTAATAAAAGGAAGTGAAAAGTTATGGGAAGTTCAGTAATCATTACAGTCGTAGTTGTTCTTGCTATCATTGTTGCAGGGGGATTTCTTCTTTATTTCATGGGAGATCTTTTTATGAGCCTTGCACACAAAGGTAAAGATGATGCGGCTATCAGAGAAAAACAAGAAAAGAAAACAAAGGAACTTGAAGATAGAGTTAATGCTCTTGAAAATAGCAATGAAGCGAAAAAAGATCCTCAAATTGCTACAATTTTATACAACGGTGCAGTTGTAGAGAACTACAATCCAGAAGAGGAAGAAAAAGTTGAAGAGGAGCAGGTTGAACAACCAGCTGAAGAAAGCGAAGTAGAGAGCGAAGAGGCTGTAGAAGAGCCAGTTGAAGAAGAGGCTGCAGAAGAAGAGACTGCCGAAGAAAGCCCAGCAGAAGAAGATGATACTTCTGACTATATTAAACAACGCCGCGCAGAGCTTATGGAAAGACTTGCAAGAATGCAACAAGAGGAAGAGGAAGAGACTGAAGAAGAGGAAGAGGCAGTTGATTTAAGCGAGGGCGAAGAGCAAGAAGAGCAGGCTGAAGAAGCTGTAGAAGAAGAGCCAGCTGAAGAAGAGGCTAGCGAAGAGACTACAAATGTTCCAGCAAGCAACATCTCTCTTGAAGACCTTGAAAAAGAACTTGCAGAAACTCAAGAAAAACTTAAAGCAAACGAGAAAGAACTTCGTCAATGCAAGAAAGAGTTTATTCCACTTAGAAGAGTTAAGAAGACACTTGAAAGTGATGAAAAGAAACTTCGTAGAAAAGAAGCTCTTGTTGCTAAGCAAAAAGTTGTGCTTTATGGTGTAAACAACTATTCAGATATTGATGAAGAAAAGGCAAAGAAACTTGCAGAAGACCTTGATCTTCTTGACGGACTTAAATTATCTGTTCAACACTGTGAAGAGGTTATGTCTAAAAATGCAGAGAGATATCCTCTCCTTGAAAAGATATTCAATTTACTTTCTGCTCAAAATGCTGAACTTAAAGAGAATATAAAGAACTTACAAGAAGCTATTGAAGAACTCAAAAACGGCACTGATACTGCTGATGCTGAATAAAACCTAATAACACACAAATAATATATAACGCAAGGTGAAAGCCTTGCGTTTTTTTAAATAATTCTATATATTTTTAACAAATTCTTCAAAAAACTTGACAAAAGTTGGGGGGGGGTATAATAGAAAGCAGGAGGCGAAAAAATTGAAAAAGAGCGTTAAAATCACCATGTTAATTACATCATTTTGCCTAATTGTTGCCATTTGTTTTTTAGGCGGCTATGCCTTACCAAGAATAAATCTCTCTGTCGGTGGGAATGTGAATTATAAGCCTGTCAAACAGACAATTAGCTATATCTTGGCTTTTAATCCAGAATATCAAACAGAATATTATTGCCAAGAAGCCTATGGATTATAGGATGTCAATCTTGAGCTAGATGACAATATTGCGGATTTGAAAATACTTGATATTTTGATGATAGAAGATTTTTATTATAATGGAGAACATATTCCTGCATATGAAAGCGGATATGAGCAAGCTTTAAATTCTGGACAAGGCATAGGTGTTAGAGATGGCGCAATAGAGAATCCAGAATACTATTATTACTATGACAAGGTTTTTGTAAATGCCGATAATATACCTTTTAGCTATTTTATTAGATTTGATGATTCGTCAAACATTATTATAGATACCTACCTTGAACTTTATGCCTATGTCCTTGACTTGCCAGAGCTAGCAGAAACTTTCTTTGGTGAGTATGATTCTTTAGAAGTTGCCGCATATTTGGTTACCAATCAAATTTTATTTTTCAGTGGGCCTGATGATGGAGACCCAAGGTCAAAAGTTATAGATATGTTTGGCTATCCTGATCCCGACCCCAATTTTCCGATAGTTAGTTTTGGAGATATTTTGGATAACAGCTATCCTCATGTAAATATTTACTATTCTGGGACATTGTGGACATTAGATGAGAGCGATTATGAACTTGGCGCTATAATAAATAATGACCCGCTATGTGTTTGGGAATATCAAGATTCAGTGGGGTATGACCGATTTGAGGCGGCATATGAATATATAGTAGGCGGTTCAATTTAATTTAAAAATATACACCTATAGAGCCAATCACTTTTTAGTGAGCTAAAATAGGTGTATTTTTATAACAATTTTATGTACTAAAGTATACCGCCATGCCATTTAAAAATCTAGCAAAACCCTTTGCTTTATAACATAATATAATCAAGCCTTAACTTAAAATTTTGAAACAAGGTCATCAAAATTACATTCCAAAATTTTAAGCATCTTTACAATATTGCCAAGTGTTGGCTCTCTTTCTGCTAGCAGCCATTTGGAAACGCATGAGGCGCTTACTCCTAGCATTTTAGCAAATTGAAATTGTTTGATGCCAGCCTCACTAAGCATATTTTTAAGATTTTTTGCAAAGCTTACTCGTACTTTTGTTGATGTGCTCATATTATATTAATAGACCAAAATTAGACATTTTAAACAAAATAAACTTTTGTACAGTAATTTTTTTGACATTTTTTTACATAATTCGATATTTAAGCTTGCATATAGGCTGAAATTCACTATTTTTATGATTTATAGCTTTTAAAAGCAAAAGTTTTAAAGGGACATCTTAATAATAGATTTAAAAATATTTTGAAAATAATGTGTTTTTGTGTAAAATAACTATTGGAGGTTATTTTTTATGAGTTGTCCTAAAAATATGACAGGTTTTGGTCCATCTCCTATTCCAGAAGAAGCAAAATGGATTCAATTAAAAGACATTAAACAGGTATGCGGATTTTCGCACGGCTGTGGAATGTGTGCTCCTCAGCAAGGGACATGCAAACTTACACTAAATGTCAAAGATGGTATTATTAAAGAAGCTCTTGTAGAGACTATAGGTTGCTCAGGCATGACACATTCGGCGGCTATGGCGGCAGAGATATTGCCAGGTAAGACTTTGCTTGAAGCATTGAATACCGACCTTGTATGTGATGCTATCAATGATGCAATGAAAAATATATTTTTGCAGCTTGTATATGGAAGAAGTCAATCGGCTTTTTCAGAAGGAGGACTGGAGGTAGGGTCTGCTCTTGAAGACCTTGGGAAAACTCTTTCTAGCAATGTTGGGACTGTCTATTCTCAGCAAAAGGGTGGAACGAGATATTTGAATTTAGCAGAAGGCTATATCACTAAAGAAGGTCTTGATGAAAATGGCGAGATAATTGGCTATGAATATCTTTCAACAGGCTCTTTTATGAAAATGATTAGAGAGGGTGTAGAGCCAAAAGAAGCGCTTGCTAAAGCCACAAAAACTTATGGTAGATTTAGCGAGGCAAAGACTATTATTGACCCAAGGAGGGTGGACTAATGGATATTACAACAAAAAAGACAGGGATAGAGCAAACTCTAAAGAAATATGACATAAAAAGTCTTGAACAGGCAAAAGAAATAACACAAAAGGCGGGTATAGATGTAGAAAAAATTGTAAAAGGTATTCAGCCTATTTGTTTTGATAATGCGGTTAAAGCTTATGAGCTTGGTGTGGCTATCGCTCTTAAATGTGGAGTTACAAAGGCAAGCGAAGTGGCATTGAAAATTGGCGAAGGTTTGCAAGCATATTGCATTAAAGGTTCGGTTGCAGACGAGCGTCAAATAGGCATAGGCCATGGAAAGCTTGGAAGCATGCTTTTAAAAGAAGAGACTAAAAGTTTTTGCTTTCTTGCTGGGCATGAAAGTTTTGCAGCTGCAGAAGGCGCTATAGGTATTGTAACAAGTGCGAATAAAGTAAGAAAATCACCTCTTAATGTAATACTCAACGGACTTGGCAAGGACGCCGCATATATCATCTCAAGAGTTAATGGCTTTACCTTTGTGGAAACAAATTTTGACCATAAAACTGGGCAACTGCACATTTTGGGAGAAAAAGCTTTCTCTAGCGGTGAGCGCAGCAAAGTTAAAGTCTATGGAGCTTATGATGTGCCAGAGGGTGTGGCAATTATGAAGCATGAAAAGGTGGATGTTTCAATTACTGGTAATTCGACAAATCCAACCCGCTTTCAGCATCCAGTAGCTGGCATATATAAAAAATGGTGTTTTGAAAATGGAAGAGAATATTTTTCGGTCGCTTCAGGTGGTGGCACAGGCAGAACTCTTCATCCAGACAATATGCGTTGCGGCCCAGCAAGTTATGGGCTTACTGATACTATGGGCAGAATGCATTGTGACGCACAATTTGCAGGCTCATCATCTGTTCCAGCTCATGTGGAAATGATGGGTTTTATTGGAATGGGCAACAATCCAATAGTAGGTGCAACTGTCGCTCTTGCTGTAGCAGTTGAAACTAGTTGCGCAAAATAATGTTTTATAAATAAAATTTGATAAATTTTTTACAAATAAAATTGAAAATATTTATTAATATATAAATTTTTATCAATTACAAGCCCTAAAAATTTGGACATTGTCCAAATTTTTTAAACTCTTTTTGAGTTTTAGCATGCATTTAGCATGCAGGGCTTGTGTAGAGACAGTTAAAACAAATATTATATCAAGTAAATTTCAAATTATTGCAAATTAAATTTATTGTTTGACTTTCAAACAAATTATTATATAATAAATACATGATACAGATAAGAAAAAGTTGGTATGAACTTCTCAAAGAAGAGTTTGGCAAAGAATATTTTAAAAATCTTCAATTATTTTTAAAAGAAGAATATTCGCAACATGAAATATATCCAAGTGAAGATAAAATTTTTAATGCCTTAAATCATCTACCTTTTGATAAAGTCAAGGTGGTGATAATAGGGCAAGACCCATATCATGAGCCATTACAAGCTCAGGGTTTATCATTTAGTGTGCCTGATAATGTAGATATTCCGCCATCACTTGTCAATATCATGAAAGAAATTGAAGACGATTTAAACATTACCTGTCAAAAAAGTGGCAATTTAGAGCGATGGGCAAGGCAAGGAGTGCTATTATTAAACACAGTTTTAACGGTGCGTAGAGGGGCAGCGAATTCTCATAAAGATAAAGGCTGGGAAATTTTAACGCGTAAGATTATTGAGCTTCTTGGTAAGAGAGAAAAACCAATAGTTTTTATGCTTTGGGGGGCATATGCTCAAGGTTATAGCGATTTGATAGGGTCGCAACATTTAGTTTTAAAAGCGCCACATCCAAGTCCATTGTCAGCCTATAGAGGATTTTTTGGTTGTAAACATTTTTCAAAATGCAATGAATTTTTAAAAGAAAATGGTGAAGAGGCCATTGATTGGCGATAAATGTTTAGATTTATTTATTGAATAAAATTTAATTGACATTGTAGATAAAAGATGATATATTAAAGTTAATTTAATCAAGATGGTGGAGAAGATTAGTAGCGGCAAAATATCTTTAAAGAGAGAGGATGGCTGGTGAAAATCCAAAAGAGTTTTGTTTAGTGAATTACAACTTTTTCAAGTCTTGCGCGACACCTTGCGA
Organism: uncultured Bacillota bacterium; assembly: GCA_949282835.1. GTDB lineage: Bacteria > Bacillota > Clostridia > Christensenellales > UBA1242 > Caccovivens. The sequence goes on along the minus strand of CASDQU010000042.1, from coordinate 12,054 downwards.
ATAGGGTTAATAAGGCATAGGCAACACAATCACTTTAAATTACAGTATGGTGTTTAGGTTGTCCCCAGAGAAGGGAAAAGAAAGATTAAAAAAACTTTTTCAAATAATGCCGGAAGAATTTTGAAGTAAAGAGGCTTAGCCCGGCTTTAAAATTCTGCAGGCGCAACAGCTCGCCGAAATTGTCCAGCGGAAATTTCAAGAGAGCGGAAAGGGGAACATGGGGGAAACCAAACATAGCTGTTAGGGAGAAATTCCCGTGTCAGCGTTAAGTGTTTAGGTTGTCCCCAGAGAAGGAAAAAGAAAGATAAAAAAAACCTTTTCAAATAATGCCGGAAGAATTTTGAAGTAAAGAGGCTTAGCCCGGCTTTAAAATTCTGCAGGCGCAACAGCTCGCCGAAATTGTCCAGCGGAAATTTCAAGAGAGCGGAAAGGGGAACATGGGGAAAACCAAACATAGCTGTTAGGGAGAAATTCCCGTGTCAGCGTTAAGTGTTTAGGTTGTCCCCATGTAAATTTAGGTGGTACCACGAACACATTCGTCCTAATATAGAATGTGTTTTTTTTGTAAGGAGAAGTTTATGAATTTTATTAAGCCTAATTTCAAAAATTCCGTGCTTAATGTCAGTGCTACACTGGCAGATTTTTTAGGCTTTAAAAATGAAATATATAAAAATAGAAGACTTCAAAAAGCTTTAAACAAGGGGTATAAAAATATAGTTTATCTATGCATTGATGGGCTGGGAATTTATCCATTAAAACAAAATTTAAACAAAAACAGCTTTTTAATTAAAAATATTGCGCAAAAAATTACATCGGTGTTTCCTTCCACCACTACCAATGCTACTACATCATTGCAAAGCGCGTTATATCCTTCGCAACATGGTTTGTTTGGTTGGAGTGTTTATTTTGAAGAATTGCAAGCTTGTGTAATCATTTATACAGGTGAAAACTATTACACAAAAGAAGCGGTTGACATGAGCAAAATTAAAGATATTTTACAATTTGAGCCATATTATGAAAAAAGCTCTTTAAAATACAATATTTCAACTGTTTTTCCTCCATATATTGAAAGTAAGGTAAAGAATTATAGCTTTGACAAGCTAGATGACTTATTTTTAAATTTAGAGAAAATATGTAATTTGCCAGATAAACAGTTTATTTATGCCTATTCTCCAGAACCTGACCATATCATGCATAACTATGGTGTAACAAGTGAAAAGGCAAGAGAGATTATCAGTTATTTGAATGATAAAATAGAATTATTTATCAAAAACAATAAAAATACTCTCTTGATTATAACTCCAGACCATGGGCAAACAGATATAAAGGAATATATTGAATTATATAAAGATGAGCGGCTTTTGAAAACGCTAAAAGTTCCCCTCTATTTAGAGCCTAGAGCTTGCTCTTTTCAAATCAAGGAAGGAGAGGAGAAAAATTTCTTAAATGAAACAAAAAAATACAAAAAAGATTTAAAATTTTATAAAGTTGAAGATTTAATTAGAAAAAACTATTTTGGCCCTAGAACTACAAAATTAAAACTTTTAGGAGATTATATAGCAGTTGCCAAAAATACAGATAAAATGATTTTAATGTCGCCTATAAGTAATAGGTTTAAAGGTCATCATACAGGCTTAACAGCTAGAGAGATGATTTTGCCATTGATTATTATTGAAAATTAAGGAGGATATTATGAAAGTTGATACAAGTTTATTTAAAACATTAAAAGAGAGAGGATTATTATACCAATCTACCGATGAGGAAGCATTGAAGAAGATGCTTGAAAGTGGCAAGCCTATTGCCGTTTATGAAGGTACAGACCCTACAGCTGACAGTTTGCACATTGGCCACTGCGTACCATATACCATTATGCGCCGCTTTCAGCAAGCTGGTCATAAGGTATATTTGCTTATGGGAGGAGCGACAGCTTGCATTGGTGACCCAAGCGGGCGAAGCGAAATAAGAAAAATTATGCCAAAAGAGCAAATTGTAAAAAATATTGAGGCAATCAAAAAATCTCTTTCAATATTCTTAGATTTTGAGGGCGAAAACAAGGCGGAAATTGTCAATAACTATGATTGGTTTAAAGATATAAGTTATATCGATTTTATGAGAGATATAGGCTCTAAATTTAATGTAAACGAAATGCTCACAAGCGAAATATATGATAACAGGCTTAAAGATGGTTTGACTTTATTTGAACTTGGCTATATGCCTATGCAGGCTTATGATTTTGTGCATCTAAATAAAGAAAAAGGTTGCTCTCTTGAATGGGGTGGTGCTGACCAGTGGGGTAACATTGCTGCAGGTGTTAAACTTGCCAGAAAACTCAGTTTTGATGATGGAGTAGAGCGTAATATGGTTGGTGCAACAAATCCTTTGCTATTAACTCCAGAAGGCAAAAAGATGGGCAAAACTGAAAAAGGAGCAATTTGGATTGATAAAGATAAAATTTCAGCCTATGATTTCTATCAAGGCATATACCAAACTCCAGATGCCTGCCTAGAAATGATGTTCGCTTTGTTTACCGATATTCCTATGGACGAGGTGAGAAAAATTATCAAAGCAGATATTGTCAGCGCTAAAAAAACTCTATGTTTTGAATTGACAAAGTTTGTTCGTGGTGAAGAAGATGCTGTAAAGGCACGACAAATGAGCGAAAATTTATTTACCGAAGGTGGCGATAACGCTCCAATTTATCAGCTAAAAAGAGAGGAAATCAAAGAAGGTATAAATATTTGCGAATTGTTATTTAAAACCTCACTTGCTCCTTCAAAAAGTGAGGCACGCCGTCTTATTCAGGGTGGAGCAATCACTATGGCTGGAGTAAAAGTTGACGATTTTTCATTGGTTGTTAGTGATAAAAACTTTGAAAATGGCTCGCTGCTTTTGAAAAAGGGCAAGAAAAACTTTATTAAAGTAGTTATAAAAGATTAAATATAAATTATGATTTGAATAACCATCAGCCTTACTCTTGCAAGCAAGTTCGGCTTCCGAGAATAAATAGCTATATCAAATCATTTTTGTTATTTGGTGCAAAAAAATAGGATATATGAGTGAGCTTATTATCTTTTGCTAAATATCTCAATTTTTGCAAAAATTTTTGACTTATTTTATCATTTATTTTAAAATATTTTTGATGGAACTATTAAAAGAAGATTTATTAATTGAAAAAAAGTCCAAGTTTTTCAGTTATCTTTACAGCGTGCAAACTAAAGAGCAAGTTGAGGAGATTATAAGGCAGCTAAGCAAAGAACATAAAAAAGCAACTCATATATGCTATGCCTATCGTTTAAAGACACCATTTGCAGAGAAAGCGGTAGATGATGGTGAGCCATCTGGTACAGCAGGGCGGCCAATTCTTATGACTTTGCAGCGAAAAGATATGTTTGACTATTTAGTGGTAGTTGTGAGATATTTTGGTGGCATTAAACTTGGAGCGGGCGGACTTATTAGAGCATATTCAAAATCGGCGGCAATGTTATTTGATTAAACATTATCTAGTAAATTTATTTGTTAATAGCGCATATTTTCTAGAACAGCATGGGCAATGACAATTATTAAGCAATTTAGGAGTATAAATTGAAAGAGATTACTCAAATAAAAAAAATAGGAAAGGGGCATCGTTATTATCTTTATCTTAATGATGAGCTTTTTGGTGTCTATGAAGATGAAGTGCTGGCTAGGCATTGTCTTAAAAGTGGACAAAGTTATGATGATGATTTTTTTGAGAGGCTAAAAATAGAAAATGGAGATTATGCCTGTTTTAATAGAGGGTTAAGCATTTTAGAAAAATCACTAAAGAGTGAAAAAATGCTTTACGATTACTTGAAAGGCAAAGGTTATCCAAATGAATGTATCAAAAGAGCGATTGACAAGCTTAAAAGTTATGGATATATAGATGATGAAGGATATTGCGAAAGTTATATCAATTCATATTCTTCTAAGAGCAAGAAAAAACTTAAATATGAGCTTTTGGCAAAGGGAATTGATGGCGAAATTATTGACAATAAGCTAAATGAACTTTTAATGGATGAGCTAGAAGAAGAAAAGGCGATTAAAGAAGGATATAAATATCTTAAAAATAAAACTTTTGACATAAAAACAAAGCAAAAATTCTATAGTCATATGATAGGTAAAGGTTTTGATTATAGCCAAATACAAAAAGCATGGGAGGAGGTTTCAGATGATAGGAATTGATATGATAGATATTGAAAGAGTGGATAAAAGCGAGGAATTTTTAGATAAAATTGCTCATCAAAGGGAAAAAGATTATGTGAATAAATCTTTTTGTGATAGTTTGCGTCATCAACGCACAGGAGCGCTTTTTTGTGTTAAAGAGGCTGTTATGAAAGCACTTGAAATGGGAAAGGGTAGCGGCGTTGTTTTTAAAGATATTGAGCTTTCACATGAAGAGAGTGGCAAACCAATAGTCATTTTGCATGGCAAGGCACTTGAAAAATATAATGAAAGTTTTAGCGGTAAAAAAATTGAGGTATCACTATCACATACGCCACAATCGGCAATCGCAATCGCAATTATTATGTAGATGATAAAGAGGCACTTCAAAGCGAGGTGCTTTTTTAGTTGTTATTAACATTTCAAAGAATATTTTTAATTTTAAAAAACAAACTAAATAGAGGTTTAAATTTAAGAAAATAGGAGACAATTATGACAAGAAATTATTTGATTTCTAAGAAATTAAATAAAAAGATTAAAAATGTCGAAAGGAAGTATGGCGATTATATTTCTTATGTTTTACATGCAAATTTTACTAATGATGAGCATATTATGCTAGTAGAGGAGCAAGAGAGTTATCGTCAAGTATACGAGACTACCAAAAATGAACTTGCCCCTCTAGAAAAAGCCGATTTATATGATTTACAGAAAGTAGGAGTGTATGACAAGCCAAATAAAACGAGGAGAAATTTATTATGCTGATTTGAGCCCTGTGGTAGGAAGTGAACAGGGTGGTATTCGTCCTGTGCTTATCATACAAAATGATGTAGGAAATAAATATTCGCCTACTGTGATTGTATCAGCAATAACAAGCCAGCTTGGCAAGGCAAAATTGCCAACTCATATAGAGCTTCCAGCTGATAGATACAATCTTCCTAAAAATTCGGTTGCCCTTCTTGAACAAATACGCACCCTTGACAAAAGAAGATTGCAAGAAAAAATCACCACTTTATCGCCTGACAAAATGCGAGAGGTGAATAAGGCATTATTAATATCACTTGGATTTTAAAAAAAAGTGTTGGTATAACACTTTTTATTTTGGCTTATTAATCTTATGAATAATTTGGTAAACCTCTTTCCAATTATTTGCCCTTTCAATTTTGTTGTTTAAATAGGATTTATTAAGAGGGCCATTCATACAGATTACCGGTATATGTTTTGAAATTTCTTCAAGATTTTCAACAGAATCATCAATTAAGATATCAATTTGTGTTTGCTTTGCATAATCAAGTTTGCTCTTTTTTGAGTGTACATAGCATATCTCATCATATGGAATTTTGTGCTTTTTGAACCATAATTCCATATTAGCACGCATTTTCAATCCAATTTCATCAGGAGTTTGAGCATAATAGCGTTTGGTTATAATGACAATTTTGTGTCCTTCAGCCTTTAATTTGTGTAAATATTTTGATGCTCCTTTTTTGCATTTACATTCAAGCGAATATGGCCAAATAAATTCATACCAAAATTTTTTATCAATATCCGCGCCCCATCCAAAAGCATCAATAGTGTCAGTAGCTTTTTTATTGTATTTAATTTTTATATTATTTTCTTTAGCAAAGATAGCACCATATTTTTTAACATACGAAAAAAGTTCGGTTAACACACCATCGACATCGACGCCAATTATCATTTTAACTCCTTCATTGTAAACAAATTATTATTTATTTTCTTCCTTTTCTTCTTTTTTATCAGATTGAGGTTCTATTGATGCATTTTGTTTTTTTAATTCTTCTAATATTTGTACTAATAATTCCTCTTGAGTAGGTTTTACTACTATAGCTGGGGCATTTTCTTCACGAAGTTTTTTCAATTCTTCAGCTACCTGTTTATGGTCTTTTAAATTAACTCCGCGTTCTTTAAGTGTAGCCTTCTCTGCTTTGGTAGGTTTTTCTGATAATGTCTTTCTAAAGGCGTTGCTTGCATTCATGATTACTCTTAAAATTAAGAAGAGAATGAGTGCAACAAGCAAGAAGTCTATAATTGCCTGTAAAAATCTACCGTAATAGATTTGCGCACCATTAAGCACAAAGTATAGTTCATCTACAGTAGCACTTCCAAAAATTGCGCAGATAAGTGGCATGATAATATCATTTACAAGACTGTTGACAATTTTGGTAAAAGCAGTGCCTACAACTAAAGCGACAGCAAGGTCAAGAATATTACCACGACTTATAAACTTTTTAAAGTCTTTAAAAAAATTTTTAATTCTTTTCATATGTGATTTCCTCTATATATAGAATAATAATTTTAAAAAGAAAAAGCAAGTAATTTCAATAAAAGACAAAATTTAGTATAAAAATTCTTGACAATTTGTTTTTTTTATTTTATTATAAACTAATATTTAGGGGTGTAGTTCATCGGTAGAATAAGAGTCTCCAAAACTCCTGAGGAGGGTTCGATTCCTTCCACCCCTGCCAACCTTGTAAAAGGTTGTTTTTTTATTAATAGGGGTGGGGAATCGAACCCCACGGGTTCGAGGCTTGTCGCCCGGACCGCGAGCAAGTCGCTCCCGGCTTTAGCTAAAAACTTGCCACAGGCAACTTTTCTTAACGCGTCGCCCCTTCCACCCCTGCCAACCTTATTCAAGGTTGTTTTTTATTAATAGGGGTGGGGAATCGAACCCCACGGGTTCGAGGCTGTATGAATAGTGCGCTCCAGCTTAAGCTTTGTTTTTTAAAAGCTCTAAAATATTTGACTTAAAATTTGTAAAGTATTAAACTACAATCTTGAGGTAAAAAAATGGAAATTAAAAGACTTGTTGCGTCATATTTGCAATCTAACACCTTTGTCCTTATAAAAGAAAATCATGCTTTGATAGTTGATTGTGGGGCAAATATAGAGGATGTAAAACAAATTGTTTTAAATAAAAAAGTTGATGGTATTTTGCTCACACATGGGCATTATGACCATAGCAGATTTTGCAATGAATATGCGAAAACTTTTTCATGCAAAATTTATGCAAGTGACAAAATAGTCAAGATTATGTCAGATAGCGAGGCTTTATATGCAGAAGATGGAGGAGCATTTGACGACTTTGCTAATTTTAAATTTATAGAAGATGATAAAAAGATTAAAATAGGTGATTTTGATATAGAGTGTTATTATTGCCCAGGTCATAGCATATGTTCTGTATGTTATAAGATTGACAATATACTTTTTGCTGGAGATGTTTTATTTGATAGAAGTATAGGGCGCACCGATTTAAAATTTTCAGATAGAAAGATGATGTATAATTCGCTATGTAAGCTTGAGCAAATCACATTTGACAGTGTTTGTAGCGGGCACGGGGATAGTAGTACTTTCAATGAGCAAAAGAAAAATATTGCAGTTTATAAGCGGTTTTTGACAAGATAAAAGCGACCAAAAGGTCGTTTCAGTTTATAGTCAAATAAATCAGACTGTTCAAAAACAAGCGAGGCAAGGCTCGAAAAATGCCTAAAAGCAGGAGTTTAGTTAGCCTAAATGACTGTTTTAGGTGTTTTTCAGTAACAAAGCAAGAAAAATTTAAAGAATTCTTCGGTCGCGCCGTTTTTCAACAGTCTGAAACGACCAATTTGGTCGCTTTATTTTTTAAGTCTCAAGTCTGAATTTGAAATTTGTAAGCAGTAAGAATTTTCACGATTAAAAATTCTGCTTGATATTCGTTCGCTATAAGTGTTTTTTATTTCATAGCCGTCAAGATTGGTGGTGATAATAGTAGGTTTATTCATAACTTTTCTTTCATTGATGATTTGATACAGATAACCATCGGTGATTTTAGCAATTCTATTTTCACTGCCAAGGTCGTCTATAAAAAGGATGTCGACAGTCAAATATTTATCCAAAATATTGGTCTTCTCTTCAAAATCAGTGCAAGCATGACTTTTAAGAAAGTCTTGATGCAGTTTAAAAGAGCTAGTAAATAGTACAAGGTAATTCAATTTTATTAGTTCATTTGCCATACATTTGGTAAGATAAGTTTTTCCAACTCCAGTATTGCCAGAGATGAGAATTAGGTTTTGTTTAAAATTGGAATGACACCAATTTTCCATTTTTTTATATATTTCTTTCATGACAATCTTATTGTCAAAAATTTCGGTAGAGGTATTATCAAAACTTTCAAGATGTCCAAAATTACTTTCATTTTTTAAAATTTCATTGATTTCTTTGATGAGGCAGATACATTTTTTGCCGTCAACTAGTCCGGTATCATTACATTTGTCACAAAAATATATAGGAGTGATTGAGCCTATTTTATGACTTTTTAAAAAGTCATGTAAATCTTTTTCTAGTTTTTTGCTTTCTACAGATGAGGCAAGCCCATTTTTAGCATTATCAATAATCACGGTCATATATTTTGAATATAAACTTTTAAATTGCGGAAAAGCAAGCGCCTTTTCTTTATTATCAGAGGCAGTTTTTTCTGCCTTTTCGCGCCTAATTTTAATAATTTCTTTTGCTTTATCTAAAATACTTGTATTCATAACACTCCTAAACATCATACTTGTATTCATAACACTCCTAAACCTCAAATTCATCTATGCTTTGGAAAAGTGCATTTAGCTCTTCTCTTGTGTAGCTTCTTCCTGTAAAATTGTGGTTATTTGTTGTATTTTCGCTCACAGGCGAGGTTTTCTTTGCATCTTCTATCTTGTTTATTCCTTTATCATGCCAATCACTTAAAACTTTCGAGAGATACTTGATAGGGCTATCCTTGCCTTTGGCGAGGGTGGTAGCATACTTGATAAGCTCATCACTCATATTCCAGTTATCTTTCCAAACATTGTAGTTAGCTCTATCTATATAATTAACATTACGTTCAATACCAAGACCTGTTAAGACCTCTTTAATTTTTTCATCTTCTTTTAAAATTTCGTTCATATATTGATGAAAAGCTGAAAGATTTAAAATTCCCAGTTTAAAAAATTTATTGACAGTTTTATCCATGCCTTCCAAAGTTCTGATTGAAGTTTTAAAGCAGTACAAGGCGATTTCAATTAAAAGTTCGTGGTCAAAGCCCATATTTATCCATTTAAGGATGTAGTTTTCCACAATACCTTCTAGATTTTCATAGTACACACCAATAGTTTTATTTATTTCTTTTGCAAGAGAATAAAGTTTATCTTTTTCCTTTTCAAAGTTGTCAATTTCCATAATAGAAAATAGTTTCATTTCATAATATTTAGTGAGTATAGCATCTAATTTTTCAAAAGAAAAACGAGGTTTTTTCTTAATTTTTTTACAGATGTGAAGAATAACATCCATATTAAAGCCATAGTCATTTAGCCATTTATTTAGCAGGGCGCGTTCTTCAACATAAGGGCTGCGTTTTATTCCAATCTCATCAAAAATAGCATTGATATCACTATTTTTATCTTCAAAAGCTTTAAGCCGTTCTTCCACTTGTTTTGCTTGTGTTATACCTTCACTTGCCCAGTTTTTAGCAACAGTTAAAATATAATTATAACCAACAGCACTCTTTTTAGTATCCACACAATATTTCATAATCATAAGAAGAGCTTCTATTTCAAAATGATAGCGCTCTAAAAAATCGTAATATTCTTGATATTCATGCTTTGAAATAGCCCTTTTACCTGCAAAAATTTCATTAGCCTGTTGATTAAAGACCTCATATTTATCAGGTTTATAAAGTTTATTTGCAGTTAACACATTTTTTAGAGGAATATATGTAATTTGAAGAGGAGAAGAGCGAAGTATTTTAACCAAGCCTTGTTCTTCCCAGTATTCAAATGCTCCAATGACATCTTCTTCACTCATATTTAAAGTTTTAGCAAAATTTGAAAGCTCATTGTCAAATGAAGTTGAAGAACATAGATAAAGGCCATAAATATATACCACCACAAAATTGGACTGAGCATAGGGAAGATAATCATTTAAAAAAATATTATCAATCTCAGTCTTTGAACTTGCAATAAATTCAGTTGAAAATTTACAAAAAGCCATTATTTCTCCTTTGGTGATTATTATTATACAACATTTGTCGTAAAAAGCAAATGTTTTATAAAAAAGTCATTTTTACAACCATCAAAAAATATATTACCTACATGAAAAGAATAATCATTTTAATTTCTCTTGCCTGCTTTTTTCTTCTGCCGCTGACCTTTTTAGGCTGCAAAACAAGGGAAGAGCAAAATTACACCAAATACCAAATGAAACTTTCATATGATGAAGAGGCACATATCTTAGAGGGAAGTGAAGAAATTACCTTTTTTAATTTCTATAACAATATGTTTGAAAATCTTTATTTTCATCTCTACCCAAATGCCTTTAGAGAGGGAGCGGGAAATAGCGTGATATCTTCTTCAAAGGTGGAAGAAGCTTATCCCAATGGACTTAGCTATGGAGATATTGAAGTGAAAGCGGTGACAGGTGACGATAAAGTGCTTGATTATGTTATTGAAGGAGAAGATGAAAACATTTTGAATGTGTCCTTGCCTTGCCAGCTTTATCCAGATGAAGAGATAACTATCACAATAGATTTTAAAGTGACCTTAGCAAACATCCATCATAGACTTGGATATGGGAAAAACACTATTAATATAGCAAATTTTTATCCTATTCTAGCTGTTTATGAAGAAGGTAAGGGATTTAGCACAGAGTGTTATCATTCAAATGGCGACCCTTTTTATAGTGAGTGCGCTAACTATTATGTGGAAATTGAATATTCAAATAAACTAACTCTTGCTCATAGCGGCTCTTTGATTTCAAGTGTACAAAATGGAGATAAAAATATCGCCTCAATTAAGGGAGAAAAAATACGCGATTTTGCCCTTGCTTTTAGTGATAAATTTAAAAAGATATCAAAGCAGGTGAAAGGGGTTACTGTAAATTATTTTGGTTATAACGGCGATAGTGATTTAGAGCAAAGACTGCAAACCTCGGCAGAAGCCCTTACTTTTTTTAGCGATTTGATAGGACAATATCCTTATAGCGAACTTAATATTGTTAAATCAAACTTTGTCCATGGCGGTATGGAATATCCTCAACTTGTTTTAATTAGTGACAAGGTGGTCGGCGATGACAATAATTATGTTATAGTCCACGAGATTGCTCATCAATGGTGGTATGGCGTGGTAGGCAACGATGAGTATAATCATGCTTGGATGGATGAAGGGCTTACAGAATATAGCACCTTGTTATTCTTTGAAAAAAATCCTCAATATGGCTTAAACTATGATGAAATGATTTCATCATCGCTAGATAGTTATAAGCTTTTTGAAAAGATATATAAAAATATAACTGGCTCTGTTGATGGCAGTATGGATAGACCTTTAGATGGGTTTAATACTGAGCCAGAATATGTGCAATGTGTCTATAATAAAAGCCTTTTAATGTTTGATACTTTAAGAGATATGATTGGTGAAAAAAAACTTTTAAAAGCATTTAAAGATTATTATAAAGATTATGCTTTTAAAAATGCCACTGTAGAAATGTTAATAGCTTCCTTTACTCAAAGTACTCATTATAATTTAGAAGGTTTTTTTAATAGTTGGCTTAAAGGCAATGTAGAGATTGTATAGCGCGAAAATTTATTTGAAAGGCTTAAGCCTTTCAAATACAAAGCCGCAAAATTGCGCCTCAGACTGTTGAAAAAGGGCGCGACCGAAAATTTAATAAAAATTTTCTTGCTATGTTTTCGTCAAAGGCTACGCTTATGTCAAGTTGTTAAAAACAACTTAGACTTTAACGCTCGCCTTTTCCTCTCCCCATAAATGCCAAAGCATTTACGGGGTGTCCCCAAATAAAACACCTAAAAACAGTCATTTAGGCTAACTAAACTCCTGCTTTTAGGCATTTTTCTCCCCTTGCATC
>CASDQU010000041.1 GCA_949282835.1 uncultured Bacillota bacterium | reverse complement strand
CCTCTCCCCATAAATGCCAAAGCATTTACGGGGTGTCCCCAAATAAAACACCTAAAAACAGTCATTTAGGGAAACTAAACTCCTGCTTTTAGGCATTTTTCGAGCCTTGCATCGCTTGTTTTTGAACAGTCTGATTTATTTGTCTACAAGCTATAGCTCAAAAAATTGAGCTTTTTTATTTATTTAAAAAGCAATCATTGCTAAAATTTCATTAAAAATATAATTAAATTGAAAGTTTAGGGCTGTGATAGTTGAATTTTATTGGAATATGTGTTAAAATATTCTTTCGTAAAAGAGTAAAGGATAGATACTATGGAAAACAAAAATATAAGAAATATTGCTATAATTGCCCATGTTGACCATGGCAAAACTTCACTTGTGAATGAATTATTAAAACAAGGAAGTGTTTTTCGCGATAATCAAGTGATTGAAGATAGAGTTATGGACTCAAATGACCTAGAGAGAGAAAGAGGAATTACCATTTTGTCAAAGAATTGCTCCTGTCTTTATAATGGAGTAAAAATAAATATTATAGACACTCCTGGACATGCCGATTTTGGCGGCGAAGTTGAACGAGTTCTAAAAATGGTTGACGGAGTATTGCTTGTAGTTGACGCTTTTGAAGGGCCAATGCCTCAAACAAGATTTGTTCTTGAGCGTGCACTTTCTTTGTCGTTAAAAGTGATTGTGGTAATTAATAAGATTGATAGACCTGATGCAAGAATAGGCGAAGTTATTGATGAAGTGCTTGAATTATTTTTAGACCTTGATGCAAATGATGAGCAGCTTTCATCTCCATTTATATTTGCATCGGCAAGAAAAGGGGTGGCAAGTGAAGATGAAGATGTTGTAGGAACAGATATGTCGCCACTTTTCAAAAAAATAATAGATTATATTCCTGCTCCAACTGGAGATGAAAAGGCAGGGCTAAGAATGCTTGTCTCTTCAGCTGAGCATAACGATTATGTTGGCAAACTTGCTGTAGGCAAAATTACAGATGGCACTATTTGCGTTGGGCAAAATGTCACCCTTTGCAACTATCATGACCAAAGTAAAAAAATCAGGTCTAAGGTTGTCAGTCTTTTTGTCTTTGATGGATTAAAAAAGACACCTGTTGAGAGGGCAGGTATTGGCGAAATTGTCTGTGTTGCAGGGCTTGAAAATGTGCAAATAGGAGACACTATTTGTGATAACAGTAATGTGCAACCGATTGAATTTGTCAAAATCGCAGAGCCTAGCGTAGAGATGACATTTATGGTTAATGATAGTCCTTTTGCAGGAAGAGAGGGAAAATTTGTAACCTCTCGTCATTTAAGAGATAGGCTTTACAAAGAAGCTGTCAAAGACTTATCTTTAAGGGTGAGCGATGGTCAAAGCGCCGAACAATTCAAAGTTTGTGGCAGAGGAGAAATGCATCTTTCAATTTTAATTGAAAATATGCGCCGTGACGGTTATGAATTTCAAGTTTCCATGCCTAAAGTGCTAATAAAAGAAATTGACGGGGTAAAATGTGAGCCTATTGATAGGCTTTATCTAGATGTCCCTGAAGATAGCGTGGGAACTGTCATGCAAAAAATGGGAGTTAGAAAGGGCGAGCTTGTTCAAATGACTCCGCATGGCAGTAGAATGCGTATGGAATTTTTAATTCCTTCACGCGGACTTTTTGGATTTAAAAGCGAACTCTTGACAGATACCAAGGGCGAAGGGGTAATCAATTCCATCTTTTATGACTATCAGCCATGGAAGGGCGAAATTAAACGCCGAGAATATGGCTCTTTAATTGCTCATGAAAGTGGTGATGCTATTGTATATGGTTTGTATAACGCACAAGAGCGCGGTGATTTATTTATAGAGCCAGGCACTGCTGTGTATGGAGGCATGGTGGTAGGACAAAATCCAAAGGGCGATGATATAGTTGTCAATGTATGTAAAAGAAAACATCTTTCAAATTGTCGTGCTTCTGGTTCAGATGATGCTCTTAGATTGACTCCACCTAAAAGATTAAGCCTTGAAGATGCAATAGAGTTTTTGGCTGATGATGAAATTTTAGAGGTTACACCAAAGACATTTAGAATAAGAAAAATTATACTAGATCATAATATGCGATTAAGAGAACGAGGAAAAATATTAAGGGGAGAAATTTAAGGTAAATTATTCTCAGTAAGACAATTAAAAGGAGAAAAGATATGTCAATGCTTTTGCCTAATCAAAGTAGAGATTTGCGAAAAAAATATAAAAGATTGATTTGGTTTTTAATTGCTGTTTTTATACTTGATGTATTTATTTGCTTTGTCTTTTTTGAATATACATCTTTAAACAAAGTACTAGCAGGTTTTATTGTAATCTGTATAACAGCAGTTTTATACTTGCTCTTTTCTCTAATTTGTGCTAAAATTGATAAAAAGAAGAAAGAAAGACTTGAAAAAAATAAAAATAAAGACCCTTTTACAAATAACTAGGAGGAGATATGGCCGATTATAAAATGATGCCACATAATATTGAAGCAGAGCAGGCAGTTCTTGGCTGTATCCTTATTGATGTGCAGGCGCAAGCAGATATTCTTGGAATTATGAAGGAAGAAGATTTCTATTCTCAGGCACATCGAGATATTTTTTCTAGCATGTTAAAAATATATCAAAAATCTATTCCTGTAGATTTTGTTACCATTCTTGATGGTCTTGAAAAAGACAAAATTTTAGATAAGGTAGGTGGTATTGAATATATTACCACTTTAACTAATACCGTGCCTTCTGCCGTCAATTTTAAATATTACTGTGACATTGTTAAGGCGGACTCTACAAGACGCAAACTAATAGAGTCAGGGCAAAGAATAATTGAAGAAGCCTATGAAAGCGAAGATAAAGATAAAAGTTTGCAGTTTGCCGAAAAAGAAATTTTTGATATAGCCGAAAAGCAAGAAAGAAGCGCGCTTGAACATGTCGGAAAGCCTAATGGAGCAATAAAACATGTAATTGACAAATTTGATGCTATAGCAAAAGACCCAAGCTCACTTAAAGGTATAGCAACAGGCTTTAAAGAGTTTGACAGAGTGACAAATGGGCTTCAAAACAGCGACCTTATCTTGTTAGCGGCAAGACCTGGCGTGGGTAAAACATCGTTTGCCATGAATGTCATTGTGCATGCCGCGACAGAACTTGGCAAAAAGTGCGCAGTATTTTCTCTTGAAATGAGCAAAGAGCAGCTTATTCAAAGAGCTATTTGTTCGCTTGCAAAAGTCAGCATGGCTAAGGCTTTGAATGGAAGCATGGACGGCGAAGAATGGAAGAGAATTTGGGCTGCCACCAAAAAACTTGAGCAAAGCGGACTTTATGTTGACGACTCTTCATTGACAACACCTGCCGATGTCTTGACAAAGTGCAGGCGTCTTAAAGCAAAGGAAGATGTTGACCTTATTATGATTGACTATATTCAGCTTATGAGCTCTGGAAGCAATAAGAGAGATATGAACAGGCAAAACGAAGTGAGCGAAATATCTAGAAATCTAAAGATAGCAGCAAAAGAGCTTAATGTTCCGATTATTGTTCTTTCACAGTTATCTCGAAGTGTGGAGTCTAGAGCTGAAAATGGACATAGACCAATGCTTTCAGACCTTAGAGATTCAGGAGCGATAGAGCAAGATGCTGATATTGTGCTTTTCCTATACAATCCTGAAAAATATAACGATGTCGCACAGGAAGACGAGCCTGGCACTGTTGAGCTTATTATAGCAAAACATAGAAATGGCGGCACAGGGAAAGTTAAATTAAGATGGATAGGCGAGTACACTACATTTGTCAATCCAGATGAGAGGTTTTTAGTTAAAAAGGCTGAAAAAGTGGATTACAAGTCTATAGAAGAAGCTCCACTTGAAAATAATGAGACTTTAGATGTCTTTTCAGATGAATAGGAGGGAAAATGGCAGATAAAAAATCTAAAGATTATACGGTAGGAAATCCAAAAAAATGGCTTACAATAGTAGCTATAATTGTCTTGCTTGCAATTATAGTTGTTTTGATAGTCATTTTCATACCAGCAGACACATCAAACGCAAAAGAAATACTTAATAGGGTTTCTTCTTCATCTTATTTAAAGAGTGAAGATGAAAAAGTGGCATATAAAGCGGTTGGCGACAAATTACGAAATAGCACAAAAAATTATTATATAGATGAATATAACGATATACTTATTCTTTCTCAAAGTATAGATGACATCTTGGAATTTTATGATGATTATTTGGTATTTGCCAAAGATAACAAAGTTTTGAAAAAAAATTATTCTGCTATAAAGAAAAATTTAAATAAAGTTCAAAATAGGCAAGAAGACCTTAATGAAATAGCTGCGAATGTAGACAAACTTGAGCAGGAGAGCGATACCTATTTGCAAAATCTTTGGATTGATTATCGAGAAGCTTATTGCCAGTGGCTAGAGAATAACGCCAAGGCAATAGCTGCTTTAAATAATTGCTATCAAGGTTGTTTTGGAAGCACTTTGACCAACAATTTAGCCGCAAGTACTATATTAAACACAGTTGATGATTATCTAAGTTCTATTGTCACCGAATACAAGCTTGTTATTTCTAGTGATTTAAAAAATTCTACCACAAACACCTATCAATATACTTTCAGCGGACAAATTGCAAGTTTGAATAGTTTTGTAGATAAATATGTTGTAAATTATAGCGATATATCTTCCTATTATTTCAATGAAGATATAAAAGAGAAGTATGAAGATATAAATCAATTCTTTACCTTATATAAAGAGTCAAACTTTATATCTCTTATAGACTCAATTAATAATGAAGGACAAGTTACTAAGGTATACAACAATATTGAAGATAAAAATGGCTTATATGCACAAGCCAAACTCTTTTTAGAGGCAAGGGGGTAATCTATGAAAAAAAGAAAGATTTTACTACCAATATTTGCTCTTGTAGTGGCATGCTCAGGCTTGACCATGGTGGCGTGTTCTGACAAAGGGAATAGTGCTGATACTTATGCGTCCTATCAGGAGATGATTACAACATTTAAAGAAAATGATAATCTTTTTAAGTCAAAGAAACTTAATGATTATAATTCAAACTTTTATTTCAATAATTTCAATTATAAAAACAGCAGCGGAACAAAGATTGATGAAGATAATAATTATCAAATGTTAAATGCGATTGGAATGAATTTTATTGAAGAGTACTATATTTTAATAGACGGACTAGGCAATTATAATTATAACAGTTTAGATAAATCAATAAAAAATTTGGTTAAAGCATATGATAATTTACAAGTAGAATGTGAAAATTTGGTATATGTTGATAATGATGCTGATTATGAAATTTATAATGGTTACAGCACTCGATACAAATGGGAGGCGAAGGCTTTTGTAGACCAAGTTTATGATAGCGCGCTCACTCTTGCCGACTTTTTAGTTGAAAAAGTAGGGTATATTGATTTAGTAGGACAAGAAATTACTCCTCCAACTGAGGATGCAACCGAAGAAGAGATAGAAAATTACAACAATGAATTAGAACTTCAAAAGAAACAAAATGCCTTTTATATTGATTATCAAAATCTACTCATAGCAAATGATTTCAAAGTTTTGTTTATTGATAGCTCTAGCGGGCAGAAGTTAAATTCAGAGGTGACCAATGCCGCAACTAATGCTCTTGTAAATTTCACTCAAATAATCTCTAATGAGACTAAAATGCTCACTCTTGCCGACTTCCAAAAGTTTGAAGTGGTTATTGACGCTTTTAACAATGAAAGACAAACAACTTTAAAAGCATTAAAAGAGTTTGATTTTTACCAATTTGCTACCGACTATGATAGTAACATTTTGGCATATGAAAAGGAAGAAAAATATTGTGCTGCTTATTATAGACAGCTTCAAAAATATTTCAGTGAGGCAAATAATTTTATAGAGAATTATAGGACATACATTTCAACAAATATATACAATGTTTCAGTTTAAGGAGACAAAAAAATGGATTACACAAAACTTGCCCAGTTGCTATTTCCAGATGTAAAACTCAGCGAGCAAGATATTTTTAATAGGTATCCTAAAAGAAAGCTTAAAAGTAGTCAAGTTGTAACGAGATTTGCGCCAAGTCCAACTGGTTATATGCATATAGGGAATTTTTTCCAGGCCTTTATCAGTTTTAACTTGGCAAAAAATTCTGACGGCATCTTATTTTTGCGAATAGAAGACACCGACCAAAAGCGAGAAATTAAAGAAGCGAAGCAGGTTATATATAAAGTTTTAGAAGAATATGGCATCAAATTTGATGAATATCAGACACTTGAGGGCAAAGATATAGGGAATTACGGGCCATATGTTCAAAGCGAGCGTAAAGAAATTTACAAGGTCTTTGCAAAGAAACTTGTCAGTGAAGGAAAAGCTTTTCCTTGTTTTTGCAAGAAAACGGAAGGGAAAGAAGATGTATTAAAATTGCGTGAAGAAAAATTTATCAATGATGATGAAAAGGAATATGACCCTTGTCGCGATTTATCTTTAGATGAAGTCAAAAAACATCTAGATAATGGCGAAAGTTTTGCTATTAGATTTAAAACCCAAAATAAAGGCCATGAAAGAATTAAATTTTATGATTTAATTAAGGGTGAGCTTGAGGCGAAAGCCAATGCTAAAGACTTTGTACTTTTAAAAAGCGATGGCACACCGCCTTATGCTTTTGCTCATGTGGTTGATGATACTTTAATGGGTACTACTATTGTGGTGAGAGGCGAGGAATATATCTCTTCCACTCCAGCACATCTTGAGCTTTTTGATGCGCTTGAATTTGAGCGAATTGCGTATTGTCATAATCCATTAATCTATAAATTAAATGAAAATGGCAACAGACGCAAAATTTCTAAAAGATATGACCCAGAGTCAAATATGCAATTCTTTGCCGAAAATGGTTATCCAAAAGAGAGTTTACTTGAATATTTGCTTAACATGATTAACTCAGGCTTTGAATTATGGCGCAAAAATAATCCTGAACTGCCTTGGCAAGATTTCAAATTTGAGGTAAATCAAATCACTACAGTAGCGCCTATATTCGACATTGTCAAGCTCAATGATATTTCCAAAAATATAATAGTAAAACTAACAGGAGTAGAGCTTTATAAAAATTGGCTTTCTTATGCCAAAACTTACGATAAAACTCTTGCAGATATTTTAGAACAAGACAGTGAAAAGTTTATAAAACTATGTCAAATGGATAGAGATGGGCAGATAAAGCCAAGAAAAGATATCTATAATTATGGCATGATGAAAGAATATTTTGATTATATTTTCCATCAACCTACCGAATTTGAGCTAGAAGAAAAAGACAAAGAAAATGCGAATGAATTTATAAAAGAATACCTTCAATCTTTTAAAATGCCAACTAGCAATGAAGAGTGGTTTAATGATGTCAAGGTAGTTGCTGGACGACTTGGCTATGCTATTGACAACAAACAATACAAACAAAATCCTGAAAATTTTAAAGGCAATATTGCAAAAGCTTGTGAATTTATAAGAATTGCAATCACCGGCAGGAAAAATTCTCCAACTCTTTATAATATAATTGATATTTTAGGGGAAGAGGAAATTAAGAATAGGTTAAGGATAAAATTTTAAGTGTGATTAAATCACACTTAAGACTGTTGAAAAAGGGCGCGACCGAAAATTTAATAAAAATTTTCTTGCGGTGTTTTCGTCAAAGGCTACGCTTATGTCAAGTTGTTAAAAACAACTTAGACTTTAACGCTCGCCTTTTCCTCTCCCCATAAATGCCAAAGCATTTACGGGGTGTCCCCAAATAAAACACCTAAAAACAGTCATTTAGGGGAACTAAACTCCTGCTTTTAGGCATTTTTCTCCCCTTGCATCGCTTGTTTTTGAACAGTCTGATTTTTTGTCTACAAGCTGAAGTGTGATTAAATCACACTTTTTTATTTTTAAAGAATAAATATGAGTATGAGCAAACAAAAACTAGACATTAGTGGAGAAGAACTCATCTCTTTGGCTGGCAGCCTTGCCATATGTCTTGCGCAAAAATATGATATAGAAGATTTGAAAACCTTGCGACTATTTTTTCAAACAGTTGCTTCAAATATCACTATTATTGAAATTCAAAGTTGCAAGCGATAATTTTGTGCTATCACAGATAATTTTATTTTATATATAATTTAAAATTTTAAACTAAAAATAGTTTTATAAATTAAAAATAGAACTAATTAGATAATTTTACAAAGCAGACATGCCACAACAGAGCCAACAAGCGAACAAACTAACGCGATTGGAATTGCATACAAAAGTTTTTTTACCTTTGTTTGTGAAATATATACACTTGTAACATAAAAGATGGTTTCGCTGCAGCCAAGTATCACACAAGCGCATCTTGAGATATAAGAGTCAGCGCCATAGGTAGATAAAACATTATCAAGCAAGGCAAAACTGCCAGAGCCTGTAAAGGGACGCAATAGCACAAGCTCAATCAGCTGTGTGGGAATGCCTAAAGCATTGAAGATTGGTGATAAAAGATGGGCTAAAAGAGTGGTGATGCCACTTACTCTAAGCAAAGCCACTGCAATCATAATTGTGGCAATATATGGGAAGATATCAACTACAAGAGGGATTGACTTTTTAGCACCCCTCACAAAAGTGTCATAGCAGTTTACCTTTTTAAGCTTTGCATAGCAAAACAGCGATATAAATAGAATGGGAAGAATATATGCACTCATTTTTTCTTCCTCCTAAATATTTTATGACAAGCTTTAACTAAAAAAATGCCTAATAAGCAGGTACAAATGGTGGCTAAAAGGGTGGGTAGAATGATATCTGAAGGAGAGGTTGAGCCAGCACTTGCGCGCAGTCCTATTACGGTGGTAGGCAAAAGCTGAATGGAAGTTGAGTTAAGTACAATCAGCATAATCATGGCAGGAGTAGCCTTTCCGCTGCCATCATCAAGTCTTTTCATGGCATTAATGCCCATTGGTGTTGCTGCATTGCCAAGCCCAAGCATATTTGCTGACATATTAAGAGCAATCATTTTTTCAGCCTCTTTGTCTTCTATTTTAAATAGCTTTCTTATAATAGGTCTTAAAGCTTTGGCAAGTTTATCGCTTAGCCCGCTAGCCTCAACAATTTCTAGTATGCCAAGCCATACAGCATACACGGCGCATAGTTCAAGACTAAGCGAAAAGGCTTCTGCGGCAGCATCTACCATAGAATTGAGAGCAAGGCTTGGGTCGCTCCAAAGCAAGAAAGCCAAAGAGCCAACAATCATCATAAACCAAATTCTATTCATAGTGTATAATATTCCTTTCTTTTCAAAGATAGTAATTTATTTTTGATAACGAGGGTAGATTAATTAAATTGACAAAGCCTATAATTATGTTTAAAATAGTTGAAAGGAGAAAGTATGTTTGTCGACACGCATGCGCATTTAACTGATAAGGTTTTTGTTGGAAGGGTAGAAGAAGTGATATCGCGAGCAAAAGATATGGGTATAGAGAAGATTGTCACTTCTTCAGTGGATTTGGAAACATCAAAAAAGAGTGTTATATTATCTTCACAATTTGAAGAAGTCTATTCAAGTATTGGTATTTATCCTGAGTATATATATGATTGGAATGACGACATATGTAACCAACTGATTTCTCTAGCCAAGAATGACAAAGTAGTTGCGATAGGGGAAATAGGGCTTCAGTTTACAGACGGAATGCCAGATAGAGAAAGTCAAAAGAGGGCTTTAAAAGAGCAGCTTCATATGGCATATGAGCTAAAACTTCCGGTAATCTTGCATTGTAGAGAGGCTTATGGTGCTATGCTAGAGCTTTTAAAAGGAGAGAAGAACGTTCTTAAGTATGGCGGAGCATTGCATTGTTATAGCGGCAGCAGTGAAGTGGCAAAAGAGCTTGTAAAACTTGGCATTTATATTTCGGTAGGAGGTGTTTCCACCTTTAAAAATGCTCTTTCATTGAAAGAGACCTTGAAAAGCGTGCCAAATGAGATGATTTTGTTTGAAACAGACAGCCCTTATCTTGCTCCTCATCCATATAGAGGGCAAATCAATGAGCCAAGTTTTATTCCAACCATCGCCGAAAATCTTGCTAGGCTTAAAGGAATAGAGGTTGAAGAACTAGCTTTAATTGTACGAGAAAATACAAGGAGGCTACTAAAAATATGAAGCATAATTTCAAAAAGAAATTTGGTCAAAATTTTATTAGCGACAAAAATCTACTTTTGGCGATGGCTAGCGATGCTAAAATTGATAAGGCCGACAGCGTCTTAGAAATAGGCGCGGGGCAGGGAAGCTTGACTAAAGTTTTAGATGAAAAAGCGGGGAAAGTAGTTAGCTATGAAATTGATAGTGAGCTTAAAGATACTTTGCAAAGCTTAAAATTGAAAAACACCATTTTTGTGTTTAAAGATGCCCTTAAAGAACCTTTGCAAAATATTGAAAGTCACTTTGAAGGTAATTACAAAATAGTTGCCAACTTGCCTTATTACATCACTTCACCTCTTATATTTAAATTTCTAAACTCTTCAAAGAGGGTTAAAAGTTTAACAGTGATGGTACAAAAAGAGGTGGCAAAACGAATGGTGGCAAAACTAGGAGAAAAGGACTATGGGCTGCTTTCTATAATGATTGAATTTTATGGGCAGCCAAATATTTCGCGTTATGTTGACAAAAAAATGTTTTTGCCAGTACCTAAGGTAGACTCAGCTGTTGTACATATAGAGCTAATTGATAAATACCCTGACATCGATGGACAAAAATTCTATCGCTTTTTGCAGGCATGCTTTGCTATGAGAAGAAAGACCTTGCAAAACAATTTGAGCCATTCCTATCCACTTATAAAAGACAAATTGTCGTCAATTTTTGGTGAAGATTTAAAGAAAAGAAGCGAACAACTTTCGCTTGATGAATTTATAAAATATTATAAAATAATAGAAAAATTAATTTAAAAAATATGTCATTTAATTTAAGTGACATATTTTTTTGATTTTTTGATAAATTTTTTTAATTTAAAAAACATTTTTCAGAGATATTTTTGTATTTAATTTTGAATTTTTTCTAATTTTTTTGAATTAAAAGATATTTTTTCTACTTTTATTTTGATTTTTGTTTATTTTTAAGGCATTTTTTAAATTTATTTATATTTTTATATATTTTTTAATTTTTATTTTATTTTTTTAATTTATTTTATCAAAAAGATTATATCTTTCACTGTGAATTAAAGCATTAAAGATTTTTTCCTTGCAGTGAGGGTAGCTCTTTTCAAGAGTTGAGAGAATTTGTTTGGCATTTTCTCTTTGAGTATGCTTATCGGCAGGGCATAAATTTTTCAGTACAGGGAAATCTTTGCTTACTTTAATTATCTCATCTTCAGTGCAGAAAATAAGAGGTCGGATAACCGTCAAGTCTACTCTAGAGAGATAACTTTTAGGTTTAAATGTTGACAGCCGTCCTTCAAAGAAGAGTGAGATGAGGAAGGTTTCGATTAAGTCATCTCTATGATGACCTAGAGCAAGCTTATTGCAACCAAGAGCTTTGGCTTTGCTATTTACCAGCCCTCTTCGCATATTGGCGCAAAGGGAGCATGGATTTTTTTCTTTCCGAATATCAAAGATTATTTCAAATACATTTGAGTTTTCTAAATAAAACTCAACACCTAAATCTTTGCAAAAATTTGCAATTTCACTGTAATCACTTTTCCCTCCGCTCAAATCAATACTAATGGCAACAAGCTCAAATTTTTTATCGCAAAAGGCCTGATATTTTTTTAAAGCAGCTAGCAAAGTTAGACTATCTTTTCCTCCAGAAAGCCCAACAGCTATTTTATCACCATCTTCAATTAGATTATAGGCTTGGCATGCCTTTCTAAGCCCTCCTAAAATTTTCTGCATATTTCACCTCAAACACTAAAGTTAGATTATAGCTTATTTTGAGTAAAATTGCAATATTTGTCAAGGAAATGAAAGAGAGTGATATTGCGGCAATGTTGCTCTTTAAGGGGAGAGATGGCAAAAATTTATATATTATATATATAAATAATTAAGTTTTATTTGACAATATTCTTGTAAAAAAGTTATAATTTTCATATAGTGAAAAACTTTCTAATTTTTGCGCGCAATATGTTTAAAATACTCTGTTTTTACAGATATTAATCAAGGAGGCATTATGAAAAAGTTTCTTGTAGGTATGTTAAGTGTATTCTTACTTATGGGAGCATCTATTCTTGCAGCTTGCGGAAGCTCAAAAGTCGATCTTACTTTGTCACGCGATAGCGTGTCTATTTTGTATGATTATGATACCGACCAGCCAAGTCAAGAGGTGGTTGTTGCAACGGTATCTGGCGGGAAAGGCGTTGTTGTCAGCGCAAGTGTAAACAACAGCTATGAAAATATTATTTCCGCTTCAGCAACAGCAGTCAGCTCCAACAGGTGGGAGATTACAATTACAGCGCTCAACGAAGGACAAGGCGAAGTTGTTGTAATGACCAATCAAGGAAATGTCTCTAAAACTATAAGCGTTGATGTCTATAGTGAAGTTTCGCACATGAGCCAAAATCAAAATGAAGATGTGCAACGAAAGAATTTTGTTTTGCGCGGACGAAGCAACCAGTTAATTGAAGAAAACTTGTTGACTTTTCAACCTTCTTCTCTTTCAAGAAGGACGATTACTTGGTCACTTCCTAGCGGTATAGAAGGGGCGCAGATAGAGGGAACAAATTTAATTATCGATGATAGTTATGAGCCAGACTCTATTACTTTGACCGCGACAACAGAAAAGAATATTTCTACAAATGTTGTTTTGCCAGTTATTGACCCAATCGAAGAAGAACTCAGCCTTTCTTGGTCATATAATCTTAGCTCACAATTTGAAACAATAGGCGAAGAGAACAATCTTTTTAATATTGTGCCAAATGAGCCAACAGATGAGCATTATCAAGGTTACATAAAATTAAATTATGCTGGAGACCTTACTATAACTCCAGTTGTTTTGCTTTCTTCAGGGCAGCCAAGTGACGAAAAACTTATTGTAAATAAATATGGCGAAGATGAAGAAGGATGTCCTATTTTCTCAGTTTATGTTGACCGAGAAATTAGTAATGTAAATCAAAATTATAGCATTTATTTCAAAGTGGGATATGAAAATTACGACTATGCAATAGATACATCTTCCAATTTAATCAACATAAGAGCAAGAGAAGTTGTAAATGATATTGAAATACGAGGAGAAAACAATCAATTAATAGCAAATAAAAACACCAATGCTTCTACCCAAATTCTTTATTCTGAATATCTAAATTCAACTGGCGAGATGTTTAATATCGAAGTTTTGCCAACTACCATAGAAAATTATTCAAATAGATACTCAATTTCGGTAGCTATAGGAAGTATAGGTGAGCCTATTGTTGAGAATGGAGTTTGCCCAGTTGTAATTCAATATTATGACCAAACAAATCAAATTTGGCAAGAAATAGCTCTCAGCTGGGATGAAAATGCAGGAGTTTATCTGTCAAGAGAGGACGCCAACATTGATGTTAAAACTCTATATCTAAAAGCCCATTCTGACCTTTTGCAACAAAATGTAAATAATGTTTCTATAACCTTTACAAGTATTGATAACCCTAACATATCAACAACTGCAAGGCTTGAACTGGTAAAATCGGTGACAGCAGAAGAGTTTGTATTTGAAAATGCAGATTTCCAAGTTGATAGTTCGGAGCGTTCAACCTCATTAGTAATAGAAAAGACCTTTACTTTAACAGGTCAAACAGATATTGACGGTATTAGTGTTGTAGTTGATAGCGAAAATGTTGATATCGAAGGGCCAATAAAGCTCTCAAATACCTTTGATAGCGTGACCTTCAAAATAATTTTAACGCTAAAAGTCAATAGCTATGGAGTAACCGCCCTTGATAGTTATAAATTTGTTCATGAAAATGGACTAGAAAGCGAAGATTTTGCAATCAATATCTTCCTTCCTTTGACAGAGGCGGGAGTTGTCTATGACCAAGGCTCTAACATCTTTGATTCGGTAACATATAGCACAAACAGCAATAATATTTATTTTGCAGATGGCTCTACAAGCACTAATATATCAAGCTTATCTAACATAATGATTAAAAATGGCTCTACTGTGCCAGTGCTTTATCGCTACAACTCATCAAACAACAACTATGCTGTGGCAGATATTGATGTGCACTATTATGATTTAGATTTTGAACTTGAAGATGACGGCACTCTTTCGCAACAGGATAGAAAAGCACAAGTTGAAGCCTTTAAAAATCTTATAAACGACAGCGCCGGTATTGCACAAATAATAAATGGTGCTTATGCTAATGAAAATATAAGTAAATATTCTTATTTTACAGCCGACATGCAAAATATCATCACTTCAAATGTAGGTTTTACTTATGCAGTGGTAACCTTTAGCGGCGCTGGAAGTGGCGAGAATGTAGATGAAAATGGACAAACACAGATTATACGAATTATTTTGATAGAGAGTTATATTGCTCCAAGTAACCTTTCAGTTACACCAACTAGAGATAGCGAGGTAAGTCTCTATTCATCAGATTCAGTTTCTTCAAATGATCCATCTTTAACAAGAAAAAATATCAAAATTGATTTTAGAAATAGCGGTGTTACATACATAGATATCGCCAATTTCGAATTTGTTACAACTGCCAAAGATGCCTATGGTAACAAGTTGATGGGAAATGCTTCCATTAGCGGAAATTCAGTTACATGGGAAAATGGCAGATATGCGATTGAAAGTATAGTTATAAATGATTATTCAATATCTTTTGATATTGTATCTGCTTCCCTTCAAGGACAACCGCGTTTTAGTGACACTTTGCAAGTTCATTATAAACTTGAGGTTTTATCATCTTCTGGGCAAATTACAGAAAGAGATATCATGTGGACAAATATTTCAATCAATATTTCAAATGCTCAGCGCATTGAAAGCTTGACTTGGGAAGGTGAAGACGAAGAGGGTATTTATTTTGAAATTGGAGATAGCCAGCCACAATTTATACTGCTTTCGACATCTCCATCTAATGTTCAAAATGGCAATATCTCATATATTATAACCAAAGAAGACGGAACGGTAGATTATACCAATACCGCAATAGTATCAGTTGGCAATTATATAAGCCAAAATAGAATTTCACTTAATTTGAATGGAGAGTTAACTCAAGGCACAACCGGATATATCTATCTTTTGCCAGAAGATGCTATATATAATGGTCAAATCAGCTATTATTTAAAATCTGAAAAGATAGAGGCTGCTCAAACTTTATATACAGTATCTTTTGAATCACTTGGGCAAATTCGTTCTGACTCACAAACTTGGTATGAATATCTCATTGAAAATGCATACTTTAAGTCTAATTCATCTGTAAATGGAGAGGCAAAAGATATAGATTTCAGCGAAATTTTAATTAGAATTAAAATTACAGTTGCAGATGGACGCAGTTTTGCACATGCCTATAGAATATATACCGCTGAAGAATTTACAAATATTAACCCTTCACTTTATTACAGATTAATGAACAGCATTGAAGTCAAATACGATGGCTCTGTAAAAGCTCTTGCAGGCGGGATTGAAGGCAGGGCTTATGACGATGAGGATGGCTCATGCGCAACAGTTACCTTCCTTGAAGGCTCGACAACCTTCATTTCAACAAATAGCGGAACGATTAGAAACATCAATTTCAATGGGAATATTAAAGCAAAGGGCTTTGTTGCAGATGAAAACACAGGCACAATAGAAAATGTAACGGTAGATGTCAATGGCACTTATGCCAGTGTGCTTTCATTTGAGGGCGGAATAACTGAAACTAATATCGGCGGAATAACTGGAACTAATAGCGGCAAAATTATCAATTCATCTGTTTTGGGACTTCAGATTACAGGCACAAATGCTAACTTTATTGGCGGAATAGCTGGTCAAAACAGCGGAATTATTGAAGGCGCTAGGGTTGAATTTTACAATCTTCAAACTGGCAGCGATCAAG
>CASDQU010000040.1 GCA_949282835.1 uncultured Bacillota bacterium | reverse complement strand
ACAACTGTAACTGGGATAACCGTGCCTTCTGGAGAGAAGACTTGAGTCATTCCAAGTTTTTTGCCTAATATTGCTTTTTTCATGATTATGTCTTCCTCCTATTATAGTTTGATCTTGATATCAACCCCAGCAGGCAAGTCTATCTTCATAAGTGCGTCAACCGCCTTTGCAGATGGAGAATAGATATCGATAAGTCTCTTGTGAGTTCTTGACTCAAATTGTTCACGACTATCCTTGTATTTATGTGGTGAACGAATAACTGTAACCACCTCTCTGTCTGTTGGAAGTGGAATAGGCCCAGCGACTTTAGCGCCGAACTTTTCAGCCGTATCAATGATCTTAGCGCAAGCCTCATCAATAAGGCGATGTTCAAAGGCCTTCAATTTAATTCTAATTACTTGTGTTGCCATTAAATAATACCTCCTGTAATAGCAAATTCTAACCGTCACATCTTCCCTATTAATAACACCTTCTTTGACAACCACCCTCACGGTACACTTGCCCATGTGTGTCACGCTGTAAGAGATTAAAAAATGTGATTTTTTGGTTAGCCGCTCGTAGTCTTGTGCCACGAACTTGTCCGCGTAAATTCTCTTTGATTGCCGGTAATCAAAGTAACCTTACACTTCAACCCAAACTTCACAGCTATATAATATTAGCATACCATTTTCAATAAGTCAACAATATTTTATATATTTTCAAAAAAATATGCAGACAAAAATTTCATTTCAATCTGCACTATTTTATAATGATATTAGATTACATATTAATTATTAATATATATAATACTAGCTCTTTCTTGCTATCCTTTTTACACGACTATATCCCTCTTGTAAAATTTCAATAAATTCTTTCGGCAAAAAACTCATTGTCCTTGTTTTTAGCTTCTCATCTATGCCAAATAATGCCTCTGCCATGCCTCCAACGATAGCGGCATTGGTGTCGGTATCTCCTCCAAAGGAAAGGGTCTTTGTAATGGCTTGCTCAAAATTGTCGCTGGTAAATAGGCTAAAAAGACAAATATCTATAGTATCTTTACAAGTATAATTAAATTTTTCTATAGTAGGTTTTATAATTTTTAAACCAAGTTTTTTTATTATCTCTTCTTTGCCAAGCCCAAGTCTTGCATAATAAATAATGAGGGCTATCACTTTGGCACTTGATAGCGCCTCCTTGCTATTATGAGAAGGTTTTGTAGCAAGACTTGCCTGTCTTTTTACCTCGCTTATACTATTAAACATAAACCCGACTGGACTTATTCTCATCATAGCGCCGTTGCCTCTGCTTTTTCCATCACCTTCACCCCTTGCCCACTTTGCAAAATTGGGCGAAAACATGTGCTCAAAATATTTATTTTTTATTTCATCGCCACCCTTTAAACATCCATCTTTCTTGCAAAAATTTGGCAGCCTGTCATTATATTCTAAAGCATATTTTTTTAAATAATCGCTATATTCACCATGATTGATAATTGCATCCAAAATGGCAATAGTAAGAATGGTGTCATCACTATAAAAAGCATTATTTTCTATCAATTTGTCAACTTTTACTGGAAACACCTTCTTGACCTGTTCAAATTCATATATCGACCCAGCCAAATCGCCTATAATTGCACCAAGCACAGCATCCTCCCTTTAAAATATAGAAATTTTAATAAAAAATTAAGCAAAAACACTGTATTTTAACTTCATTATAGCCATATTTTCTTTTTAAGTCAAATTTTGCCTTTGCTCATTTTGTTTTAAAATAAATTTATTAACTAAAAATAATTTATTAAATTGACAATAAAAATAATTTTTGATATAATTTAACTATCCATAAAGAGTATGCGAGGGACAAGCCCGTTGACCATACACCAACCTGACAATATGTTAAGGTGGTAAAGCTTGTGTGATGGGTAAAAAAAGAAACTAGCCCCATCACTTCGATGGGGCTTTTGCTTGCAATTCTTTTGGAAAAAAGGAGGCATATATGTTAAAAAACTTACTAAAAGAAGGTCAAGCATGGGTAATTTTATTAAATGAGACCAATCGCAAACAATTTTTAAAAGAAGCAAGAGAGGAAGGCTTTAAATGGATGGGCGGCGCAGACATTCAAAAGAAAGATGAATGTTTCTTCCATGTGCTGATTAAAGACCAATATATTTCAAACATATCTTCAATGTGTTATATTAA
>CASDQU010000039.1 GCA_949282835.1 uncultured Bacillota bacterium | reverse complement strand
GGTTGACAGCTTGATATCCTTTGACAGTGCTAGAGAGGAAGCCTTAAAGAGTGAGCTCATATCTTCAAATATCGTCTGCAGTGATGCCGTGGTTTATGAAAAAGATGCTAAGACTTCGATGGCGAGTGTGGTGGTAAGAGAAGA
Organism: uncultured Bacillota bacterium; assembly: GCA_949282835.1. GTDB lineage: Bacteria > Bacillota > Clostridia > Christensenellales > UBA1242 > Caccovivens. The sequence goes on along the minus strand of CASDQU010000039.1, from coordinate 5,032 downwards.
GGATGCAAATAAATTGAAATTGCAGTCGATTGTATCTAAAATTTGCAATCAGAAAATGAGCATTTATGATGTGGTGCCAACCGAAAAAGCAGGTCTTGTCAATGTCAATTTAAAGACATCTCCATCCTACGACTGTATTTTTGGTCTTGCCTCTCAGCCAAGGTCTGGCAGCAACATTTCTGGAGATTGTTATAGCATTGAAAGGCTTGATGGCGATAAATTCATGTTTGCAATTTGCGATGGCATGGGAAGTGGCGAAAAGGCGAACGAAAAGAGCGAGACAACAATCGACCTAATAGAAAATTTCTATAAAGCAGGATTTGATAATGAAATTATACTTTCATCTGTCAATAGGCTGTTAAATCTTGAAAAGGATGACATATTCTCAACAATCGACCTTTGTACTGTAGATTTAAAAAGTGGTATAGCAGACTTTGTCAAGATGGGAGCAAGCTCTTCATATATCAGGGGAGAAGATGGCTGCAAGACAATTGAGAGCGGCGCCTTGCCCATCGGAGTGTTACAAGAGGCAAAAGCAGTTACAAAGAAAGTGGTTTTAAAAGAAAAAGATTTTATAATAATTTGCTCCGACGGAATAAACGACACTTTTGGTAGCGACAGTGAGTTTAAAGATTTCTTGCTGACAATTAAATCGGCAAATCCTCAGGAGCAGGCCGACCAAATTCTGCAGCGAGCTTTGGCAAACAATAATGGTTATGCTGTTGACGACATGACCTGCATTGTTGTAAAAATATTTTAAAAATTAATAAAAACGCGAAAAAAGTTAAATTTTATCGAAATTTTCAATGGTTTTTAACAAATTATTCAAAAAAATTTTCTTTTTATATTGCACAATAACATTTTATTTAGTATAATATGTGCATTATATATAGGAAGGAATTATGCAATCTTGTGAAGAATTTATCAGACAAAATAATTTATTGAAAAGTGGCGAAATTATTGGCGTGGGGTGTAGCGGTGGCAGTGATTCAATGGCATTGTTACATTTTCTTGCACAAAATCAAGAACGATATGACATTGAAGTTGTCGCAATTCATGTTGATCATGAAATAAGAGAAAATAGTTATATAGACGCAGATTTTGTAAAAGAAAAGGCAAGAGAACTAGGAATTAGATATTATAAATTCCGCGTGGACGCACCAAAGATCGCGCGCGAGAAGGGGATAAGTATTGAAAGCGCTGCTCGCGAGGCAAGATATGGAGTTTTCAAAACGCTTTTACGAAAAGGTGTTGTTGATAAGATTGCCTTAGCTCATCATATGTCTGATCAAGCGGAAACAATTTTGATGCATATTTTTAGAGGCAGCGGAGTTGCTGGCGCGAAAGGAATGAGTGCAATAAGCGAAAAGGTATACATAAGACCAATGTTAAATACCACAAAGCAAGAAATATATCAATATCTTGACGACAATCATCTTGACTATGTTGAAGATGAGACAAATGAAGATGACTCTTACGCACGCAATTTTGTTCGCAATAAAATTATGAAAGACATCCTTTCAAAATGGCCAGGAGCTATCAATGCTATCGCAAGCTTTGGGAAAGCAGTAAAAGAAGACGATGATTATATTAACAGCCAGATCCATACAGATGCTTTTATCATTGAAGACAAAGCAGTAAAAATTCCTCTTTCATATTTCCTATATGAAAATGCAATTACTTCAAGGATCATCTTCAAAGCTTTCAAAACGATAGGCGTCAATAAAGATATAGAGAAAAAACATATTGATGCAATAAAAGATCTTGCGCTCAACTGTGATAACGGCAAGAGAATACATTTGCCATTTGAAGTGGTCGCAGTTAAGGAATACGATTATCTTACATTGCACAACAAACATGAAGAAAAACCCGTAATAAATATTCCATTCAGATGCGGCGAATTTGATCTGCCAGGTGGTGGCAAGCTCATTGTTAAGAGAGTTAAAGATTTCAATGCAAAAGAGGGACAAATAGTTCTAGATTATAGAAAAGTTCCAAAAGATGCCGTATGGAGATTTAGAGAAGATGGCGATGTGTTCACAAAATTTGGCGGCGGAAGTAAAAAATTAAAATCTTTCCTAATAGACAAAAAAATACCAGCAAGAATTAGAGACACACTGCCAGTACTAGCAAGCGGAAATGAAATCTTTGCCATTGCGGGCGTAGAGATTTCAAGCAAGGTCAAAGTGGAAGATGTGCCAACAGCATATTTGGTCGAGCTTAAAAAATAGCAATAATTTTACGAAAACAATCTTTTATAGATTGTTTTTTTATGTTTTAATAATAAAAAGCGTCAAAACTATTGGGGCTTTAATAAGTAATAAATTAAAGCGCTGTTTTATTATCAGAAATTGACTCTTGATTTCTGAAAATATTATGATATAATTAATTTATGGATATCAAAGCATATTTAAAAGATGCAACAAAAGTGTTGAAGCGTTGTGAGCGATGGTTGGCAGAGAAAAACATCACTGTTTTATACTGGCAAGATAATTTTATAAAGGATAAGATAAATTTAAGTGATGACAAAAACAGAGATTTTGTAACGCGAATTGAACTGCGAAATGACATTCGCAGTTTAAACAAGAAAATAAATGGATACCTAGTTACAAGGCTTAAAGCAGGCGGCTATGAAGTTGAGCCATATTTAAAGGGATACTGGAACGATATAATAAAAGGTTTTGCGTTTAAAAACAAAACATTTAGAGAAAATAAAATTTTTCAAAATATGTTTTTAAAAGATAAAACATCTCCTCTTTATAGAAAATTTCCTAATTGCCTTAGTGTTAATACAATGAATTATTACATTTCATATTTAAATTACTATTTGCAAATACTTAGCACCAATGGCCATAAAGCAGCATTAGAGCTTGCAAGCAAAAGTTTTTTAAACGATAAAAATATCACTGTGGAATTTGCGCAGCCAGCTTTGCCAGAAAACTGGGATAAAATTTATGAGCAAATGCAAATTCTAAAAGAAATATCGCGCTCTAGTGATAAAACTGCCGAGGAAAGAGAGCAAAAATAAAGATTTTAAGTAAGACATCTTGAGAAATTGACCAAGATGTCTTTTAAGTAAGAGCAGAAATTCATCTTTCCTTTGTTAAATACACTTGACAAAAATTACTTTTATCATTATAATCATATCAAGCAGTGGAATACTGTCCTTGTTTTTTGTGGCAAACAAAAAACCATTTTAGTCCAAAAGGAGGTATAGCGAATGAATAAGTATGAACTTCTTTATATCATTGCTAGTGACGTAAGCGAAGAAAAACGCGAAGAGCTTATTAAAAAATTCTCTTCATATGTTGAAGCTAAAGGCGGCACTATTGAAGGCATTGATAAATGGGGAATGAGAAAACTTGCTTATCCTATCAACTTCAAAACTGAAGGTTATTATGTTCTTATGAACATCACTATGAACCCTCAAGAAGTTGAGCCAATGGCAAAACTCATGAACATTACTGAAGGAATTGTTAGACAAATGTTTGTTAAAAAAGAAAGTAAATAATTGATTTACTTTGAATTTGATTTAAGGAGAATATTATGAATAAAGTTATTCTAATTGGAAATTTAGTTAAAGACCCAGAAATCACAACTACTAATAGCGGAGTTTCTGTATGCAGATTTTCACTTGCTGTTCAAAGAAGATTTGCAAATGCCGACAACGGCCCACAGGCAGACTTCTTTAATATTGTGGTTTGGAGAGGTCAAGCAGAAAACTGTCATAAATTTTTAAAGAAAGGTTCTAAATGTTCGGTAATTGGCCGTATTCAAAACTCTTCTTATGAGGCTAGTGATGGTACTAAGCGCTATGTAACCGAAATAGTTGCAGAAGAGGTAGAGTTTTTAAGTTCTAGAAATTCTGATGGACAAGAAAGCCCTAAACCTTCATCACCAAAAGCTGATACTGCTGAACTTGAGCCTATTGATGATGACAGCTTACCATTTTAATTAAAAGGAGATAAACATGGCTGATAATGTAAAAAGCGAAGAGAAGGTTGTTGTTAAAAAATTTAAAAAACCTTCTAAGAAAAAAGTTTGTGCTTTTTGTGTAGCAGGTGAAAAGACTATTGATTTTAAAGATGTTGCAAAAATTAAAAAATATATCACAGAAAAAGGCAAAATCTTGCCTAGAAGACAAACTGGAGTTTGCGCATATCATCAAAGAGAACTTTGCACAGCTATCAAAAGAGCTAGAAATATAGCACTGCTCCCATATGTTGGAGATTAATTTAAGGAGGCAAATTATGAAGAAAGATATTCATCCAGATTATCATGAAGTAACTGTAACTTGCGCTTGTGGAAACACTTTTAAAACAAGATCCAATGTTAAAGGCGATACTTTAAGCATTGATATTTGTAACAAATGCCATCCTTTCTATACTGGCAAGAAGAAGATTGTTGATACCAGCGGCAATGTTGAAAAATTCAATAAAAAATATGGTTTGTAAGAGTTTTAATTACAAGATTTTGTGAAAATGCCTAAAATTAGTTATTTGTTGCTAGTTTTAGGCATTTTTTAGTTAAATAGCTAAATAATTCAATTTGTTAACTCTTTAAGCACTAGAAAGTTAGTGCTTTTTTTATAGTCAGTTTAAATAAACCATCAATAAAATAATCTTCTTTCAGCCTGTTAATTTTTTTTGCAAATTAGCGAGACGGAAATTTTAGTCGATTTTACCAATCAGCGTGTCGAAAATTTTTAGCTAAATTTAACCACAATCATTTGACAGATGGGGGGGGGATTTTGGTATACTAAAGTTGATAAAGGAAAAAATCGAAATTTTTATGCTATAAATAAGTTAAATAAGTGGCATTTTGCAAATAATAAATCAAAGGAGACAGAAGAGGATGTTTAAAAAATATAGATTTTTAATATTTTTTTGTTTTTTAGTCATGCTAACAGGCGTCTCTCTTTTGTCGATTGATAAATCATATGAAATTATTGTCAATGAGCAAGAAGAAAGCCAAGAAGAACAGGACTCGTCAGAGGCTGCAACTTTAAATATAACATTAGAATTTGTCAATA
>CASDQU010000038.1 GCA_949282835.1 uncultured Bacillota bacterium | reverse complement strand
GTGGTGTTTATGGCACAATTGTTGATCTTCATTTAGAAGAAGATAAAAAAATTGTTACTATAGAAACAGGAACAGATAAGAAAAAGGGATATATTTCTGTAGACGCCTATGCTATCTATACAGTTTTCAAAGATGAAGAAGCTGTGACTGAAGATAAACCTAACGATGTCAAATCTAATGAAGAAAAGAAGATTGTAGAAGATAAAGTTGACAAGAAAGAGGAAGAAAATATCGCGTCACAAGAAATAGAAACTCAGCAGAAAGAGCAAAGCCCAGAAAAAACCGAGAAGAAGTCTACTAAAAAATCTAAAAAGAAAGAATAAATTTTAATAAAAGACACTTTAAACTTTTGATTAAAGCGTCTTTTATGTTATATGGTCTTTGTTATTTTGAAAATTTATTAAAAAGGGGAGATAAATTATGAATATTAAACTTTTTAGTCAGCTAACAGAAGAACAGGTAAAGTTTATTGCGGAGAGCAATTATAACTATTGGAAAAAATTTAATCCAATTTTAGATTATAATCATTCAACTGGAAATATTATCAATATGCGCAATAATAAGAATGTTTTGCCTTTAGGTGTAGCTCTTGAAGATAATGGAGAAATTATAGGATTTTGTACTCTTAGAGAAAACAGACTTATCAATCATCTTAATATTAATCCATGGCTTTGTAATCTTATGATTTTTGATAAATTCAAGGGTAAGGGCTATGCAAAAATGATGATTGATTTTGCTAGTACTAAATTGAAAGAATTAGGCTATGATAAAATTTATGTTTGGACAGACCAAGCACCTGATTTTTTCAGAAAATTAGGCTGGGAATATGAGGGCAAAATTATTAAAAATGAAGGAGGAGAAGGATTACTTTTCTCAAATAAAATTTAATAATTAATTTGGTTTTTAAAAGCTTTTTGATGGTTATAAACTATCAAGCTTTTTTTAACATTTTTTACAAAAATAAAATTGACTTTTGTATAACCACATGTTATCATATACACATGAACATTTATACTTCAGAAAATTTCATAAAAGAAAGTATAAAAAAAGAGGTTGAACTTTCACAAAGATTGAAGGAAAGATTAAAATACCATTCATTAAAAGGAAGGGAACTTTTTTGTTATGAAATTCCAAGATTATGCGAAGTTTTCTATAGGAATGATAAGGCAAAGGAGCTTCAAAGTCTAGATGTTACTAAATGTAAGATTGATGATGTGCCTTGGATGGAGATAAATACCTCTCATTATGGCGGATTATTTATAAATGCAAATGCAATTTTTGGCAATAAAGTTTATTGTCATGTGGGGGAATGTCATTTCTCTGCATATAGTTTTGTATATAAGTCAAAATTTCCTTGCAAATTGAATTTTGGAAAAATTAATCCATATGATATGGGTGATGGACTATTCCATTCAATCGCGACTTTCAATGTCGAAAATAAGGAATTTGTTTTTGATGGCGCAAATTATATGGTGATGAGCAAAGATTTATATTTTAAACTTTTTAAATTTAAGCCAATTCAAGTGTTAGAAAAAGAAACAATAAAACAAGATTATAAAAATTTTGCCAGACCAACATTGAAATCAAATGAAGGATATATGTTGGGCAAAAGCAATATGGTTAATAGAAGATTTAATGCTTTTGGCTTTATCACTTATTTATATGATAGAAATGATTTTTTAGAAAATAGCGATAACCAGCTACAAAATTATACATCGGTAGTTAGAGATTATAAAAAGTTTTTAGGAGAGATTAAAGATAAGGATAGACAAATGTAGTTTTTGTCGAAAACCATTTAAAATAACCATTTTAGATTATGAGAATGGTTATTTTTTTTTATTTAACATCATATTTTACAATAACGAATTTGCAAAAGAAAATATACAGGATAGTTTGGACAAGCAAAAATGTATAAATTTATAAAAAGGAGTCAATCATGAAAAAGAAGGCAAAAGTAAGAGAATTAAAAACAAATACATCACCTATTTTAAAATACATTTTAAAGGGTAGTTTAATCGCTTTATCGGTTTCACTGGTATTAATACTTGTATTTGCTTTCATCTTGAAATTTACCAATATTTCAGATAGCATTATTATGCCAGTCAATCAGGTTATCAAAGGTATCAGTGTATTCTTAGGGGTGTTTTTGGGGCTAAAAAAATCTAAGGAATTAGGTTTGATTTGTGGTCTTTTAATTGGCTTTATCTATACAATAATGGCATTTTTAGTATTTTCAATTTTAAATGGCAGCTTCAGTTTTGATATAACACTTTTGACCGATATAGTATTTGGAGCAATTATTGGAGCAATCTGCGGTATTATTTGTGTTAATATCAAAAAAAGTACAAATTAAAGCATAAATTATTTGACATAGCCCTTTTAATTCTTTATAATAATGAGAGTAATCTATTTAATAAATTAAGAGGGCTTATTAATGTTAAAAAAATATTCAATCGTTTCATTCGTTTTACTTACAATTATTGCAATTCTTGGCATACTCTTATGTATATGTCCTTTTTCAGTCCCAGCATCTACAGATAGATATAACGGCTTTTTAAACGCTATTGAGAAAGATATCGATCTTTCAGGTGGAGTGACTGCTATATATGAATGTGAAATTCCTGGAGATTCTAAAGAAGATTTAAGTGAATTAATTGATAATTCTATAGTTAAAGTGAAAAATCTTTTTGAAAAAGAAAATTATTCACAAATAACAGTTGTTAGACAAGGTGAAAACAAGATAAGGGTAGAAGTGGCAAATGCTGTAAGTGATGCCAATAATTTTACTTATTTGCAAAGTGGGAAAAAACTTTCTTTTACTTTAGAGCAGGCATCAGATAGTGAAACTTCTCCAACTGTATATATGAACGGTCAAGAAATTATTGATGTTTCAGTATATTATGACTATGAAAATAGTAGTTATGGCCTTAAATTCAAATTTACAAATGAAGGTCAAAAACAATTAGCAAATCTTAAAGAAAGAGCAGATTTGACAACTGACGGCAAGATATATATATATTTAGGCGAGATAAATTCTAATAATATTTTAGGAGAAATTGAAAGCGGTGATTTATCTGGTGATAGTTTCTCTTTTGTCATTAGTAGCAGCGGCTCATATAGTTCCAGTTCTGCAGACATCTCTCAAACTTTATATAATATTGTTGGTGGGAATTTAGGATTTAATATTTCTCTACTTGAAACAAGTGCTATATCTCCAGTTTTAGGGCAGAATACTTTACTATATATAGGAATTGCATTGTTGGCGTTAATTGTAACTATATTTATTGTTCTAATTGTAAGATATGGTACACTAGGTTTACTTGGAATTTTATCACTTGTATTTAGCGGAGTTATATTTCTATTCTTAATGCAAGCAATTCCATTTATAACATTCAATTTGGCTGGAGTATTTGGCTCGCTCTTGGCATTACTTCTTTGTGTTATTGCCTCTTGCATAGTATTTGAGAAAATTAAAGAAGAGTATGCCCTTGGCAAAAAGATACATCTTTCATGCAGAAGTGGTATCAAACGCTCTTTATGGCCAATACTTGATAGTCACTTTATAGTAATTTTAGCTAGTGCCTTTATATGGATTTTTGCTCCATCAGCATTGAAGATATTTGGTATTACTTTAATTATTGGAGCTTTAATTTCTATGTTTGCATCTTTAGTTATCCTTAAATATTTGATTAAGTTATATCTTCCTATCAATAGTACAAATGCTAAAGTTATGCATCTTTATAGAGAAAAAAATGTAAAAGAGAGCAAGGATGACGAGCCTGTTGTTGTAATAGAAGAAGAGGACACCACTCCTGAACAAGGAGGTGAAAATTTATGAAAAAATTAAATCTTGATAGCAAAATCCAAAATAGCAAGTTAAACATTCCTAAAAATTTCCTTTATTTTTTGATAGCACCTTTATTAATTTTGTTGACGGGAGTTATTCTTCTTTGCACTATTGGTTTTAACCTTGGTACAGATTTCACTGGCTATAGTGTGGTAAAAGTTTATGTCAATAATGAATTAGAAATAGTAGACGAGACAGTGTCATCATATGACTTGAATGATAAGAAAGATTACAACAAGGTATATAATAAAATCACCGATGCTTTATCAGGTCAAGATGTGAAGATTACTTCGTATACCATCTCTTCAATGAATATTATAGATGAAAATTTTATTGTTTCAAATGGACAAGCGGTAGAAATCAAATATCAACATAATACAAATGATTTAGAATTAATTGAGGTTACCGATAACACAATCAGACAAAATTTGATTGCTGAGTTTTCATATCAAAATTATGATCAAGCAGTGTCTTCTGCCGATTTTGTTGAGCCTGCCACCAATTTGGGCTGGACAATAGCGATTGTGGCAAGTATAGTATTTGCTTTTATAGTTAGTGCTATATATATGTCATTTAGATATAGCCCAACTGCAAGTTTAGTTATGCTCATGCAACTTGCTTTAGATTTATTCTTGGTTATTGCGCTTTTAACTATTTGTCGCTTAACAATTAATTTCTCAATGGGTATAATTTTGCTTGCTACATTTGCCTTTAGTTTATTTTACATCATTTATTTCTATATGAAAACCAAAGATAATTTAAAATCTGAAAAACATGGCAAAGTTGGTTTATCTATGCTTGCAAATGTTACAACAAAAGAAATGATTTATAAAAAAATGTTGATTTATGGATTAGTGCTAATTGCAACGATACTATTTATCGCGGTAGCGGTGGAGGGCGTTAGACAGGTGGCTCTTGGTCTACTTATTGCGCTTGTAGTTACTTTCTACACTTCAACTTTCATTCTTCCTTCTTTTTGGGTGACTTTATTCAAAGATAAGAAGAAACAAAATCTTAATAAAAATAAAAATTCACAGTAATATGTGAATTTTTTTAATAACTATGAAAAAGTAATTTATATTTTAAAAGTATAATTGATATTTTTCTTGACTTAAATTTTTCATTATGATATACTCTTTAAGTCTCATAAGACAAATATGCACTTATAGTATATTTTATAGCAGTTGCCTAAAACTCATAGTGAATTAAAAGCTACATCTGTCATTATGGAAAAGGTGAAAACCTGAGGTCGCTATTAAAAGCTAGAAAACTATAGGGAAGGACAAAAACAAAAGGAGGATTTAAAAATGTCGGTTATTTCTATGAAACAACTTCTAGAAGCAGGGGTACATTTCGGTCATCAAACAAGAAAATGGAATCCAAAAATGAAACCTTTCATTTTTACTGCAAGAAATGATATTCACATCATTAATCTAGAAAAAACCTCAGAGCAAGTTGATAAGGCATATCTTTTTATAAGAGATGTTGTTGCTTCTGGGAAAAAAGTACTATTTGTTGGTACAAAAAAGCAAGCTCAAGATGCTGTTAAAGAAGAAGCTGAAAGATGTGGAATGTATTATATCAATTCACACTGGCTTGGTGGTTGCCTTACTAATTTCAAAACTATAAAGTCAAGAATTGAAAGGCTTAACAAATTAAATCAAATGGAAAAAGTGGGGGAATTTGACCTTCTACCTAAAAAAGAAGTTACAATTCTTAAAGCTGAAAGAGATAAGCTTGAAAAGAATTTGGGTGGAATTAAAGAGATGAGAGAGCTCCCTGGTGCTGTATTCCTAGTTGATCCTAATGTTGAACACATTTGCGTTAATGAATGTAAAATTCTTGGTATTCCAATGGTTGCTCTTGTAGATACCAATGGCAATCCAGACGGAATTAGCTATATCATTCCTGGCAATGATGATGCAATAAGATCTGTTAAATTAATTGCTCAAGCTATGGCTGATGCAGTTATTGAGGCTACTGAAGGGGTATCTTTAAAGAAAGAAGAGACTGTTGAAGAAGAGGATATTGACTTAGAAAAAGTTCTTGCAGAAACAAAACCTAATATTGAAATTGCTGAAGCTGGAGAAGAGCATAAGAGCAAGAAACCTGCAAAGAAGAAACCTGCAAAGAAAAAGGTAGAGACAAAGAAAGAAGAAAAAATAGAGCAAACAAACAAAGAAGAAACAAAATCTGAAAGTGAAGGAGAATAATATGAATTTTACAGCGAAAGATGTAGCAGAATTAAGAGCAAAAACTAATGCTGGCATGATGGACTGCAAAAAAGCTCTAGTTGAATGTGATGGAGACTTTGAAAAGGCTATCGTTTGGCTCAGAGAAAAAGGTATTGCGGCAGCAGCTAAAAAGCAATCAAGAATTGCATCTGAAGGTATTGTTACTTCATACATTCATATGGGTGGCAAAATTGGAGTTTTAGTTGAAATAAATTGTGAAACTGACTTTGTTGCTAAAACTGATGCTTTCCAAGAAATTGGACATGATGTTGCCCTTCAAATAGCAGCTAGTGCTCCTAAATATGTAAGAATTGAGGAAGTTCCTCAAGAAGAACTTGAGAAAGAGAAGGATATTTTGAGAAATCAAGCTCTTAATGAGGGAAAACCAGCTCAAATTATTGACAAGATGGTAGAAGGACGAGTTAAGAAATTTTATCAAGATGTTTGTCTTCTTGAACAGCCTTTTGTCAAAGATCCTAGCATGACAATTCAGCAATATATCAATGAAAAAACTCTTCAAATTGGAGAAAAAATCTCTATTAGAAGATTTGCAAGATTTGAAATGGGAGAAGGTCTTGAAAAGCGAAACGACAATCTTGCTGAAGAAGTTGAAAAACAAATGCGAGGCAATAAATAAAAAACCACATTGCAAACTAATTAAAAAAGAGTTTTACCGCTAAAAGTAGAACTCTTTTTTATTATGCTAGTTTCAAAAATGATTTACCTTCTGTTTTTAGTTTACAGTTTTACTTATGAATAATTGTAAACTAAGCAAATTAGAAAATGGATATTGAATAAGCACCCATTGAAATATTATTAGTTGCCATTTTAATTAATTTTTGAAAATCATTGTCATTATTTTCTATATGACATTCTTTTTTGATATCAGGTCTTGTCGCTTGATTTATAAAGGGCAAGAATTCAATAAAAATTTGATTTGAAGTTTTATTAATAGAATTGTATAATCTATAGTCCAGCAAGCCAAAAGTAGCACGCTTTGCTTTTTGTTCTTCTTCTATATTAGAGTCATAAATATATCTATTATTTTCATAAGAAAGTTCGCCTAAAACAAAATTCATATATTTAAAGAGAATTTTCATCATCGACCTCCATTTCTTGTATTTTCTTTTTAACAAGCTGTAATAAATGTTCGCTTTTTATAGAAGCAATTATAGAGCTTTGATTTCTTAACAATGAGCAGTCTTCTTCATATTCCTTTTTAAATTCTTCAAAGGCTTCCTCTAAATATAATCCTATGTTTTGGCAATTTGCTAAAAATTCTTGTAATTCTTCATCATTTGCGATAACCGATGCAAGTTCATGGTCAATTAAGTTTGTAGATATTTCTTTAAATTTTGAATTGATAGATCTAATAGGATTATTTTTATCTCTATGAGAAACAGGCGTTTTTACACCCATGGCAGTAGATTTAGATTGATATAATTCTAGATAGTTTTCATATTTAGGGTATTTTGACAAAACTGTGTTTTGATGTTCTATTACCGATTCTCTAAAGTTCCAAGAGAATATATTGCCATTGTCAAATAAAGGCGTCATTTTTAATTCTTTGGTCTTGCTATCAATCAAAAATGATATATTAAACCAATTTCTGTCAGATTGACAACATATATAATCTAATATTAACATTTTTGCCATTTGCTTATAAATTTTGTTTATATCAACGGACAAATTTGTGCCGTGTTCGCTCTCTAGTGGTGTATGTGTTATTTTAATACAATTTAAACTTCTTTTATAATTTTCGAGAGTATTATCATTGGGAACATTTTTACCATTAAAATTATCATAAATATAGTTTCTATAATTTTCAAGTATTGTATAACCAGAAAGCTCTACACATTCATCTGGGTTATAATTTTGACAAATAACACCTTCAACAATTTGATCGCCTTTTTGATATTGGGCAAGTTTATATTCCACACAATCAACGCCCAGCCTTTTGCATATCTTATAAAATATGACCTCACCTATATCTTCAAAAGTTTTAGAGGCATTAGTCGTCTCTTCGCTACGATTGGTATTTTTAAATAGCCATTGTTTTGGATTATCTGATTTATCATCTGGAAAATAAAACCAAAATTTTGGTTTAGCGCCTCTAGCTTCTGTTTGATAAATTTTACAATTTTTGTCGGGCTCAATATTTATTCTTTTCACTATTTCCTCTCTATATAAAATATTATATATTTTTATAAAAAGAATGTCAATATTTGCTATATATTAATTATTATAAAAGATTGATTTTCGATACAAAATTTGCCAATATTCTTATTATAATAATGTAAATCATTTGCAAAAATTATTAGTTTATAGTAAAATATTTTCGAGGAGATTATTATGAACGAAATGATAGATGAAATTAAGTTGTCTTGTGAAGAGGAAATTAATAAAGCAATAAATCATCAACTTAATGAATACCTTGTTATTCGGGCAGGGAGAGCTAATCCTCATATACTTGATAAAGTTTATGTTGATTATTATGGAGTGCCAACTCCTATTAAAAATATGGCTTCAATTACTGTACCTGAAGCACGCATACTTGCTATTTCGGTTTGGGATCAAAGTCAGGTGAAAAATATTTCAAAAGCGATTTCTGCCGCCGATCTTGGAATTACTCCAAATGAAGATGGCAAAGTGATTAGACTTGTTTTCCCTATGCTTACCGAGGAGAGGCGTATTGAAATTGTTAAATCAATCAAAAAGATAGCAGAAGAGACTAAAATTGCGGTTAGAAATGCGCGCCGTGATGCAATGGATATGATTAAAGACCTTGAAAAAAATGGAGAAATTTCAGAAGACGAAAGAGATGGCTATTTTGATGATATTCAAAAATTGGTAGATTTATCTTGTGACAAAATAGATGCCAATTATAAAACAAAAGAAAAAGAAATTATGGAAATCTAACTCATTCATAATTTACAATTTGTTTTAGAAAGGGAATTGACATGACTAATTTACCAATGCACATTGGAATTATTATGGATGGCAACGGGCGCTGGGCTACAAAACGGGGACTTCCTCGTAATTTGGGTCACAAGCAGGGTATAAAGGCTATTGAAAAAACTGTTATCGCTTGTAAAAAATTTAATATCAAATATTGCACATTTTTTGCTTTTTCTACAGAAAATTGGAAACGGAGTAAAGAGGAAATTGATGGTATTTTTAACCTTCTAAGAGAATATTTAAGAAAAGAGGATAATGTTTTCTTAAAACATAAAATTAAAGTTGCTTCTATAGGTACATTAGAAAAATTTCCTAAGGATTTACAAGATGCTTTGTATGAAATCAAAGAAAAGACAAAAAATTTCAATGATACTTGTGCAATCTTTGCTCTAAATTATGGTGGACGAGATGATATAGTAAGAGCTGTGAATAAATTGATACAAAAGGGCTATAACAAAATTGATGAAGAGCTTTTGTTGAAAAATTTGGACACTCAAGATATACCGCAGCCAGATTTAGTGATTAGAACAAGTGGTGAAATGCGAATATCAAATTTTTTACTTTATCAGATGGCATACAGTGAGCTTTATTTCCCAAAAGTTTATTGGCCAGATTTTAATGAAAGATATTTAAAAAAATGTTTAGACATTTATCAAAAGAGGAATAGAAGATTTGGAGGTTTAAATTGAAAACTAGACTTTTAACATCGCTTGGAATTGTTGTTGTACTTGCAATAGCTTTTATATTAAAGATTTATGTAAGCAATTATTTTTTTGATGCTTTAATACTTGCGGTTACTTGTTTTGCTTCATATGAAGCATCAAAATTATTCGCAAAAACAAATAAATTTAATAATAAAATATTAGCCACAATTTTTCCTGCATTTTTAATGCTGGCATTACTTTTGTGTGTTGAGTTTGATGCAGAAATAGGAATAGAATTTACTTTTGTAATAGCTGTAGGCGTAATATTGTTTTTCTTTATTCTTGCCTTTTTATGGTCTTGTATTGATTTTAGAAATGCAAGAATGGAAATTAAAACAAGGAAACTAGATAAGTCCTATACACTTGCAAAATATGCTTTCTTTAAAGCACTAAACACGACTTTGGTATATATTTATCCTGCTTTTCTATTGATGTTTTTAACTTTAATAAATCATTTTGAGGATATGACATCATCATTTACAAATTTAACCAATTTTGATGGATGGATTTCCTTTTATGTGCTTCTGTTTGCTTTCCTCATACCTATATTTGCCGATACTTTTGCCTATATTACTGGCGGACTAATAGGTGGCAAAAAACTCGCTCCTAAAATAAGCCCTAATAAGACAATATCAGGAGCGATTGGTGGTCTTCTATGGTGCGTACTACTATCTGTAGTGGTATTCTGCATTTTTGATGCTGTTCCATCAATGTCTTTAATGTTACAAAATGCTGGAATTTCGATTTGGAAAGTTGTGATTATTTCGTTTATAGGAGCTATAATTAGTCAGCTTGGAGATTTGGCAGAAAGTTCTTTAAAGCGCTCTGCTTCTGTAAAAGATTCAGGGAAATTACTTCCTGGACATGGCGGAATGCTTGATAGATTTGACTCCTATATTTTTGTTGCGCCTTATATCTTTATGGCGTTTAGTATTTTGTTTGCTGTTATATAATCGTAATTTAATTTTATCTTAATATGCTTATAGTTTAATTTTGATTTGCATATATTAATAGAGTTAGCTAGTTAAATTAATCATCGCGAGGCGTCATGTATATTTTATATATCTTCCTTGCAATAATTATATTACTTGTGATGGTAATGGTTCATGAATTTGGACATTATGTTGTGGGAAGAATGTTAAATTTTAAAATTACCGAATTTTCTATTGGCTTTGGCAAGTCAATATTTTCTCGCACTAATAAACGAGGAGAGCTTATCTCTCTTCGTATCTTTCCGCTTGGCGGATATTGTGCATTTGCAGGAGAAGAAGAAACAAATCCGCAAGATAAATCGGCTTTTACCAATCAAAAACCATGGAAAAGAATACTTGTATTTTTAGCAGGAGTGACTTTTAATTTTGCTTTTGCGGTTTTAACTAGTTTTTTATTGTTATGCACAGTTGGTTATGATATACCGCAATTTGTAAATTATCAACAATTCACTTCTTTAGACATAGAGAATATGATAGATGGCTCTGCTTATTCTCCTATAAAAGACTTATATTCGCAAGAGCAATTATTAATGAAGGGCGATGTTATCATTTCTATAAATGGAGAAAAGATAGATTTTGCATATGGAGCTAATTATAATGATTTGGTAAATACTGAAGTTAAAAAATTAAATCAATTTATTTCTAATGTTCGAGAAGGCAATCAGGCTACAGGTGAAAGAGAGGCTTTCAAAGAATATACAGAGCAAAATCCTATAACAGCTATAGTTAAAAGAGATGGACATTATCAAGAAGTATATATGGGCTTTACGCAGTTGCAAGTTCAGAAAGAAGATGAAAATGGTAATCTTCTTTATGATGAAAACAACAATCCAGTTTTAAATTATACCTATACTTGGGATGTAAATGTTAAAGCTTATGTGCATAGTGTTGGAGAGGCCTTAGAGAGAGCCGTTCCTTTTGCATTTGGTCTTGCTTGGGTGGTGTTAAAGAGTTTATTTTTACTATTGACATTCCAGCTTCCAATTTCTTCAATAGGTGGACCTATTACTACAATAGCAACTATCGCAACTTATACACAGGCAAGTATTTCTAATTTACTAGTATTAATACCTTTAATTTCTGCCAATTTGGCGATATTTAATATCCTGCCTATTCCTGCTTTAGATGGCGCTCATGTCTTATTTACAACGATTGAAGCCATACGGAAAAAACCGATTAAACGAGAGCTTGAAAATACCATTCATTTGGTAGGTCTTATTGTGCTTTTTGGATTTGTTATTCTTGTTGACATTTTACATTTTCTATTGTAAAATGATTTTATGATTGATATAGTCGAAAAATTAAATTCAAAATTTGATGATAAATTCAATTATTTAAAATTATTAAACAGTATTGTGCTAAATGAAAATAACAAATGTTGCACAATAACTTTTTTATATCCTATAACAATAGAGGAAATTTCAAAAGAAGACAAGGCTTTAATTACACAGTTTATAACCGAATTTTTAGCACTTAAATGCGATGTGAAAATAAAATTCAAAAAGAGTTTTTTAGATAAGAGATTAATTTTAAATGATATAATAGAGTTTTTTAAAACAAATAAACCAGCCTTAATTCCTTATTTAAATGAAGAAAATTTTTCAATTAATCAAGAGCAGCTCAATGTAAAAATAAATATTCTATTAAATCAAGATGTTTATTCATTAATTGATGAACAAGGGTTAAAGAATGAATTAATGAAATATCTAAATTCACTATATATAGCCAATTTTGAAATTATTATTGAAGAAAATGATGAAGTTTTGCCCGATGAAATAGATGCGCCTGATATTATAACATTACCTGTAGGCACAAATAGATATAATGTCCAGATTATCAAAAAGGTTGTCGGTGGAGAAATTCTTCCAAAACCAGAATACATAAAAAATAATAAAACATTAAAACAATCGGTTATATTGGCTGGTATTTTAAATAATAAAAAGCAAAAATCTTATACATTGAAACGCGGCGCGAGGGCAGGCGAAGAGAGAAGTTTATTCACCTTTTCTTTAAAAGACATATCTGGGAATATTGATTGTATTTATTTTGCAGCTAAAACTTATTTGAAAGACATGGAGGCTTTAAGTGAGGGGACTTTTGTTCTATGCCTTGGCGATATTGTAAAAGATTTATATGGAAAAGTTGTATATAGAATAAAAAAGTTATCTTTGGCTAATATGCTGGCTGAAGATATATCAAAGGAGATTTATAAAGAGGGTGAATACAAACCTGTCGTTATTCCTACCATTATACCGAGAAATACTCAAGAAAATTTATTTGACACAAAGCCTCAATACGACTCTTTTATATTAAATAATGAAATTGTTGTTTTTGATATAGAGACGACAGGTTTAGACCCTGATATTTGTGAAATAACCGAAATTGGCGCTGTTAAAATTTCACATGGTGAAATTATTGAACAATTTTCAAGTCTAGTTAAACCTAACTCATCAATACCTCTTGAAGTTCAAAATTTAACCAATATTACAAATGAAATGGTTGCAGATGCTCCCAAAATAGAAAGTGTAATTCGTGATTTCTATAATTGGACAAATGGATGTATATTAAGCGGTTATAATGTTGTTGGCTTTGATATGAAATTTATAATAAAAGCAGCTAACAAAGTGGGCTTAAAGTTTGTTAATGAGGTTATAGATACCATGATTCTGGTAAAACAATCCACTCTTAGAGTTTCTAATTACAAATTATCCACTGTAGTAAAGGCTTTAAATATGACTTTAACAGGTGCGCACAGGGCTTACAATGATGCATATGCAACAGCTAAAGTGCTTATGGAAATGCACAAAGTAAAAAAAGTTGAAAATAAATAATTAAAAATTTTAAAAAGATTATAATAAATTTAAAAAATACTTGCATTTATTATTGTACTTTGATATAATAATATTGACTTGGAAGAGGAGCGTGCAAATTTGCAACGCTCCTCGCATTTTACAGAAGCCTTTTTGTAAAATGCTTGAAATAAAAATAAAAGGGGGATTTTAAATTTGGCTGGAAAAGTAAAAACTATTTGTGAAGAAAAAATTGTGCCTATTATTGAAGAGATGGGTTATGAAGTAGTTGAAGTTGAATATGCGAAAAAATCAGACGGTATGAATTTAACTTTCTACATTGATTGTGAAAATGGTGTTAACATTGATGACTGTGAAAAAGTCTCAAAAACTATAGACCCTGTTTTAGAAGAGTTAAATCCTACTGAGGACAGTCCTTACATTTTAAGTGTGAGTTCACCGGGACTTGATAGACCTCTCAAATCGGATAGAGATTTAAAAAGACATCTTGACAAAGAAATTTCTGTTACACTTTTTGCCAAAGAAAATGGTCAAAAAAAATTTGATGGCATTTTAAAATCCTATGACGACAAGTCAATAACTTTACAAACAAGCAAAAACATTCAAAATATCGAAAAATCTAAAATTGCACATATCGTGCCAATTATTAAGTTTTAAGGAGAGATAACATGATTAATAAAGATTTTTTTCAAGCATTAGAAGATTTGGAAGCAGAAAAGAAAATAAACAAGGAAACTTTTATAGCGACATTAGAGTCGGCACTCACTTCTGCTTATAAAAAAATGTATGGCGAGGCTAAAAGTGCTTTGGTAAAATTGAACCCAGATAAAGCAACTATTAAGATTTATTCTTACAAGACTATTGTTGAGGAAGTGCAAGACCCAGATAAAGAAATTTCTTTGAAAGATGCAAGACTTATAAAAAAATCTTTTAAAGTGGGAGATATCGTTCAGACTGAAGAATCGACTAAAGATTTTGGAAGAATAGCCGCTCAAACTGCAAAGCAAGTTGTAATGCAGAAATTAAAAGAAATGGAAAGACAAATGGCGCTTGATGAACTTGCAGAAAAAGAAGATGAAATCTTGACTACTATCGTAAAAAGAATTGATAATGGAACTATTTATTTGCAAATTTCAAACACACATACTGAAGGCGTAATGCTTCCATCTGACCAAATTCCTGGAGAGAAATTCAATGTTGGCGATAGAGTAAAGGTCTATGTAAAGAAAATTAAAGACTCTTTTAAAGGCACTCAAATTCAAGTTACTAGAAGCAATGTTGGGTTTATAAGAAAGCTTTTTGAGCTTGAAATTCCAGAAGTTGCCTCAGGAGATATCAAAATTAAAAATATTGCAAGAGACCCGGGAAATAGAACAAAGGTTGCCATCTATACAGAAAAAGCAAACTTAGATCCTATTGGCACATGTGTAGGTTTCCATGGTCAGAGAATAGATACTATTACTTCAGAAATTAATGGAGAAAAAATTGATTTAGTAGAGTATAGTGATGATCCACTTGATTATATTGCTAAAGCTCTTAGCCCTGCAACTGTTCTTAGCGTAGAGACAAATGAAAGTTTACATTCTTCAAGAGTGGTTGTTCCAGATGATAAACTCTCACTTGCTATAGGTAAAAATGGTCAAAATGTAAGACTGGCTGCTAGACTTACTGGTTGGAAGATTGAAGTAAAACCACAAAGCGCTGTTTTAAATAGCAATATTAAAGAACCTGAATATGAATTAACCGAATTAAATGACGATGATGCTTTCCAAGGTTTTAACGATCTTGAAGATCTTGAAGAGATTACTCCTATTGATGATGACGAGGAATAGTATGGAAATTATGCGAATGTGCATTGCCTGTCGGCAGATGAAAGACAAGCGTGAAATGTTGCGCATTGTAAAGGACAAAGAAAATAATATATTCATCGATAAAACGGGCAAAAAAAATGGTAGAGGCGCTTATATTTGTAGAGATATAGATTGCCTTAGCAAACTAAAAAAACAAAAATTATTAAACAAAGCTTTCAAAATAAATATAGGCGAAGAGGTTTATAAATCAATCGAGGAGGAAATTCTTGGATAAAGATAAACTTAGCGGATATTTGAATATCGCGCATAAAGCTGGATATTTAATAATTGGCGGCGAAAAATTATATAATTATAATAAAAAATTGTATCTTGTACTTTATGATAGCACCGCACAAAAAAATACAATGAAAATTATTCAAAAATTAAAAGGTCTAAATATTACATGTTTAGCACTTGAAAATTTACAACAATTTATTCATGTGGAGAATTGTAAAATAGTTGGCATCAAAAATAAAGCAATAAGTGATATTGTGTTAAAACTTTTGAATGAATAAAAGGAGAAAATGTTGGCAAATCAAACATTAGCAAATTTAAAGAAGATACATGATCTTCAAAAAGATGGTGAAATTTCACAGATATTGAAGGAGATAAGAAATTCCAAAATACAAGTGGAAGCTTTTAGCAAGCAACTAAAAGATCGCAAAAATTTCATTTTAACTGAGTTAGCAAAAAAACAAGAGGAAAGTGAGGCAAAAAAGCAAGAAAATATTGCATTAAAGCAAGAAGATAAGCCTGCTCCAACTGTTTCTGCACCTCAAGAGAGCAAAACTCAGTTTAAAAAATTTGAGAATACAAATAATTTCCAAAATAGAAATAACAAGCCTCCTTTTGACAAAAATAAACCATTTAATAGAGATAATAAAAAAGACAACAGACCATTTAATTCCTTCAATAAAAACAATATGCAGAAAAAGAGCGGAGGGAATAATTTTGTTTCGACTAAAACAAATAATTTTAGGTCTTTTGCCTCTAATGACTTGCCAGAGATAGATTTAAAAGCAGAAAGAAATATTGCCAACAAGAATAAATATCAAAAGAAATCTAATAACTTGGATGAAAAGAAATCACAAGGGCGTCGTAAAGATGAGCAACGAAGAAATAATATTTTTATTGAAGATGAAAATGGATTTGAAGAAGTTTCTTTCGGCTCAAGAAAGAGCATTAAAAAGAAAAAGGAAGTTGTTAAGAGTGTCGCACCTTCAATTACACATGCAATATTAACAGCAAAAGAAATTACTGTAAAAGATTTCAGTGAAAAAATTGGAAAGCCTGTCACTGAAATAGTTAAAAAACTCATGTTGCTAGGGATTATGGCGTCTATAAATTCTAATATCGATTACGAAACAGCAGAACTTATTGCTAGCGATTTTGGAGTGACACTTGAATTAAAAATTGACAAGTCATATGAAGAAAAATTGCTTGAAACAGCAGAAGCTCAAGATGATGAAAAAGACCTTGTTAAAAGACCTCCAATCGTTGCTGTTATGGGGCATGTTGATCATGGTAAAACCTCTCTTCTTGACGCCTTTAGGCAAACAAATGTTGTGGCTGGAGAAGCTGGTGGTATAACTCAAAGCATAGGCGCTTATCAAATTTCATTTAATGGTGAAAAAATTACATTTATTGACACGCCTGGTCATGCCGCATTCACTCAAATGAGAGCTAGAGGAGCGCAAGCTACTGATATCGCAATACTTGTCGTTGCCGCTGATGATGGTGTGATGCCACAAACGATAGAGGCAATTAATCACATCAAAGCGGCTGGCGTGCCTATCATTGTTGCCATTAACAAGATGGATAAAATAGAAGCTAATCCAGAAAGAATTAAACAACAGCTCGCTGAGAATAATATTTTGCCAGAAGAGTGGGGCGGCGATGCTATATGTGTACCAATTTCTGCTAAGACTGGTATGGGACTAGACGATTTAAAACAAACAATACTCCTTGTTAGTGAAATGCTTGATTTAAAAGCTAATCCTAAGAAAATGGCTAGCGGGGTTGTTATAGAAGCCGAACTTGATAAAAATAGAGGGCCTGTTGCGTCTATTATTGTTCAAAATGGCACTTTAAATGTTGGTGACTCAATAATGTCAGGACTTACTTATGGCAAAGTGCGTGCAATGTTCAATGATAAAGGTAAACCTGTAAAAGCAGCTGGACCATCTACGCCAGTAGCCATTCTTGGACTAAATGATGTGCCATCATCAGGTGACCATGTTTATGAAGTTGACAATTCTATGTCTAAACAAGTAATTCAAGAGAGAATTGACAGAATTAAAAAGGAAAGAGCAACTCATTCTTCAGGTGTTACATTAGACAATTTTATGAATAGAGTTCAAGAAGGCAATTTGAAAAATTTGAACATTATAATTAAAGCTGACACAATGGGTTCTGTAGAAGCTTTGAAAGCAGCACTTTTAGCAATAAGAAATGAAGAAGCAAAAGTAAATATAGTTCATAGCGGTGCAGGTGCTGTAACAGAGAGTGATGTAGATTTAGCTCAAACTACAGGTTCAATTATTATTTGCTTTAATCAACGACCTGTAGCCAAGGCAAAATCTCTCGCTGATACTTTAAAGGTTCAAATTAAAGAATACAAAATCATCTATGAAGTTGTTGATGAAATTACCGCGGCAATTAACGGCATGCTTAGTGTTAAATATCAAGAAGTGTATATCGGTTTTGCTGAAATTCGCATGGTATTTAAATTATCTACAGCAGGTAAGGTGGCTGGTTGTTATATCAAAGATGGAAAAGCAACAAGAAATGCTATAGCTATAGTTAAACGCGGCGAAGAGGAAATAGGAAAAACTACTGTAGAGTCTTTAAAAATTGTAAAAGATGAAAAGTCTGAAGTTGTTAAAGGCTTTGAATGTGGAATTAAATTGAGAGATAACATTGATTTTAAAGAAGGCGATGTTATTGAATTTTACTCAAAAGAGGTTATAAAAAGATAATTTTCTTTAAAAGGAGTAGTTATGTCATTAAGATTAGATAGGGCAAATAAAGAAGTTCAAAGATGTGTTTCTTTAATTATTCAAACCCGTTTAAATGATCCACGACTTGATCCTATGATTTATGTAAGTGAAGTAAATTTGACACCAGATTTTAAATATTGCAAAATAAAAATTGCGCTTGATAATGATAATCAAGAAAAATTAAAAGAAATGATTGAAGTTTTACAAAAATCGGAAGGTTTTATAAAGCATGAACTTGCCACACTTGTAAAAATGCCATCTATACCTAAATTAAAATTTGAAATTGATAAAGGCACAAGTGCAACGATTAGAATAAATGAAATTTTAAAATCATTGAATTTACATTCGGAAGGAAAGGATAGTAATGAATAACTCTTTAAAACAAATTGCAAAAGAAATTAAAAAGGCAAATCGTATTGCGCTTTTTACGCATATTGACCCTGATTTTGATGCCTTTGGCTCTTCCATGCCACTTTATTATACCTTAAAAAAATTAAATAAGCATGTAGTATTATTTTCCAAATATCATCTTACTCATCAAGAAGAATTACTATTAGATCCTTCTATAATTTGCAGTGAAGATTGCCGGGAAGAAGATTTTGATTTATTTATTTCTACCGATACACCAGCATTGCGTCGACTTGGCGAATATTCTAAAATATTTGAAAATACAAATAACAAAACAATAGTTATAGACCATCATAACAATTATGATTTAAGAGGGAAATTAAACTTTATTGAGCCCTCTTACAGCTCGTGCAGTGAGATTATTTTTGAATTACTTAAAATAATGAAGGTTAAAATAGAGCCATTTGTAGCAACTTTGCTTTATGCAGGTTTGTCAAGCGATACCAATTCCTTTGTCAATGGAAATACCAATTTGTCATCATTTAAATGCGGATTTGAACTTTCAAAATTAAATGCAGATGTGAAAACTGTCAATCAAAAACTCTATAGAACAAAAACACTAGTTGGCATTGAATTTAAAAAATATCTATATGAAAATTATAAAATCAAAAAAGATATTGCATATTGTGTAATAGATTATAAAACAATAAAAGCTTTAAATGGAGAGAAAGATAATTGCAGTGGTTTTAGCACTGATTTAATTTCTATTGAAAATATCAACTACAGTTTTTCTATAACAGAGGATGAAACAGGACTTTGCGATATTTCTTTTAGGTCAAAACAAGGGTACAATGTGAATACTATTGCAACAGCTTTGGGAGGAGGCGGGCATGTATGCGCTTCAGGAGCAAAAGTCAAAGAAAAGAATATTAGCACACTTGTAAAAAAGATTTTATCTTTAATAGAAAAAAATAGAGAATGATATGGAAATCAACGGAATAATTTTAGTGAATAAAGAAAAAGGGCTTTCTTCTAATAAAGTGGTAAACAAAGTAAAATACCTCTTGCATGCAAATAAAGCAGGGCATCTTGGTACTTTAGATGTTTTAGGAGAAGGACTTTTACCAGTCACTTTAGGTAAAGGAACAAAACTTTTTGACCTATTTTTAAATAAAGATAAGGAATATATAACAACATTTAAATTTGGAGAAACTACAACAACTCTCGATAGTGAGGGTGAAATTATCAATAAAAATAATGTATCAATTTCTTCTAAAGATATATTAAATATCATTCCTAATTTTATTGGCAAAATAAATCAAATTCCACCTATATATTCAGCCAAAAAGATAGCAGGGAAGAAAGCTTATCAGCTTGCAAGAAATTCACAAATTACAGAAAGTGATTTAAAACCTAAAGAAATAGAAATTTATGATATAAAATTATTGAATTGTGTTGAAAACAATATTTTTCAATTTAAAGTAAAATGCTCAAGTGGCACATATATACGAAGTTTGTGTCGAGATATGGCTACCGCATTAAATACATATGGTGTTATGCTTGACATAATACGCACTAAATGTGGGGATTTCTCTTTAAAAGATGCTTTTACGCTAAATGATATAGAAAATGGGAATTATGCAATTTTAAGTCTAGCTTCATTATTTTCTTATCAAAGCATCTTTTTAAAAGAAGAAGGAGCGAAACTGCTTAATGGGCAGATAATAAAAATACATTTAAATGACGGTCTTTATAAAGGTTATTATAACGAAAACTTTATAGGAATAATCGAAATCAAAAATCATAAAGCTAAAATTGCTATTAGACTGATTTAACAAAATTATTATTGAATGGATGAGCTTTCAAGTTAGCTTACATAGGGAAAAGGAGAAAAGAATGGTATTATTTGGACCTTCGGGTTGTGGGGAAGAATTTTATAATGAAGGATTTAAAGATATTTTTCAAGTCCCTAAGTGGTTAAAAGAAAGAGGGCTTGATGCTTATGAGTATTCTTTTGGTCATGGTTACCAAATGAGTAGCCAAACGGCTCAAAAAGCAGGTGATTTATTTAGAGAACAGGATATAAAACTATCTCTTCACGCACCCTTTTATATTAATTTTGCAAATCCTGATGAGGTGATGTATCAAAAAACTCAAGGCTACATATATACGGGTCTAAAATTTTTGAGAGCATTTGGTGGTGATAAATTAGTTTTTCATTCTGCTTCATGCGGAAAACTAACTCGACAGGAAGCCTTGCAACTTACTCGTAAACGCTTTCAGGAAACATTTGATAAACTAGAAAGCGAAGGACTTTTAGATGGACTATATCTTTGTCCTGAGACGATGGGCAAATCTATGCAAATAGGCACATATAATGAGATTATAGATTTATGTACTATAAATTCTCACCTAGTGCCAACATTTGATTTTGGTCACATTAATGCTTTGCAACAAGGAACTTTAAAAACTGAAGATGATTATAAAAAGATTTTAGATTATTCTCTTGAAAAATTAGGTTATGATAAAACAAATAATTGTCATATACATTTTTCTAAAATTCAGTATGGAGCAAAGGGAGAAATAAGACATTTGAACTTTGATGATATACTCTATGGCCCAGATTTTGAGCCGCTTGCAAAAGTATTAATTGATTACAATCTTTCGCCTAGAGTTATTTGTGAATCCATGTCGCTTATGCCGCATGATGCTCTTGTAATGAAAAAAATATATCACAATTTACTAGACAAAATAAAATAACTGTGTTAGAATATATAAGAAAATTTAATCTAAGGAGAAATTTATGGTATTTGCTGGAGATTTTAGAAAAGGCACAACTTTTGAAATGGATGGAGCTGTATATTCGGTAATTGACTTTTTACATGTAAAACCTGGAAAGGGCTCGCCATTTGTAAGAGCTAAATTAAAAAATGTTATGACTGGACAAGTAAAAGAAACTACTTTCAATCCATCTGATAAATTTCCTATAGCTGTGATTGAGAAGAAAGAAATGACTTACCTTTACAATGATGGGTCAATTTATTATTTTATGGACAATGAAACATATGACCAAATTCCTTTAAATAAAGATAGTGTAGAAGACGCATTAAATTATGTAAAAGAAAATGAGATGTGTACTATGTATTTCTACAAAGGCAACCCTTTTGCTATATATCCTCCAACTTTTGTTGAGCTTGAAGTTATTGACTGTGAGCCTGGTGTACAAGGAGATACAGCTAAATCTTCAACAAAACCTGCCAAAGTTGAAACTGGTTATGTACTTAATGTTCCTTTGTTTATTAATATGGGAGATAAAATAAGAATTGATACTCGTGACGGAAGCTATATGGAAAGAGTAAAATAAATAGTTATATAATAATAGTGCTGCCAAATTGGCAGCTTTTTTTATGTCACACAAAGGCAGTTTGGTTAAGGCTAATTGAAAAGCGGAAATCTTTAAAACTTAAAGTATAATCTTGTTTTTGCTCCAATTAAGATTAAAAATGGCAATAGAAAATTATTTAAGTAAATTTATAGATATCATCGATTTTATTCGTTTTTTATTTTAGACAAATTTTGGCTTTAATTGTCGTATTTGTATTTATAAAAGATAGTTCTCATAAGTTACCAAAAGAGGTGTTTATGTTAGAAAAAATCTTGCCTAGTGACATCTATTCAATTTTAAAAAATAAAGTTAATCTCAATTATATAAATGAGATTAGATTTCGTTGTGATAAGCCAATTTTATTACAAATTGGTAGTAAACGAACTTTTCTTTGTTATAGTGGTACAACCTCAAATATTAAAGAGGCAATTTTCGCCTCTAAAATTATGATAGAAGATATAATTTTTAGAGCAAGTGAATGTTCAATATATTCTGTAAATGAACAAATAAAAAAGGGGTTTATTGTCACTCCTGGTGGTATTAGATTGGGGCTTGGTGGAGATTTAATTGAGGAAAATGGTGTAATCAAAACTATGAGCAATTTTTCAAGTGTTAATATAAGACTGCCTCATGAAATTAAAAATTGTAGTTTACCAGCTTTTGATTATCTTTTGAGTGATAATGATATTTACAATACTCTTGTTATTTCTCCGCCAGGGGCAGGGAAAACGACTTTTTTGCGAGATTTTATCAGTCAACTTTCAGAACATAATTATGCATTTAATGTTTTGGTACTAGATGAGAGAGGAGAATTAGATGTTGGGAGTAAAAGTTGCCTTGGTAATTTTACTGACAAAATTTCTTTCGCGCGAAAGTCTATAGGTTTTGAAAATGGGATTAGGTCTCTTTCTCCAAATATTATTGTGACCGATGAACTAGGGCAAAAAGAAGATATAGACGCGGTTTTATATGCTGTAAATTGTGGGGTAAAAATTCTTGCGTCTGTGCATAGTGATAGCATTGAAAGTTTAACTAAAAAACCTCTTTTTGAGCCAATTATCAAAAACAAAGTTTTTCAAAGATATCTGCTTTTATCAATGAGAAATGGGCCAGGAACTATTGAAGGAATATACAATGAAAATTTTTCAAGAGTAAGAGTATAAGGAGGCGAAATGAAATATATTATACTTTTTGCACTTTTAATTGGCTGTATATTTATAGGGTATTTGTTTTCTAAAAAATATAGTATACGCGCAAATTTTTTTAAGGCAATTATATCTCTATGTCAAAAATTTGAAATTGAAATCAATTATTCTAGAGAGCGTATAAAAAACATATTTTTAAACCTTGATGAAAATACAAAGAAAAATTTAAGAGGCATTGATAAAAATTATCTAGCTTTTATTGACAAAGAAAGCTCACTTGATAAAAACTCTCTTTTTGCGTCTATCAATTTTCTTAAAGAAGAAGAACAGGATATTTTATTTAATTTTTTCCGTATGCTTGGCCGTAGTGATGTAGAAAGCCAATCGAAAGAGATAAAAAACTTTTTAAAAAGATTTGAAGAATTATCTCAAACTGCTATCACAGAAAATAAAAAATATGGCTCGCTATCTATAAAATTGGGTGTGCTGGCAGGACTTGTTGTTATAGTGCTCTTTATATAATGAGGTGAATATGGATGTAGATATTATTTTTAAAATTGCAGCTATTGGAATTTTAACCGCTATTGTTGGACAGGTATTAAAGCAATCGGGGAAAGATGAAATATCAACCTTAGCTACCTTGGCAGGACTTATTATTGTACTTCTTATGGTTTTGAATTTGATAGGAGACCTTTTTGCAAGTCTTAAGACAATATTTAATTTTTAGATAAGGTGCTTATGGATATTATTTTTAAAATTGTTGCTATTGGACTTATAACATGTGTTGCTACATTAGTTATAAAACCAATTCGCACTGATTTTGCTATCTTAATTAGTATTGTAGGCGGTTTGATTATTTTATTTATGATAATCAATTATCTTACCGGCATTTTCAATACCTTACAAAACATTATAGGCATTACTAACTTAAATTCTAGCCTTTATACCATCCTTCTTAAAATTGTTGGAATTGGCTATTTAATTGAATTTACAGCTGGAATATGTAACGATACTGGTAATGGTAGTCTAGGAGATAAAATTTTGCTTGGCGGCAAAATTATAATTATGGTTATGGCATTACCTATCATTACCAGTATTTTAGAAATTATTATGGAGCTATTGCCATCATGAAAAAATTGAAATTTGGCAAAAAAGAAAGGAAATTTAGATGGTGTTTAATAATAGCGTTTATGCTACTTTTTGTTTTTTGCCCAACTATTGGCAAGAGCATAACGATAAGCCAGGCTCAATCTTCATCGGTAAATGAACAGATATCTGATAATGAAGACATCTCACAAGAATTAGAAGATGAGACCAAACAGCAACTAGAAGAGTTAGATTTTTCATCGCTAGAAGACATTTTAAATTCTTTTAATGATGGACAAATAAAAATTTTTGGCGGGACAAGTTTTTTAGAAAAGGTAGCAAAACTCATAAGTGGTGACTTTGAACAAGAAGAAGGGCTATGGAATGCAATTATAGAGATTTTCTTTGATAGTTTTTTGGGGCTTCTTCCCATCATATCGATAATCGTTGCCGTGGCTTTACTCGGTAATATGTTGCAAGGATTAAAGCCTAGTAATGGCAAGAGTATTTCTAATTTAGTTAATTTTGTCACTTATGGCGTAATAGTTGTACTAGTCTTATCTATGGTGGTAGAAATGGTCACGCTTACATCTTCTACTATTATATCTATCAAAAATCAAATGGACGCAATATTTCCAATTCTGCTTACTCTTTTAACAGCAATAGGAGGGAGTGTATCGACATCAGTTTATCAACCAGCTATGGCGCTGCTTTCAAGTATAATTATGAATTTTTTTACTTTTATTTTGCTTCCAATCTTTATATTTTCAGTGGTTTTTAGTGTAGTTTCCAATCTTTCTAATACAGTTAAACTTGATAAATTTTCTTCCTTTTTAAATAGCACATATAAATGGCTTGTAGGTTTAATTTTTACTATTTTTACCGCCTTTTTGTCTATTCAAGGAATTACCGCAGGTTCAATAGACGGCATTTCTATTAGGACGGCTAAATATGCCATAAAATCTTATATTCCAATACTTGGCTCTTATTTAAGTGATGGCATGGGTGTTATACTTGCTTCTTCAAACTTGATTAAAAATGCGGTAGGAGCTACTGGTTTATTTCTATTGCTGGCAACCCTTATATCTCCATTAATTGAACTGGTAATTTTTATGCTTGCACTAAAATTAATTGCAGGTATTGTAGAGCCATTAGGAAATAAGCAGGTGGCAAGTTTTATATCTTCACTTTCAAAAAGTATGGTACTTTTAATTGTACTTTTAATAGGTGTTGCATTTGTATACTTTATTACTATCGGTTTAGTTATTTGCTCTGCCAATATAGTATAAGGAGAGAAATATGATAGGAGAATTATCTAATTGGATTTTATCTATAGCTGGCATTATTTGTCTTTCAGTTGTATTAGAACTTATTCTGCCAGAAGGGCAACTAAATAGATATATAAGAGGGGTGTTTTCTTTTATAGTTGTTTTAGTTATTTTATTGCCAATTCCAAAACTTTTAAATAAAAATTTTAATATATCTAATATTCTAGATGAAAGCGGAATAGAAGCAGACCAAGACTACATCTATCAATTAAATTTAAATAAAATCTCTGTTGTAAAAGAGCAACTAGAAAAAGCCATTTATAACAATGGCTACCAAAATGTTGAAGTATATATAAACTGTGACATTTTTGATAATGCAATGCAATTTAAGTCGATTACTGTCGATTTAACAAGTTTAGTAATAACTGAAAATGCTGAGCATAAAGATATAACAAAGATAAAGAAAGATATTACAAATATCATTGTAAACTATGTTGATATTGACAAGGAGGCTATTCTTTATGACGGATAAATTCAAAGCTCTTTACCAGCGTATTAAAAAGGTTAAGCATATTCATATTTATATAGCTGTTGGACTAGCTCTCATCATAGCAATCATATATTTTTCTTCAGTCTTTAACAAACAAAAGGAAGCTTCCTCTACAAAAGATGACAATATTAATCAAGAATTTTCTTCCTCTTTGGAATATGTGGACTACCTTGAGAATAAACTTGAAAGTGTATTAACAAAAGTAAAAAATGCGGGAGATGTTGAAGTTATAATTACATTAGAAAAAGGCTTTGAATATGTCTATGTTACCGAAGATGAAACAAGAACGACTTCAAATGGCACAACTGTAACTACTTCGTCAGTCGTTTTAGTTGATGGACAACCTGTACTTGAGAAGGAAATCTATCCAATAATAAGCGGGCTTGTTGTAGTTGCAAGCGGCGCAAGTGATGTTTCGGTAAAGATGAATATACTAAGCGTCATTCAAACGGTGATAGATGTAGACAACTCAAAGATAAATATATTAAGCTAATAAAAGGAGTGATTATGAAAAAAAGAACAAAAATTATCATTATTGCAGTTATGGTACTTCTTCTAGGGGTTACTGGCTATTTAAATGTTATGCTTAACAAGTCTGTGTCAAATAATAATAATGAAACTACTACAACTTCAAGTTATTTCCAAACTTATAGAAATGATAGAGAATCTACGCGCGACCAAGAGATGCTTTATTATGATGCTATAATTTCTAGCGAATCATCATCAGAAGAAGCGATTAAAAATGCAGAAACCGCAAAACTTGCTTTGATTGACCAAATGGAACAGGAATTAGTAGTAGAGGGACTTATTAAATCAAAGGGCTTTGCCGATTGTGTTGTTACTATTTCCGATTCAAATGTAAATGCTGTAGTTAAAGCTGCAGAACTTACTTCTAGTGAAGTTGCTCAAATTGTTTCGGTTATTCAAACTGAACTTTCTGTTGGAATTGAAAATATCAAAATTATTCCAGTAGAATAATTGCAAAAATAAAAAAAAATATGTTATAATACAAAAGATAGAGGTGGAATTATGAACAAAACAAAGAAGAATATGCTAGGTAAAGGCAAGGTGGAAATAGATAGAGAAATTCTTCTTTCTATTATTAATCTTGCCACTAAGGAAATTAATGGTGTTCATTCTTTGACTAATGACTATCTTCCTTTATACAAAAAAATGGTTAAGCCTAAAAATGAGGGTGTCAGCATAAAGTTTGATATCAATGGAAATTTAACTGTCGATGTATATATTAAAGTGTACATTGGTTACAGTGTACCAGATATCGCCTATAGAGTACAAGAAAACATTAAAAATTCACTCTCTTCTATGGTAGGGTTAAACCCAGGCAAAATCAATGTCCATGTATATGGCGTTGAGTGTGATGAGGAAGGTTAAAATGAGAAATGACGCAAGAGAGCTTGCTTTTCAGCTTATCTATGAAAGACTTTTCGTTAAAGAGTATTTTGACGAAGAGTTTTTTGCAACTTTGACAAAAGAAGAGGATTTATTATTTGCAAAAAGTATTGTAAAAAACTTTGAAGAAAATAAAGGAGAACTTGAAGCGATTGTTTCTCAACATTTAATAGGATATGAGCTTGATAGAGTTTATAAGGTTGATCTTGCTTTAATCTATGAAGCTTTAACTGAAATATTATATAATAAAACGCCTAAACAAGTTGCAATTAATGAAATTGTAAATTTGGCAAAAAAATTCTCAACTCAAAAAAGTAGTCGTTTTATAAATGGAGTATTAGCATCTATTATAAAAGACTTAAATCTTAATTAACGATATGGAACAAGCAATAAGTGTTACAAAATTTAATAATTATATCAAACAGATATTTGATAGTGAGGAGCTTCTACATAACATCTCAATAGTAGGGGAAGTTTTTGGAGTGAGTTTTTCTAGAAATGTGATATATTTTTCATTGAAAGATGAAACTTCTACTCTTTCATGTGTATGTTTCTATCCTAATTTTGTTTCGCAAATAATTGAAGGAAATAAAGTTATCATTACAGGCTCGCCAAACTATTATACTAAAGCTGGTAAATTTAATTTTAATGTTATAAGAGTTGAAAAGCTTGGGCAGGGTAAACTTTTTGAAGAATTTTTAAAACTCAAACAAAAACTTGAAGAAGAAGGGCTTTTTGATATTTCAGGCAAACAGCCCATGCCTAAAAAGATAGCTAGGATAGGAGTTATAACCTCAAGCGAAGGAGCAGTTCTTCAGGATATTAAAAATATTGTTTGGAGAAGAAATCCCGCGGTTGACATAGTGCTTTTCAATACAAAAGTTCAAGGTAATTTGGCAGAAAAAGAAATTGCTCATGCGATTGATGTTATGGGTAATTATGATAAAATTGATGCTATAATTGTAGCAAGAGGAGGGGGCTCGCTGGAAGATTTATCGGCTTACAATACTGAAATAGTGGCAAGAGCAGCCTATAAATGTCCTAAATTTTTAGTATCAGCAGTAGGACATGAAACCGACTATACTATTATCGATTTTGTTAGTGACCTAAGAGCGCCAACTCCTTCAGCCGCTGCCGAACTTTTGACTGTTGATAATGAAAGCAAAAAAGAACAATTTATATCTACTGCTAATAATTTATTGCGCACTTTTGATACTTTTATCTCAAATATTCAAAATGAGTTAGAACTTAAAAAATTTAAATTCATTAGCGTAGGCGAGAAGAAATTAGATGCAAATAGAAATTTAATTGGAAATATTTACCGCTCTTTGACTGTTTGTTATGAGAATTATATTAATTCCAAATATTATGAGTTAGGCTTAAGTGAAATTACATTAAATAAAAATAACCCAGTTGAAATTTTAAACAAAGGATTTGCCAAAATTGAACAGAATGGTATTAGCATATCTTCAATAAATAATATTGATTTTAATAGCGATTTAAGTATAATCTTTAAAGATGGCAAATTGAAAGCATCACCAAAAGAAAAGGAGTAAAATATGAGAGTTTCAAAACTTGTAAGTGAAAGATTAAAAGATATTCCAAATGGCGTAGTTGCAAAAAGCCATAGTTTATTGTTGCGTGCAGGTTATATAAAACAGGTTAGCAATGGCATCTATACTCTCATGCCAGCAGGACAAAGGGTTAGTTTGAAAATTATAAATATAATCAGAGAAGAGATGAACAAAATAGGTGGACAAGAAGTTTTAATGCCTGTTGTAATGCCTAAAGAATTATGGGAAAAAAGTGGGCGATTTAATTCCATTGGTCAAGAAATGGTTAGATTTAAAGATAGAAATAATCATGATATGCTTTTAGGTATGACACATGAAGAGGCGGCTGTACATCTATGCCAAAATACCATAAAAAGTTATGACCAGTTGCCATACATGATTTATCAAATTCAAACTAAATTTAGAGATGAAGCAAGACCAAGGGCAGGGTTACTTCGTGTAAAAGAATTTACCATGAAAGATGCTTATTCCTTCCATACCTCTCAAAAAGATTTAGAAAATTATTATAAAAAAGTTTATAAATCATATCAGACCATTTTTAAAAGAATGGGCATGAAAAATTGTATCGCTGTTTCATCTGACAGCGGAATGATGGGCGGTCAAAAAGCTGATGAATTTCAACTTCTTGTTGAAGCAGGCGAAGACAATATTATCATTTGCTCTCATTGCGACTATAAAGCTAATATGGAGATAGCAACCTCAATTATTGACAAAGTAACCTTCAATGATGGCAAGCTGCAAGAAGTTTATACCGAAGACGCAAAAAGTATAGATGAAGTGTCTAATTATCTCAAGATAGACCAAAAACAAATAATTAAAGCTGTTTGTTATGCCATAGAAGGCGACCCTAATTCAGTTGTTGTAGCATTTATTCGAGGCGACAAAGAAATAAATGAAGCAAAATTGAAGAAAATTGTAGGGGGAGATGTTGTTGTAAAAGATATAAGTGAAGATGGGCTTGTTAAAGGCAATATTGGACCAATAGGTTTAACAATAGATAATGCCATCCTTGTCTTTGACAAATCTATTTCAGGACAAAAAGGGCTTGTATGCGGGGCTAATAAAGAGAAATATCATCTTATTAATGTCAATATGGAAAGAGATGTCAAAGTAAAAACATATTACGACATTGCCAAAGTTAGTGAAGGAGAAAAATGTCCAATTTGTGGACATCCTCTAAATATAAAAAAGGGCATTGAAGTCGGCAACATTTTCCAGCTTGGCACAAAGTATACTAAAAGCATGGGTATGACAATTCAAGATAGAAATGGAGAGCAAATAAACCCTATAATGGGATGTTATGGTATTGGGGTTGGAAGAAGTCTAGCTGGAATTGTGGAAGAGTTATCTGATGAAAAGGGTATAGTTTGGCCTATTGCAATAGCTCCATGGCAAATTTATCTATCGCCTCTTAGAATGGATGATGATAATGTTAAATTAAAAGCTGAAGAATTGTATAAGAGTTTATCAAAAAAATTCGAAGTCATATATGATGACCGTAATGTTTCGGCTGGTATAAAACTCACTGATAGTGAATTAATGGGAATACCTATTAGAGTTCTTATAAGTCCAAGAAGTCTTGCTAATCAAGGGGCTGAAATTACAATAAGGAAAACTGGCGAAAAGATAATGGTTAACTTGAAAGAATTAAAGTCATTTCTCGCTAAAACATGTAAAGAATTGAGGAGGAATTATGAATAAGTTATCATATGAAGAGGCGACTAAAAAATTAAATGAGATAATTGAAAAATTTGAAGAGGGGAATTTGCCTATTGACCAAGCAATAAAAAATTTGGAAGAGGGAGCAAGCATTATTAAAGATTGCTACTCTATTCTTGATGAGGCAAAAGGCAAATTAACTGAAATTAAAGAGACTTTAAATGGACTTCAAGAAGTAGATGGCAACTGAATACTAGACATAATAAAATAAAACAGCACATACATTATTTTGTGAGAAGGTATTCAAAAGCGCAAATTCAAAATTATAAAGGGGCAAGGAAATTCGCTTGGGCAATTAAAATGTTTTTTATAGCAATTTCTTTGTCTTTATTTTTTGGCTTTATAAGCCAAACTCTGCTTACAAGCATGGGAATTGCAGTAGCCTCAATAGGAATATCAATATTTATTTTTTTCTCTGTAATATTTGATATGATTGGCATAGCAGCAGCAAGTGCAGAAACAGAAGTTTTTAAACAGTGGATAAAAGAAAACAAAAAGGGGGCTGTAACTGGATATATACTATGCAAACATTCAGAAAAAGTTTGTTCTTTTTGTGCAGATGTAGTGGGAGATATTTGCAGTACTCTTTGTGGTGCAGGAGGGGCTTGTATTGTCGTTGCTCTCACTGAAAATATTTATGATAATCATCTACTTATTCTAATATCAATCAGTGTATCAGCATTGATTGCAGGGCTTACCATATTTTTTAAGGCACTTATGAAAGAATATGCTTTAAAAAACTGCAATATTATAATACTAAGATTGGGAAAAATTTTAGAAAGATTTATATAAAAATTTAATTAAAAGAGTTGACAAGAAAAAATTAATATGCTAGAATACTCACATGAAAGTAGAAGTTCCACTTCTCACCAGTTGGCATTTGGGCTTAACTAGGTTAAAAACTTAAATATTTGATTAAATCTTTTGTTATGAAAATATTGGTTTTGGTGGAATTTTGTGCTTCCACCAAATTTTTATTAAAAGGGGACTATAACAATTTTTAAGGAACTTTTAACAAACGAACAAATCACAGCAAAGGAAGTTCGTTTAATAGGTGAAAATGGAGAACAACTTGGAGTTTTATCAAGACAAGAAGCGCTTGAAATTGCTGAAGAGCGCGGCTATGATTTAGTGCTTATGTCAGGAACATCTATTCCTGCTGTATGTAAACTTTTAAACTATGGGAAGTTTAAATATGAGGCACTAAAAAAAGAAAAGGAGATGAAAAAATCTCAAAAAATAATAGAGACCAAAGAGGTACGCTTGTCAATGACTATTGAAGAACATGACATAGCTTATCGAGTTTCTAGTGCAACAAAATTCTTAAAAGAGGGGAATAAGGTTAAAGTTACTCTTAGAATGAAAGGACGAGAACAAGCTTATGTAAAAAAAGCTATAGAAATCGTAAAGGATTTTTGTGCAAGAGTAAGTGAATATGGATTGACTGAAAAAGAACCTGAACTTTTAGGAAGAAATGTCTTTGTTGTTATCAGTCCAAAAAAAGCTAAATAAAAGGAGAAAGATTATGCCAAAACAAAAAACACATAGTGGATGCAAAAAGCGTTTTCATTTAACAGCTAGTGGAGAAGTTAAATTTGCTAGACCTGGAAAAGGTCATTTCCTTGCTAAAAAGTCAAGGTCAACGAAAAGAAAATTAAGAAAGGGCTCTTACATTAAAGGTCAAAACACTCAAAACATTAAGACCCTTTTGGCTAAATAAGGAGGAATGAGATGAGAATTAAAAGATCAGTAAACGCATTAAAAAAACGCCGTTCTATTCTTAAAAGTGCAAAGGGTTATAGAGGAGCAAAATC